>JAEUPF010000023.1 GCA_016790425.1 Rubrivivax sp.
AACCGCAGCGGCAACCAGGCGCCGCTGGCGCTGACGCTGGCGCAGCGCGCGGCCGACCCCGAGGCCAGCCGCGCCGAAGTGCTGGCCTCGACGCTGAACGCGGCGAGCCGCTGGCGCAGGCCCGGCCCCGCCGCGCCGCAATTGGCGCAAGCGGCGCCCGCGGCGCAAGCGGCGCAAGCGGCGCCCGCGGCACCGGACCTGCTCATCGCGCCCGGCGACCCTTCGCGCAGCGTGATCGTGCAGCGCATGGCCGCGCGTGAGCCGCGGCTGCAGATGCCCCCGATCGGCACTGTCGTGCCGGACCCCGACGGCCTGGCGCTCCTGCGGCGCTGGATCACGCACGAGTCGTCAGCGGCCGTCGTTCCCCCGCCCCCCACCGCCAACCCTGAAAGGAAGGACCGACCATGAAACCCAAGTCCCGCTCGCACGCCGCGCGCCGCGCCGCCGCCACTTCCGCCCTGGCCATCGCCTCCGCCTGCGCGGTGCTGTTCGCGCAGGCGGCCGATGCCGCCGAAGCGCCGGGCAAGCCTTCGGCCGAGGCCAAGGCCGCGCGCGGCAAGTACATCGTCAGCACCGCCGGCTGCCACGACTGCCACACGCCGTGGCACATGGGCCCCAAGGGGCCCGAGCCGGACATGAGCCGCGCGCTCTCCGGCCACCCCGAGCAGCTGCAGATGCCGCCGGCCCCGGTGCTGCAAGAACCGTGGCTCGTCGCCACCGGCGTCACGAACACGTCGTTCGCGGGGCCCTGGGGCACGAGCTTCACGGCCAACCTCACGCCCGACCCGGACACGGGCCTGGGCCGCTGGACGCTGCGCGACTTCATGCAGACCATCCGCACCGGCAAGCGCACCGGGCGCGGCCGCGACATCCTGCCGCCGATGCCGATCCCCGTCTACAACAACCTCACCGACGCCGACCTGGAGGCGGTCTACACCTACCTGCGCACGATCCCGCCGGTGAAGAACCGCGTGCCCGAGCCGAGGCCGCCGGTGGCGCGCTGAAGAGCCGCGCGCGGCGAGGCGTTCGCTTCAGCCGCCGCGCGGCGGCAGCGCCTCCCGCGCCTCGTCGGCCGTCTCGAAGATGTGCGGCGCCACGCCGCGCGCCGCCAGCGCGGGGCCGAGCTTGCTGCGCAGGAAGCCGCTGGTCGTGTAGCGCGTGACGGCCAGGTAGTGGCGGTCGACGAGCTCGCGCACCATCGCCGCCCAGTCGTCCTGCACCTCGGGGTCGAGCACGAAGTGGTCGTAGTTGACGACGCCGAACACCTTGTGCCCGAGCGGCACCAGGCGGCCCTCGATCTCGCGCCGCACCGCCTCGATGTCCTCGCGCGTGCGGATCGTCAGGCGCTCGAAGTTGACGTGGAAGGTGCGGCTCGCCGCGTCGTAGGTGAAGCGCTCGGCCAGCGGCAGCAGCAGCAAGCGCGCGCGCAGGCCCATCGGGCCCTCGGCGAAGATGGCTTCGTCCATCACGCGCGGCGGCCGCTCGATCACCGGCGCGAAGCCCATGCGCGCCAGCACGTCGCGCTCGAGGTCGAGCCCGGGCGCGATCTCCAGCAGCTCCACGCCGCGCGGGTGCAGGCCGAACACCGCGCGGTCGGTGACGAAGAGCACGCCCTGCTTCGCGCTCTGTTGCCGCCGCCAGGCCTCGCGGCCGCTGAAGGTGCGGTGCTCGACGGCGGGCACGAGCTTGGGTTCGCCGTCGGCCTCGAAGCTGCCGACGAACACCACGCGCTTGGCGTTCTGGCTGATGTTGATGAAGCCGCCGGCGCCGGCGAGCCGGCGGCCGAACTTGCTGACGTTGACGTTGCCCTCGGCGTCGAGCTGCGCCAGGCCGAGGAAGGCGAGGTCGAGGCCGCCGCCGTCGTAGAAGTCGAACTGGTAGGGCTGGTCGATCACCGCCTGCGTGTTGACCGCGGCGCCGAAGTTGAGGCCCCCGGCGGGAATGCCGCCGATGACGCCCGGCTCGGCCGTCAGCGTGATGAGGTCGATGACCTGCTCTTCCGCGGCCACCGCGGCCACGCCCTCGGGCATGCCGATGCCGAGGTTGACCACCGCGTTGGGCCTCAACTCCAGCGCCGCGCGGCGCGCGATGACCTTGCGCTTGCCGGCGTGCATGGGCGCCATGTGCGCCGCCGGCACGCGCAGCTCGCCGGCAAACGCCGCGCTGTACGGCTCGGCGAAGGTCTGCCAGTGGTGTTCGGCGCGCTCGGCCACCACCACGCAGTCGACCAGCACGCCCGGCACCTTCACCTGCCGCGCCGGCAGCGAGTGCGCCTCGGCCAGCCGCTCGACCTGCGCGATGACGATGCCGCCGGAGTTGCGCGCCGCCATCGCGATGGCCAGCGACTCGAGCGTCAGCGCCTCGCGCTCCATCGTCAGGTTGCCGTCGGGGTCGGCGGTGGTGGCGCGGATCAGCGCCACGTCGATGGGGAAGGCCTTGTAGAAGAGGAACGCCTCGCCGTCCAGCTCCATCAGCCGCACGCGCTGCTGATCGGCCCCCAGCGCCGAAGTGCGCGCGTTGATGCAGCCGCCGCCGTGGCGCGGGTCGACGAAGGTGCCCAGGCCCACCTTCGACAGGTGCCCCGGCTTGCCGGCCGCGATGTCGCGGAACAGGTGCGAGATCACGCCCTGCGGCAGGTTCCAGGCGTCGATCTTGTTCTCGACCGCCAGCGCGCCGAGCGCCGGCACCAGCCCCCAGTGGCCGCCGATGACGCGCGCCACCAGCCCCTCGTGCCCGAAGTGGTTGAGGCCGCGCGCCTTGCCGTCGCCCTGGCCGGCGGCGTAGACGAGCGTCAGGCCGCGCGGTGCGCCGCTTTCGAGAAACCGCTGCTCCAGCGCCACCGCCAGCCCCTCGGCGAAGCCGATGCCGACGAAACCGCTGGTGGCCACCGTGTCGCCGTCGCGCACCAGCGCCATCGCCTCGGCCGCGCTGACATGCTTGCCGTGGCCGCCGGCGCGCAGGCCGGCGATGCGGGCGAGGTGGGAGGGGGATTCGCTCATGGAGGGCTTGCGACGGGATTCTGCTGCCTGCGAGGGATGGCGAGAGATCGCCGGCCGGCCCTCACGAGGCAGCCCTCCCGCCCGCCCCGTCCAGCGTCAGGGCTCATGCAGCACTGGCCGGCCTGCGGTGCCCAGGGACTGAAGATCATCGCTGGCACCCTCGAGCGGTCGGTCATGGGGAGCCATGACCGCGGCGCCTGGAGCGGGCGACTCGCCGGCCGCACGATCACAGACTGATGACCGGTCCGCTCAGAGCGGCCGGGGAACGCTGAGCACGAAGTACAGCTTGCCCGGCAGGTACACAAGGGAGTCCTTCGCCTTCCCCGTGAAGGCGACTTCGGGCTCGCTGGTACCTCCACGCAGGTAGCCGTTCAGCGGACCCCAATGGGGGTTCACGACAGCGTTGGCCCGCTCGGCGATCCAGAAGCCCGCCAGCTGGTCGAGCGGACAATGGATGGCGCCGAAGAACTTGGCGTACATGCCCAGGCCCGGATAGCCCTGCACGTCGGGCTCGCGCTTCACGGGTATGGCCGTGGCGACGCCTCGGTCCATTCCCTCGCTGCCGTCGGCCACGAGTTGAACCATCGACCCGCAGATCGACGGAACGGAGACGCCGTTGACGACGGCCGGGAACGTGGGCTGGGTCCAGGCATCGGTCGGATAGAGCTTCTTGCCGTCCCTCGTCCTCTCCGCGTACACGACGATGAAGCTGGACTTGCCGCCGCCGGCGTGCGCTTCACGCAGGTACCAGGTCATGCGCGAGTTGTCGCCGCGCATGTAGTGCTTGTCGAATCCAGAGACTTCGCCGCTGTAGCGCAGGACGAACCAATCCAGGTAGGGGTACTGGCGGTCGATGACGCGTAGCAGGTCACTGGCGTTGGCCTGGTTCTTCAGCGCGCCGGCGAGGAAGCCGCGCAACGATTCGATGCGCTGCTGCGCGCCGCTGTACTTCCTCATCGCCGCGCCGTAGGCGTCGCTGCAGGCCTTCATCGGCCCGTCGTAGACCCGCAGCTCCCCGTCTGCGGCCAGCGCGATCTGCTGCATCGTCCTGCGATCGCTCGGATCGCTTGCCTGCCGGATCGTGTACAGCCGGCGGTGCAGGTCCTTCGCGCTCGCGATGTTGCCCACCAGCAGCACACCGTAGGCGGCGATCTTGTCGAGGTTGCCGTGGTACCGCTTCGCAACGTTGTCGAAGAGGCTCGATGCCACGCTCAGCCCCTGGCACGCGGTCTGGCTTTGCTGGGCGACCTCCTGCAGCTGGCGCGTCCCGTACATGCCTGCCAGGCTGCCGGGCGGCAGCGGCAAGGCGGCGTTGCGGATCGCGTCGCGCACGCCGCGCAGCAGGGCGTCGTGCTGCTTGAGCACGCCGTCGTCGAGCGCGACTTCGGTCGCGACTGTGATCTGCGCCGTCGAAGCCGCGATCGCGCCGTACAGCCCGTCGATCTTCTCGTTGGTCTTCCTGAACTCGTCGAGCATGACCTGCTCGGGCGAGCGTTCGCTGGCGACGAAACCCGCGACGAGGTTGAGCGCGCCCAGGTACGGCGCCAAGGCACCGGCGGCTCCGGTCACCTCCTTGAGCTCCTTCAGGAGGAGACGGGCCTGAGGCCCCGTGAAGGCCGCGAGCTGCGCGTTGATTTCGGCCGCCGTCTTGGCCACGGCCTCGGCCTGGGCGAGCGGCGCCTGGGCCTCGGCTCTGAACGGCGTGAACGCGGCGAGCGCAACCGGCAACGCAACAGCAAGGCAGCGACGACGCGCCGATGGGGCCATGAAGAACCCTCCCGTGTGGGCCCTGAAACGATACACGATGGGGCACCACGGGTGCCGACGGGCGTACCCTCGGGCAGCGGCGCGCCGACAGGCGCGATGCCGCGGCGAAGCTCGGCTCGGCCTGGATCCAGCCCAGCGTGGAAGCTACCCGGCGCTGGCCATCCGCACCGCCAGCTCGAACGCCGCGCGCAGCCCGTCGATGCGCGCCACGCCCTGGCCGGCGATGTCGAAGGCGCTGCCGCTGGCGGGCGTCGTCACCGGCACCGGCAGGCCGCCGTGCAGCGTGACGCCGCGCTCGAAGCCCATCAGCTTCATCGCGATCTGGCCCTGGTCGTGGTACATCGAGACCACGGCGTCGAAGTCGCCGCGGCGCGCGGCGATGAACACGGTGTCGGGCGAGAACGGGCCGCGCGCGTCCAGCCCTTCGGCCTGCAGCGCGCGCACGGCCGGCTCGATGACCTCGATCTCCTCGCTGCCGATGCTGCCGCCGTCGCCGGCGTGCGGGTTCAGGCCGGTGACGGCGATGCGCGGCCGGGCGACGCCGCCGCGCCTCAGCGCCCGCTCGATGATGTGCACGGCGTCGCGCACGGCCGGCTGCGTGATGAGCGGCGCCACGTCCTTGATCGGCACGTGCGACGTGACGCGCGAAGTCCACAGCGCGCCGGTGATGTTGAACTCGCACACGAAGCCGCGCACCGCCAGCGCCTCCTGCAGATAGCGCAGCTCGTCCTCGTGCGTCATGCCCGCCAGGCGCAGGCTGTGCTTGTTCAGCGGCGCGAAGACGATGCCCTGCACGTGGCCGGCGCGCGCCGCCGCGGCGGCCCGCTCGAGCGCGCGCAGCGAGGCGCGGCCCGCCTCGGCAGTGGACTGCGCCAGCGGCGGCACGGCGCCGCGCAGCGTGTCGTCGGCCAGCCAGGCGAGGGCGCCACCGCTCGGCGCCGCGGGCAGCGGCGCATCGGCGGCAGCCACCCGCTGCACCGGCAGCTTCACGCCGGCGATGCGTTCGCCCTCGGCCAGCACCGCCGGGTCGGCGATCAACAGCACTTCGGCGCTGGCGCGCACCACGGCGTCGGCGAGCAGCTTCACGCCCATCTCGGGGCCGACGCCGCCGACGTCGCCGAGCAGGAAGGCGATGCGTGGCCGGCCCATGGTCATTGGCCCTCGGCCTTGATGCCGGCCTCGCGCACGAGCTTGCCGTAGCGCTCGAACTCGGCCTTGTTCATCTCGGCGAACTGCTCCGGGCTCATCAGCTGGATCTCGCCGCCCAGGCCCTTGATGCGCGCCGCCACGTCGGGCAGCTTCAGCGCCGCGGTCAGCTCGGCGGCCAGGCGGTCGACGGCCGCCTTTGGCGTGCCGGCGGTCACGTACATCGCGTACCAGGTCTGGATGTCGGCGCCCGTCACGCCCTGCTCGGCGAGCGTCGGCACGTCGGGCAGCTCGGCGCTGCGCCTGGGCGTGGTGATGGCCAGC
>JAEUPF010000068.1 GCA_016790425.1 Rubrivivax sp.
GGCGAAGCCGGCGCGCCAGCGGCGGGCCTGGCTGCGCACTTGCGCGGCCCAGGCATCGGCCTGCTGCATCAGGCCATGGTGCACGTGCAGCGCGATGACTTGCAGGCCGAGCGCCGACGCCTGGCGCGCCGTTGCATGCAGCAACGCCGTCGAGTCGCGGCCGCCGCTGGCGGCGACAGCCACGGTGCGGTTCACGGTGGAACTTCGTGCCGCGCCGGAGCGCTTCAGCGCTCCGTGCTGTCGGCGAAGCGCCCGTAGGCGCGCAGCCGGTCGTAGCGGCGCTGCAGCAGGTCCTTGGGCTTGAGGTCGGCCACCTGGCGCAGTGCGTCGCCCAGCGCGCGCTTGAGCTGCGCGGCCATCCACGGCATGTCGCGGTGCGCGCCGCCCACCGGCTCGTTGACGATCTTGTCGATGACGCCCAGCGCTTTCAGGCGATGCGCGGTGATGCCCAGCGCCTCGGCCGCTTCGTTGGCGCGCTCGGCGGTCTTCCACAGGATCGACGCACAACCTTCGGGCGAGATCACCGAGTAGACGGCGAACTGCAGCATCAGCACCTGGTCGGCGACGCTGATGGCCAGCGCGCCGCCCGAGCCGCCCTCGCCGATGATGGTGGTGATGATCGGCACCTCGAGCTTGCTCATCTCGAAGATGTTGCGGCCGATCGCCTCGCTCTGGCCGCGCTCCTCGGCGCCGATGCCTGGGTAGGCGCCGGGCGTGTCGACGAAGGTGAACACCGGCAGGCGGAACTTCTCGGCCAGCTGCATCAGGCGCAGCGCCTTGCGGTAGCCCTCGGGCCGGCTCATGCCGAAGTTGCGCAGCGTGCGCTCCTTCGTGTCGCGCCCCTTCTGATGGCCCAGCACCATGCAGGCGCTGCCGTTGAAGCGCGCCACGCCGCCGACGATGGACAGGTCGTCGGCGAAATGGCGGTCGCCGTGCAGCTCGTGGAAGTCGGTGAAGATCTGGCCGACGTAGTCCAGCGTGTACGGCCGCTGCGGGTGGCGAGCGATCTGCGTCACCTGCCACGGCGTCAGGTTCGAGTAGATGTCCTTGGTGAGCAGCTGGCTCTTCTGCGACAGCCGCTCGATCTCCTCGGAGATGTCCACCGCCGACTCGTTCTGCACGTAGCGCAGCTCGTCGATCTTGGATTCGAGCTCGGCGATCGACTGCTCGAACTCGAGGAAGTGGCGTTTGGTCATCGGGGGGCCCGGGGCATCGACCCGCGAAGCATCGGCAAGACGCGGCGTCAGTACTCGACGGGCAGAGGATCGAGGCTGCGCCAAATATACCAAGTGGCCACCGAGCGGAAGGGCATCCAGGCCTCGCCCACCTCGCGCGCCTCGGCGCGCGAGACCGGCTCGCCGCTGAAGTAGTTGACGCTGATGCCCTTGAGCAGCCCGAGGTCGTCCAGCGGCAGCACGTCCGGGCGCATCAGGTGGAAGATGAGGAACATCTCTGCCGTCCAGCGGCCGATGCCGCGGATGGCGACGAGCTCGGCGATGATGGCCTCGTCGTCCATGGCCGCCCAGTCGGCCACGTGCACGCGGCCTCCCTCGAAGTGGCCGGCCAGGTCGAGCAGGTATTCGCACTTGCGCGCCGACAGGCCCGCCTCGCGCATCGCGGCCGGCGACAAGGCGCACACCCTGCGCGGCGCCAGGTGCGTGCGCGGGCCGCCGACCGACGCCGCGAAGCGGTCCCAGACCGACTGCGCCGCCTTCACCGAGATCTGCTGCCCGACGATCGAGCGCGCCAGCGTCGTGAAGGCGTCGCCGCGGCTCACCAGCCGCGCTTCGCCGAACCTGGGGATCAGCCGCTTGAGCACGCGGTCGCGCCGCGTCAAGTGGCGGCAGGCGTCGTCCCAGTACTGCGGCGTCACCACCGCAGCGGCGGCGCCGTTGGCGCGGCTGTCGCGGCTCTCGCGCGTCTTCTTCGGGGCCGCCGGCGCCGGTGCGGGTGGCGGCGCCGGGGCCGGCGCGGGCTTGCGCTGCGCCATGGTTCAGGCGCGCACCCAGGTCGTTCCCTGGGGCGAATCCTTGAGCACGATGCCCTGGGCGGCGAGTTCGTCGCGGATGCGGTCGGCGAGCGCAAAGTCGCGCCCCTTCTTTGCCGCGGCGCGCTCGGCGATGCGCGCCGCGATGGCCGCCTCGTCCGGCATGCCGGCGCCGGCACCCTGCGCGCCCTGCAGGTACGCACGCGGCTGCTCGCCAAGGATGCCGAGCACGCCGCCCAGCGCCTTCAAGAGCGGCGCCGCGGCGCGCTCGCCGCGATTGACGGCGGCGGCCAGCTCGAACAGCACCGCCAGCGCGCCGGGAGTGTTGAAGTCGTCGTCCATCGCAGCGCGGAACGCCGCGGCGCGCGGCTCGGTCCAGTCGATGGCCGCAAGGTCGCCGAAGGGGCCCGCCGCGTCCAGCGCGGTGTACAGCCGGCGCAACGCCGTGCGCGCCTCGTCCAGCAGCGTGTCGCTGAAGTTGAACGGGCTGCGGTAGTGCGTGCGCAGCATGAAGAAGCGGATCGCCTCGCCGTCGAACTTCTTCAGCACCTCCTCGATGGTGAAGAAGTTGCCCAGCGACTTGGACATCTTCTCGTCGTCGATGTTGAGGAAGCCGTTGTGCACCCAGGTCCTGGCGAACAGGGCGCCGCTGGCGCCCTCGCTCTGGGCGATCTCGTTCTCGTGGTGAGGGAACGTGAGGTCCATGCCGCCGCCGTGGATGTCGAACGGCTCGCCCAGCAGCGCGCCGCTCATCGCCGAGCACTCGATGTGCCAGCCGGGGCGGCCGGGGCCGTAGGGACTGTCCCACTTGGCGTCGGCCGGCTCCTCGGCCTTGGCGGCCTTCCACAGCACGAAGTCGAGCGGGTCCTCCTTGTCGCCGGGCACCGCCACGCGCTCACCGGCGCGCAGCTCGTCGATGCTCTTGCCCGAGAGCTTGCCGTAGCCGGGGAAGCGGCGCACCGAGTAGTTCACGTCGCCGCCCCCTTCGCGGTTCACGCGATAGGCCAGGCCCTTGGCCTCCAGCTTGCCGATCAGCGCCAGCATCTGCGGCACGTACTCGGTGGCGCGGGGCTCGTGCGTCGGGCGCAGCAGCTTCAGCGCGCCGAGATCGCGGTGCATCGCGGCGATCATCTCGTCGGTGAGGGCGCGGATCGATACGCCGCGTTCGAGGGCGCGGCGGATGATCTTGTCGTCGATGTCGGTGATGTTGCGCGCGTAGGTGACGCGCCAGCCGCTGGCCAGCAGCCAGCGGTAGACCACGTCGAAGGCCAGCATCATGCGTGCGTGGCCCAGGTGGCACAGGTCGTACACGGTGATGCCGCACACGTACATGCGCACGTGGCCGGGTTGCAGCGGCGAGAAAGGCTCGACCCGCCGGGTCAGCGTGTTGTGGATGCGTAGCGCCATGGGCAGCGTGGGCGGCCGCAGCGTACCGGCGGCCGCTGCGCGAAGCGGACCCACCGGCGCGGCGCCCGACGGCGTCGATAGAATGAAATCCAGTATGCCACGCCGAGTGCAACGCTCTTCGCTACGCCGGGCGTGCCGGTTCACGGCGGTGCTTGCATTGGCGGCGAGCGCGTTCGCGGCCGTGGCGGCAGGCCCCGGCGCCGGCGGCGATGAAGTGCGCGCGGTGCAGGACTTGCTGGCGCGCGGCCAGGCGCAGGCGGCGCTGGAGCGGCTGCAGGCGCGCGAGGGCAACGGCACAGCACCGGCAACGCCTTCCAACGGCACCGCTTCGAGCATCGACGCCGAGCTGCGATTCCTGCACGGCGTGGCGCTGATGGATCTGCAGCGCGATGCGCAGGCGCTGGCCTGGTTCGAGCGCATGACGCAAGACCACCCCGAGCTGCCCGACCCGTTCAACAACATCGCGCTGCTGCACGTGCGCGCCGGCCGCCTCGAACCGGCGAGGCAGGCGCTGGAGACGGCGTTGCGCAACGATCCCTCGTACCGCGTCGCCCGTGCCAATCTCGGCCTCGTGCACCTGATGCTCGCGGTGCAGGCGTGGGAACAGGTGGTCGCCGGCGGCCCGGCGGAGCCGCAGCTGCTTCGCCGCCTGGAAGGCGCCCGCGCGCTGCTGGCCGGCGCGCCGCTTCCCCGCTAGACCGCCCGGCGACGCAGGCCCGCGAAGCGATGCTGCTGCTCAAGCTGGTGCGAGGACTCGAACGCGCTGCCGGCGTGCGGACGCTGGCTCAGGTGTCGCCGCGGCACGTGCGCTTCGTGATCGGCCGCGACCCCAAGTGCGACTGGCCGATCCCCGACCGCGAGCTGGCGCTGTCGGCGCGCCACTGCGAGATCGTGCAGGCCAACGGCCAGCCTGTGCTGCGCGACCTGTCGACCAACGGCACGTTCGTCAACGGCTCGCGCAAGCGCCTCGCCGGCGACCACGTGCTCAGGCACGGCGACCGCATCGCCTTCGGCAGCTACCTCGTCGAGGTGGCCCATGCGGCGGACGCCGACCTGGCTGCGCCGCCGGCCGCGCTGGCGCGCACGCGCCTGCGCCCGCGCGGCGGCGACCCCGCTGCCGCGGTCGGAACCGACTGGCAGCAGGCCGAGGCGCTGGGTCCGGCCCCGAGCCTGGACATGAGCTCGGGCTTCACGCGCATCAGCAAGCCGTGGCTCGACACCTCCACCGAAGCGCAGAGCTCGGTCTTCGCGACGGTCCCCAACGTGCGGCCCGATGCCGGACCCTCGACGTTCGAAGACACCGCCTCCCCGGCTGCCGTGCCGCCGGCCGTGCCCGATGCGGCCGGCGAGATGCTGCGCGCGCTGGCCGCCGGCCTGGGCGTCGCACCCGAGGCGCTGGCCGGTGGCCACCCGGCCGAAGCGGCGCACCGCGTCGCGCGGCTGCTGCGCGTGTCGATGTTCGCGCTGCACCATCAGCTGGCTCTGCAATCGCGCCAGATGCGCGAACTGGGCAGCCGCGCCAGCGCGGACCTCGGCAGCTCGGCCACGGCGCCCCTGCGGCGCGCGGCGGGACCGCAGGACGCAGTGGCCACGCTGCTGGCCGCAGGCAGCGCAGCCGAGGCGATGGTCGTGCGCGCGCATGGCGAACTGGGGCAGCACACGCAGCGCATCCTGGCGGCATTCGAGAGCACTTGCCAGCAGCTCGCCGAGCAGCTCGACCCGGCCACGCTGGCGCACATCGCCCCGGCCGGCGACGACCCCGCCGTGCTGTGGCAGACCTACGGCGCGCTGTGGCAGGCGCTCGGCTTCGGCGCCGGCAAGCCGTGGGCCGAAGGGTATGTCGACGCGGCCTTCATGCACTTGGCCACCGCCTACGACGAATCGCCGGCGCCGGGCAAGACCCCGACCTGATCCGAGGCGGCGGCGCCGGCGAACGCGGGCCGCGGCGACGCTGCAATAGACTCGCCAGCCCCCTCCACCGCCAGCCCACCCGCCGAGCCACCGGCCGCCCCACCCTTCGATCACTTCCCGGGAGAAACACGCCTTGATCCGATCGCTCATCATCACCACCGCCGCCGCGCTGGCGCTCGCCGCCGGACCAGCCTTGGCGCAGAAGGTGCGCCTGGCCACCAGCGAAGGCGACATCGTCGTCGAGCTCGACGCCGCCAAGGCCCCCAAGACGGTGGCCAACTTCCTCGGCTACGTGAAGTCGGGGCACTACGACGGCACCATCTTCCACCGTGTCATCCCCGGCTTCATGGTTCAGGGTGGGGGCATGAAGCCGGACATGGGCGAGAAGAAGACGCTGGCGCCGATCCCGCTTGAAAGCCGCAACGGCCTTGCCAACGCGCGCGGCACGCTGGCGATGGCGCGCACGATGGACCCCAACTCGGCCACGGCGCAGTTCTTCATCAACCTCGTCAACAACGCCTTCCTCGACCAGCCCAACGCGCGCGACGGCAACGGCTACGCGGTGTTCGGCAAGGTCGTCTCGGGCATGGAGGTTGTCGACAAGATCGCCGCGGTGCCGACCGGCAACGCCGGCGGGCACCAGAACGTGCCGGTCAAGCCGGTGCTCATCAACAAGGCCAGCGTGGAGAAGTGACATGGCAGCCGCCGCGAAGAAAGTCCGCCTCGAAACCTCCCTCGGCACGATGACCGTCGAACTCGATGCCGAGCACGCGCCGCTGTCGACCGCCAACTTCCTCGCCTACGTCAACGCCGGGCACTACGACGGCACGGTGTTCCACCGCGTCATCAAGGGCTTCATGGCGCAAGGCGGCGGCTTCACGCCGGACATGAAGCAGAAGCCCACCCAGGCGCCGGTGCGCAACGAAGCCAACAACGGCCTGAAGAACAAGCGCTACACGCTGGCGATGGCGCGCACCAACGACCCGCATTCGGCAACGGCGCAGTTCTTCATCAACACCGTCGACAACGCGTTCCTCGACCACAAGGGCGAGAACCCGCAAGGGTGGGGCTACGCCGTGTTCGGGCGGGTCGTCGAGGGGACCGATGTCGTCGACAAGATCGAGGGCGTGGCCACCGGGCGCAAGGGCTACCACGACGACGTGCCGCTGCAGGAGGTGCGCATCGAGCGGGCCACCGAGGTGGCCTGATGCCCGCCGGCGCGCCGGGCACGGTTGCCACGGCCGCAGCGCTGCCGGCGCCCCCGGTGTTCACGGCGCCGGCCACCTGGCGCTCGATCGACTTCATCTCCGACCTTCACTTGTCGGAGGCGATGCCGCGCACCTTCGCGGCCCTCGCCGCGCACCTGGACGCGACCGGCGCGGACGCGGTGTTCATCCTCGGCGACCTGTTCGAGCTCTGGGTGGGCGATGACGCGCGCAGCCAGCCCTTCGCGGCGCGCTGCATCGATCTGCTGGCCCGGGCGGGGCGGCGGCTGCACCTGGCGGTGATGACGGGCAACCGCGATTTCCTCATCGGCAGCAGCCTGCTTGCCGCGTGCCACGCGCACGCACTGCCCGACCCGACGCTGCTGGTGGCCTTCGGCCGGCGCGTGCTGCTGTCGCACGGCGATGCGTTGTGCCTGGCCGACCGCGACTACCAGGCGTTTCGCGCCCAGGTGCGCGATGCGGCCTGGCAGCGCAGCTTCCTCGCCAGGCCGCTGCCGCAACGGCTGGCGATGGCGCGCGAGATCCGCCAGGCGAGCCACGCCAGCCAGATGCGCCGGCAGTTCGACGGCGCGCTGGCCGCCGATGCCGACCGCACCGAGGCGACGGCCTGGCTGCGTGCTGCGAACGCCGCCACCCTCGTGCACGGCCACACGCATCGCCCCGGCTCCGAGGCGTGGCCCGGGGGCTTCGAGCGGCACGTGCTGTCCGACTGGGATCTCGATGCCGCCGCCCGCGCCGAAGTGCTGCGCCTGGACGCCGGCGGCTTCACGCGCGTGCCGCCGGCCGGCCTCGCCGCGGCATGCTGAATGCGCTGTGGCGCACCTGGCAGCGCTCGCGCGAGGAAGCGGCGCTGCGCCGCCGTGCGATTCCCGACGACCTGTGGAAGCGCACGCTGGTGCGCTTCCCGTTCCTGCGCTGGCGCAGCGAGGCCGAGCAGCAGGAACTGCGCCGGCTGACCAGCCTCTTCCTCGACCGCAAGGAGTTCAGCGCCGCCGGCGAGCTGCGGCTGACCAACGCCATCGTCGTCAGCATCGCCGCGCAGGCGGTGCTGCCGGTGCTGAAGCTGGGCCTGGCGCGCTACGACGGCTTCGTCGGCATCGTCGTGCACCCCGACCAGGTGGTGGCGCGACGGCAGGTGCACGACGACGACGGCCTCGTGCACGAGTACGACGAGACGCTGGCCGGCGAGGCGGTGCGCGGCGGGCCGGTGATGCTCTCGTGGCGCGACGTGCGTGAAGCGGGACGCGCGTCCTCGCCCGGCTACAACGTCGTGGTGCACGAGTTCGCACATGTGCTCGACCTTGCCGACGGGCTCTCCGACGGCGTACCGCTGCTGCCGCCCGGGCTGAACCGGCGCGAATGGCTGTCGGTCCTCGAGCCGCAGTTCGAGGCGTTCGCGCGGCGCGTCGACGCCGGCGAGGACACCTGGCTCGACCCCTATGCCGCCAGCGGCATCGACGAGTTCTTCGCCGTCGCCAGCGAGGCGTTCTTCGTCCACCCGCACGGGCTTGCGGCGGAACACGAGGCCGTGTATCGGCTGCTGCAGCGGCTTTATCTGCAGGACCCGCGCGCCTGCGCGCCGGTGGCCGGATGACCCTCCCCCGCTGAGCGGGAGAGGGCGCAGCACCTCAGGCCGGCGTCGCTTCGGCCTTCGGCTTGTCGCTCTTGCGCGGCGGCTGGATGTCCAGCGTCACCGCTTCCTTGTCGTCGATGTCCACCGTCAGGCGGCCACCGTCGACGAGGCGGCCGAAGAGCAGTTCGTCCGCCAGCGCGCGGCGGATCATGTCCTGAATCAGACGCTGCATCGGGCGCGCGCCCATCAGCGGGTCGAAGCCCTTCTTGGCGAGGTGGCGGCGCAGGTTGTCGGTGAAGGTGACCTCGACCTTCTTCTCGGCGAGCTGGCCTTCGAGCTGCAGCAGGAACTTGTCGACCACGCGCAGGATGATCTCTTCGTCCAGCGCCTTGAAGCTGACCGTCGCGTCGAGCCGGTTGCGGAACTCGGGCGTGAACAGCCGCTTGATGTCGGCCATCTCGTCGCCCTGCTCGCGCTTGTTCGTGAAGCCGATGGTCGCCTTGTTCATCGTCTCGGCGCCCGCGTTCGTGGTCATGATGATGATCACGTTGCGGAAATCGGCCTTGCGCCCGTTGTTGTCGGTCAGCGTGCCGTGGTCCATCACCTGCAGCAGCACGTTGAAGACGTCCGGGTGCGCCTTCTCGATCTCGTCGAGCAGCAGCACCGCGTGCGGCTTCTTGCTGATGGCCTCGGTGAGCAGGCCGCCCTGGTCGAAGCCCACGTAGCCCGGCGGCGCGCCGATGAGGCGGCTGACCGCATGGCGCTCCATGTACTCGCTCATGTCGAAGCGGATGAGGTCGATGCCGAGGATGTACGCCAGCTGCTTGGCGACCTCGGTCTTGCCGACGCCGGTGGGGCCGCTGAACAGGAAGCTGCCGATCGGCTTCTCGGGCTTGCCCAGGCCCGAGCGCGCCATCTTGATCGCCGCGGCAAGCGCTTCGATGGCCGGGTCCTGGCCGAAGACCACGCTCTTCAGGTCGCGTTCGAGCGTCTTCAGCTTGTCGCGGTCGTCGCTGGAAACGGAAGCCGGCGGGATGCGCGCGATCTTGGCGACGATCTCCTCGACCTCGCTGCGGGTGATGGTCTTCTTGCGCTTGGTCTGCGGCAGGATGCGCTGCGCAGCGCCCGCCTCGTCGATGACGTCGATGGCCTTGTCGGGCAGGTGGCGGTCGTTGATGTACTTGGCCGCCAGCTCGGCGGCGGCCTGCAGCGCACCGACCGCGTACTTCACCTGGTGGTGGTCCTCGAAGCGCGTCTTCAGGCCCTTCAGGATCTCGACCGTCTGCTCCACCGAGGGCTCGATCACGTCGATCTTCTGGAAGCGCCGCGACAGGGCCGCGTCCTTCTCGAAGATGCCGCGGTACTCGGTGAAGGTGGTGGCGCCGATGCACTTGAGCTGGCCGCTGCCCAGCGCCGGCTTCAGGAGGTTGCTCGCGTCGAGCGTGCCGCCGCTGGCGGCGCCGGCGCCGATGAGGGTGTGGATCTCGTCGATGAAGAGGATCGCGTGCGGCTGGTCCTTGAGCTGCTTGAGCACGCCCTTCAGGCGCTGCTCGAAGTCGCCGCGGTACTTGGTGCCGGCCAGCAGCGCGCCCATGTCGAGCGCGTAGACCGTGCTCTCGGCCAGCACCTCGGGCACGTCCTTCTCGGTGATGCGCCAGGCCAGGCCCTCGGCGATCGCGGTCTTGCCGACGCCGGCCTCGCCCACCAGCAGCGGGTTGTTCTTGCGCCGGCGGCACAGCACCTGGATG
>JAEUPF010000119.1 GCA_016790425.1 Rubrivivax sp.
GCATGGTGGAGCGGCAGAAGCGCGCGCTCGGCGCCCTCTGACCTTCCCCTCCAAGGACGCAATCCGCATGGCTTCCCACTCCACCGACCGCGTGCTGCGCGGCCACCCCCGATTCGACAACGCGCTCGCCAACGCCCTGCGTGCGCTGGCCATGGACGCCGTGCAGGCTGCCAACAGCGGCCACCCCGGCGCGCCGATGGGCATGGCCGAGATGGCCGTGGCGCTGTGGCACCGGCACCTGAAGCACAACCCCGCCGACCCTCACTGGCCCGACCGCGATCGCTTCGTTCTCAGCAACGGCCACGCATCGATGCTGCTCTACGCGTTGCTGCACTTGAGCGGCTACGCGCTGCCGATCGAGGAACTCAGGCGCTTCCGTCAGCTGCACAGCCTGACACCGGGGCACCCGGAGGTCGGCGTCACACCGGGCGTCGAGACGACCACCGGCCCGCTCGGCCAGGGCCTGGCCAACGCGGTGGGCATGGCGCTGGCCGAGAAGCGGCTCGGCGAGCACTTCAACCGGCCCGGGCACGCCATCGTCGAGCACCACACCTACGTCTTCGTCGGCGACGGCTGCCTCATGGAAGGCGTGAGCCACGAAGCGTGCTCGCTGGCCGGCGTGCTGGGCTTGTCCAGGCTCATCGTGCTGTACGACGACAACGGCATCAGCATCGACGGCCCGGTGGCCGGCTGGTTCGGCGACGACACCGCGGCGCGCTTCCGTGCCTACGGCTGGAACGTGCCGCCGCCGGTGGACGGGCACGACATCGACGCGGTGGCCGCGGCGATCGCGCAGGCCAAGGAAGGCGCACAGGCGCAGGCGAACGCGGGGCCGACCCTCATCGCCTGCCGCACCACCATCGGCCGTGGCTCACCGGCCCGCGCCGGCACGGCCAAGGCGCACGGCGAGCCGCTCGGCGCGGCCGAGGTGGCGGCCACGCGCGCTGCGATCGGCTGGCCGCATGCGCCGTTCGAGATCCCGGCAGACATCGCCGCGCGCTGGGACGCCAGGGGCTGCGGCTCGGCGCGCCAGGCGCGGTGGAACGAGAAGCTCGCTGCCTATCGGCGCGCCTTCCCCGAGCTGGCCGCCGAGTTCGAGCGCCGCGTCGCCGGCAAGCTGCCGGCGTCGTTCGCCGACGACGTGGCGGCGCTGCTCGCGCAGAGCGCCGCCAGCGGCGAGGCGATGGCCACCCGCAAGGCTTCGCAGAAGGTGCTGGCGGCGCTGGCGCCGCAGTTGCCGGCCCTGCTGGGCGGCAGCGCCGACCTGACCGGCAGCAACCTCACCGACTTCCCCGGCTGCGCCGGCCGCCACGTCCACTACGGCGTGCGCGAGTTCGGCATGGCCGCGGTGATGAACGGCGTCGCGCTGCACGGCGGCCTCATCCCCTACGGCGGCACCTTCCTCACCTTCAGCGACTACAGCCGCAACGCCATCCGCATGGCCGCGCTGATGAAGCAGCGCGTGGTGCATGTCTTCACGCACGACTCCATCGGCCTGGGCGAAGACGGCCCCACGCACCAGGCGGTGGAGCACGCCGCGAGCCTGCGCCTGATCCCCGGCCTGGAGGTCTGGCGCCCGTGCGACTTCACGGAGACGGCGGTGGCGTGGTCCGAGGCGCTGGCGGCGGCCGACCGGCCGAGCGCGCTGCTGCTGTCGCGCCAGAACGTGCCGCAGCAGCCGCGTGGCGCGGCACAGGTCGCCGCGATCCGCCGCGGCGGCTACGTGCTGGCCGACCGACCGGCCGCGCAAGCGGTGCTGCTGGCCACCGGCTCCGAGGCGCCGCTGGCCGTCGAGGCGCAGCGCCTGCTCGACGCCGAGGGCTTGCCGGTGCGCGTGGTGTCGCTGCCGTCGAGCACCGTCTTCGACCGCCAGGACGCGGCGTGGCGCAACGCGGTGCTGCCGCCGGCGCTGCCGCGCTTCGGCATCGAGGCCGGCGTCTCGCGCTGGTGGGGGCAGTACGGGTGCGTGGCCGCGCTCGGCGTCGACCGCTTCGGCGAATCGGCGCCCGGGCCCGAGCTGTACCGCCACTTCGGCCTGACGGCCGAGGCGCTGGCGGCGCTCGTGCGCGCGCACCTGCGGCGCGGTGCGGCGCTCGGTGCCGTGGCGAGCCCGGCGCATGCCGATCCCGCCGCCTCGGCGGCGCCGGCCGCCGCCGCCGCCGGCGCCTTGAGCTGAGAAGCTCACCCGCCACGGGGCCGAACCATGCTGCGCGCCTTGCTGTGGGATGTGGACGGCACGCTGGCCGAGAGCGAGCGCGACGGCCACCGCGTTGCCTTCAACCAGGCGTTCGAGGCGATGCAGCTGCCGTGGCGCTGGAGCGCAGCGCACTACGGGACGCTCTTACGCGTCACCGGCGGCCGCGAGCGGCTGCTGGCCGACATGGCCGGGCGCGCCGACGCGCCGGCCCTGGCGGTCGAGCGCGAAGCGTTGGCGCGCGAGCTGCACCGGCGCAAGAACGCCGCCTATGCCGAGCTCGTGCGCGCCGGCGCGGTGCCGCTGCGCCCGGGCGTGCGCGAGCTGATCGAGGAGGCGGCGGCCGCGGGCCTGGCCCAGGCCGTCGTCACCACCACCAGCCGCGCCAACGTGCAGGCGCTGCTGAAGCGGCACTTCGGCGGCAGCCCCTGCGGCCCGTTCGACCTCGTGCTGTGCGGCGAGGACGTGGCCGCGAAGAAGCCCGACCCCGAGGTCTACCTGCGCGCGCTGGCGGCCTTGCGGCTGCGGCCGCCCGAGGCGCTGGCGATCGAGGACTCGCCCGGCGGCGTGGCCGCGGCGCGCGCCGCCCAGGTGCCGGTCGTGGTGGTGCGCAGCGAGTACTTCGCCGCCGACACGGTCGAGGACGCCGTCGCCATCGGGCCCGGCCTGCACACGCGGCAGGGCTGGTCGCCGCCGCCGCACGGGCGCTGCGCCGCGGACGGCCGCGTCACGCTGGCCGACCTGCGCCGGTGGCACGCCGGCATGGAGCACGTGTCGCAGTTCGGCTGAACCGCCGCGCGGGCGCCCGCGCGGCCTGACTTCAGAACTCCACCGCGTCCTTGATCGCTGCCAGCCCGGCCTTGGCGCAGCTCTCGTCGGCCTCGCCGCCGGGGCCGCCGGAGACGCCGATGGCGCCGAAGATGTTGCCGCCGCCCTGGATGACCATGCCGCCGCCGGCAGCCATGAAGCGCGGGTGGGCGCGCAGGCCGCTCATCGGGCGCCCGGGCTGCGTCTCGGCGGCCAGCGCCGTGGTGTCGGTGCGAAAGCTCGCCGCCGTCCACGCCTTGTGCGTCGCGATGTCCACCGTGTGCGGGCCGGCGAAGCGGTCGCGCAGCAGCACCTGCGTGATGCCGGCCCGGTCGACCACGGCCACCGCGACCTGGTAGTTCTGGCGCCGGCACGATTCGAGCGCGGCGCGGGCCGCGGCGAGCGCCGTCTCCGGCGTCAGCAGGCGCAGCTCATAAGTGGCCGGCGGCGGTGCCGTCGGCTTCGGCTGCGCTGCCGCCGGGCCGATGGCGACGAGTGCCGCCAGGCAAACGGCGGCGGGCAGCGCATGCAAGGTCGTGTTCATGTTTCGTCCTCCTCGCGCAAGCGGCAAGCCTTCGTGCGGCGTCGATTCAACGTTGCCACGCCTTCGCGCGCGCGTCATTGCGGCAACGCAAGGCACAGCGCAGCCTGCCGCCCACTCCGGCCGGCGCCTGTCAGGCGGCAAGGCCCGGGTTGCCCTGCATGCCCACCAGCCGCGGCGCGTTGATGACGCGCGGCTTCACGCGCCCGCCCGGGCGGCTCTTCAGCCATGTCTCCACCACTTCCCACACCGGCTTGTTGCCGGCGCGCGCCGCTTCCTCGGCCACCGGCGCCCAGCCGGCCACCTTGTACGTCTTGCCGGCTTCGAGGGGCCGGCCGGCGAGCCGCATGTCGCTGATGCGCGCGCCCATCTTCTCCAGCGGATCCAGCGTGACTTCCAGGCCGCCGATGCGCACCATGTCGCCGCCTTGCTGGTAGTACGGGTCGGGATTGAAGAGGTTGTCGGCCACGTCCTCGAGGATCGCCTTGATCGTCTCGCCGCTCATCTCGGTGAGCGTGGCGTAGGGGTAGGTGATCGCCAGCTGGTCCATCAGCAGCTCGCGCGTGATCGCCTGCCCCGGCAGCAGGCTGGTGCCCCAGCGGAAGCCGGGGCTGAAGGCGATGTCGGCGCCCTGCACCTCCATCAGCGCGTCGCAGACGAGCTGGTCCCAGCTGCCGTTGAAGTTGCCGCGGCGGTAGAGCAGCCCGTCGGTGACGGCGAGCTTCTCGTCGAGCTTGCCCTTGTACGGCGCGCGCACCCGGTCGATGAGCGTGCGCATCGCCGCGTCGGCGGGCAGCAGGTCGGCGAACACCGGCAGCAGGCGGTAGCGCCACTGCGCCACTTGCGAGCCCTTGACCTCGAAGTCCATGACGCCGAGGAACTTGCCGTTGCTGCCGGCGTTGGTGACGAGCGTCGTGCCGCCGCCGTTGCGCACCGGCACGGCCAGCGGCACGCCGTCGTGCGTGTGGCCGCCGAAGATGGCGTCGATGCCGCGCACGCGCGAGGCGAGCTTGAGGTCGACATCCATGCCGTTGTGGCTGAGCAGCACGACGAGCTGGGCTCCGCCGGCCCGCGCCTCGTCCACCACCTTCTGCAGGTTCTCCTCCTGGATGCCGAACTCCCATTCGGCGACGAGGTAGCGCGGGTTCGCGATCGGCGTGTACGGAAACGCCTGGCCGACGATGGCGGCCTTGACGCCGTTGATTTCGCGCATCACGAAGGGCTTGAAGACCGGGTCGCCGAAATCGGTGGTCTTGACGTTCTGCGCGACGAAGTCGATGCGGCCCTTCAAGTCACCGTCGACGATCTCCTTCACGCGCTTCATGCCGTAGGTGAATTCCCAGTGCCCGGTCATCACGTCGACGCCCAGCGCCTTGCACGCGTCGACCATGTCCTGCGCGTTCGTCCACAGGCTCGTCGCGCTGCCTTGCCAGGTGTCGCCGCCGTCCAGCAGCAAGGCGCCGGGGCGGCCAGCCTTCAGCCGCTTCACCAGCGTGGCCAGGTGCGCGAAGCCGCCCACCTTGCCGTAGCGGCGCGCGGCGCGCTCGAAGTCGAGCGCGGTGTAGGCATGTGCCAGGCGCGTGCCCGGTGGCACGCCGGCGGCCCTGAGCAGGTGCTCGCCCACCAGGTGCGGGATGCGCCCGGCCATCGCGCCGACGCCGATGTTGACGCTCGGCTCGCGGAAGTGCAGCGGCAGCAACTGCGCGTGGCAGTCGGTCATGTGCAGCAGGCTCACGAAGCCGGCGCTGCCGCGCCCTGCCCCGGGCAGCGGCGGCAGGTCGTACAGCGCCTCGCCGGCGGCGGCTGCGTCGGCTTCGCCGTGGCGCGCCAGGCCCATGCCGGCCACCGCGGCCGCGGCCAGCACCTGGAGGAACTCGCGCTTGTTCAGGTTCATGCAGTCGTCGATGTTCGGTGTCGATCAGCGGCCGCTCATCAGGAGCCGCGAAGAAGCCCGACGCCACCGCCGCAGCGGCCGGGCGTTATGCCGCCGCGCATTTGGCGACGGTGTCCCAGGTGCGTGTCGACAGCTCGGTTCCGAACGCGCGCTCGATGAGGTTCATGAAGACAGGTCCCCGGTCCGTGGGTACGTACGCCGTGAACACCTCGCGGCCCGTGCAGAGGAAGACCGAAGCCAGCTCCTGCGCCAGCGGCAGCGGCACCCGGGGCTGCCGGGCCGCGCGCAGGAAGCTCACCACGCGTTTGGCGTGAGGCGGAATGCCGTGCGCCTCGTACGGTGGCCGGGCCAGCAGTTCGCGCAAGCTCGCGCAGGAACGAACGATCGTGTAGAAGGGCCGGCCGAGCTCCCGCGCCATGGCTTGTTCGGCGCGATCCTGCAACGCCGCTTCCGCTTCCGTGGTCGAGTCGAACACGACGTTGCCGCTGGCCAGAACCGTGCGGACGTTGCTGAAACCCGCCGACTCGAAGCACGCCTTCAACTGGGGCATCTTCGCGTTCATCGGGGTCACGCCGCGAAGAAAGGCAACGAAGCGAGGCATGCGCTGGGGGCTGCGGCCTGGCGGGCGGGCCACCCGTCCACGGCGGTTCGCCCCTGGACTGTTGGCCACGCCGGGGCATCGACCTACTGGTTCACTGGCGACTTCGGGTCCAGCAGCAGCGCCATCACGTTGCGGATCTGGTCTTCGGTCATCAGCGCCGAGTGGCCGAAGCGCGGCATCGTCGAGCAGGCGCTGTAGCTGCGCGAGTTCCAGATCTTCATCCACGTGTACTGCACGACCGGCGCCGCGGTCGGCGCGGCGGGGTCGGCGACACCGCGGTTCTTGCCGTAGTTGTAGAGGCTCGGGCCGATGTTGCCGAAGCTGATCTCGGCCTTGCCGATCTGGTGGCAGTTGTAGCAACTGCCGCCGCCCGAACCGGTGGCGCCGCTGCTGTCGGTCCAGGTGAAGCCGCGGCCGTTCTGCGCGATCTTCTCGCCTTCGCGCCAGTCGCCGAGGTAGCGCCCGTCGGCGGGCCACTTCACGGTGGCCTTGGCGTCGGCCATCAGGCGCGCGGCGGCGGCTTCGCTCAGCGCGTGGTCCACCGAGCACGCGTGCTGGTTGGCGTCCTGCTTGATGCGGTCGGCCTTGGCGATGCCCTGGTCGCGGAACGACTTGTGCATCGCTGCGTCGGCCTGCTGGTCGAGTTCGTCGCCCGAGGGCAGGCCGGCGCAACCGAGCACGGCGGCCGCGGCCAGCGCCAGGCCGGCCAGCGCCATGGCGCGCGGCGTGCCGCGCAGGCGGCGTGGAGGTTGCCTTGTCTGTACTGCTTGCATGGTCGCGGGTCCTCTTCGCTTTCGTCTGCTCGCTCTTCAGGCCTTCAGCGCTTGATCGTCGGCACGGCCGACTTCGCGCCCTTGGCGTTGACGCCCATGTAGGTGCCGAGCGCGATCGTGGGCTCGGAGGCGAAGATCGGGTAGGGGAAGCGCATCTGGCGGAAGCAGTCGTTCAGGCGCAGCTGCATGCCCCACATCTGCCCGGCGCTGACGCGGTACGCCGGCCAGGCCGCGAAGCCGATGCCGTCGCCGGGGTTCTTGGTGAGGTTGGGCAGGTCCTGCAGCCGGATGCGCTGGCCATCGGCCGAGTGGCAGCTCGCGCAGGAGAAGTCCATCGGCCCGCCGCGGTAGAAGAAGATGCGCTTGCCGACTTCGTAGCTGCGGCGCTCCTCGGGGTGGCCCTGCGGCAGGTTGAACGGCAGCCCCTTGGAGGCCGTGGCGACGTAGGTGGCCAGCGCCGTGATGTCGTCCTGCACGCCGCGGCCGAACGGCGTCTTGACGATCTCGTCCATGCTGTAGCCCTGCAGCGTCACCATGCAGGTGGCCAGGCGCGATTCGAGGTCCTCGACCTTCTGGCTGTCGGCGAACCAGCGCGGCAGCTCGACGAAGGCGCCCTTGACGACGCCGGGGCCCTTGCCGAGGTCGCAGCGTTCGAGGGTGGCGTTCTTCGGCCCGCGCCGGGTCTTCCACAGGCTCTCGCCCTTGGCTTCGAACAGCTCGGCCGGGTTGCCGTCGGCCAGCAGCGCGCGGTATTCGGCGATGCCGTCGGCAGCGGATTTCTGCGCCCAGGCCGGGGCGCAGGCGGCAGCGAGCGCCGCCGCAATGAGGGTCGGGGTTGTCTTCATGTCTCCTCGCTGGCTGCGCGGGCCGCCTGACGTGGGCGGCCTGTCGCGGCACTTCAGTCCTGTGAAGAAGGGGGGTGGATCGGGGCTCCCTCCGGGTGGGCGTCGGGCCTGCGGCCTTGCGGGGTTCAGGCGCCGGCCATCACGCGGCGGCGACCGTGGCCTCGTCGGTGCGGCTGTCGCCCTTGTTGTCCTTCCAGGTGATGGCGATCTTGTCGCCGGCCTTGGCGCCCTTGACGACGAACTGCATGAACGGGTTCTTGGCCACCGCCGTGCCCCATTGTGCCGTCATCACCGTCTTGCCGTTATGCGTGGCGCTCACCTGCTGGATGAACCAGGCCGGGATCGTGTGGCCGGCGCTGTCCTTGCGCTGGCCGGTCTCCATCTCGTGGCTCATCAGCACGCGCACGGTGGCCTTGTCGCCCGCCACCTGGGCGCGGATGCGCATCGGGTCTGCCATGTCGGATCTCCTTCGCTTCGCCTTGTCGGGGGGTGTCTCGTTCGCTGCAGCGGCCGCCTCGGCCGCCTCAGCCGCCGCAACCGCCCAGGGTGACCTTGATCTCCTTCATCGCGTAGAGCGCGCGGCCGTCGTTCATCAGCGCCACGGCGTAGACGTTGCTCGACTGGGCCATCTTGACGCGGGTGTTGAAGTTGGGCTCCACCGCGTCGGTCACGTCGAACACGGCGGCCAGGATGTTGGGGTTCTTCTCCACCAGCAACGCCAGCCGCTTGACGCCGGGCAGCGTGGCGGCGCAGCCGACCGGCACGACGGCGCCGTTCTCGGCGATGTCGGGGCCGGTGAGCGTGACCCCGGGGTTGGCCGCCGGGGCCTGCGTGCCGAGCGCCTTGGTCACCTCGGCCAGCGACTTGGCGTCGAAGGCGGCCTTGTCCCAGGCGCCGGCGGCTTGCTGTGCGCGCGCGGCGGCGGGCAGCAGGCCCGCTGCGGCCATGAGGCCGGCCACTCGCGCGCTCGTCGCGGCAAGGCCGGCGCTGCCGGCGCCGGCGAGGATGGCGCGTCGTTGCATCGTCATGGGGTGCACTCCTCTCTCATCGTCGTCGTGGTTGTGCGGGAAACGCTGCGGGCGATGATGGTCGGTGCCGGCGCACGGACCATCGGGTCTAGCCCGAAGGCGAAAGGCGCATTCTGCGCGCACCTGCGCCGGAGTAGCCCGGATGGATAGCCCCGGCGGGTACGCCGGGCGCTGCGATGCTCGCGCTCACGGGCCGCGCGTGTCGATCCCACGTTGCGCACCGACACGGCGGTTCTGCTCGGCGAGGTTGCCGTGCAGGCCGCGCGCGTGCGCGGGCAGCGAAGAGGCGACGTGCGGCTCGCCGGGGAGGCAGCGGGTCATGCAGGCGCGAGCGCGCACGTCGGGCCCGCGTGGGGCGCCGCGCAGCGGACCGATGCCGGTGCCGGGCCACAGGCCATGCTGCGTGGTGAGGCCGTCGCGATTGGGCAGGCGCTGCTGCACTTGGCGCACGTTGTGCTCGCCGAGCACGAACGTCTCGGGCAGCACGCCCGCCAGGTGCAGCAGGTAGGCGGTGAGCGCGTACACGTCGTCGTCGGAGAGCGACTTCGGCGCGTCCCACGGCATGGCGCGGCGGATCGTGTCCCACAGCGTCGACAGATGCGCCAGCTTCATCATCGTCGTGCGCGCCGGGTAGGCTTCGTCGGTGAGACGCGTGACGCGGCCGAGCGCGATGTCGGCGTCGGTGGTGCCGCCCACCAGCGGGGCGAAGAACTCGTTGCTCTCGCCGAAGACGCCGTGGCAGTTGGCGCACTTCGCGTCCCACAGCACCTGGCCGCGCGCCGCCGAGCCGCGCCCCGGCGGCAGGCCCTTGAAGTCGGGGCGCACGTCGATGTCCCAGGCGGCCAGCTCGGCCGCGGTGGCGGCGCGGCCAATCCCCTCGAACGTCGCTTCGAGGCCCGCTTCGGGCTTCGCTGCGCGTTTCGGTGCGGCCGTTGCCGGCGCGACCTTCATCGCCGCCGCAGGCGGCTGCGCGAAAGCGCCAGCCGCCGCGCCGAGGCCGGCGGCCAGCGCCAGAGCCAGCGTCAGCGTGACCGATGCGCAGCGCCAGCGCTCACGCCAGCTGCACATTGCTCACCTCGCCGCTGTCGCGCACGAGCCAGGTCTGGATGGCGTTGTTGTGGTAGATCGAGCGCCGCCCGCGCACGGCGCGCAGTTCGCGGATCGTCGGCTGCACGTAGCCGGTGCTGTCGATGGCGCGGCTTTGCACGAAGGCGGCATGGCCGTCCCAACGCCAAGGCAGCGTGAAGCGCGTCAGGCATTTGTCGAGCACGGGCGGCTGCAGCGCCGCCGGCTTCCAGTGGCGTCCGCCGTCCACCGATACGTCGACACGCCGGATGCGCCCGCGCCCCGACCAGGCGAGGCCGCTGATCGTGTGCCAGCCGCGGCCCAGCAGCACCTGCCCGCCCGAGGGCGTGGTGACGACGCTCTTGCACTCCTGCACGCTCGTGTACTGGCGGTGCAGGCCGCCGGGCATCAGGTCGATGTACTGCAGCGCCTCGTCCTTGCTGCCGTACGGTTCGTCGCCCACCTCGATGCGGCGCAGGTATTTCACCCAGCTCACGCCTTGCACGCCGGGCACCACCAGGCGCAGCGGGTAGCCGTTCTCCGGGCGCAGCATCTCGCCGTTCTGCCCATAGGCGACGAGCACCTCGCCGGATTCGACCTGCTCCATCGCGACCGTGCGCGTCAGGCCCGAGCCGTCGGCGCCTTCGGCCAGCACGTGGCGGCCGCGCCGGAAGTCGGCGCCGGCCATCTCCAGTAGCAGCCGCAGCGGCACGCCGGTGAACTCGCTGCACGACAGCATGCCGTGCGTGTACTGCACCGTCGGCACGGCGACGCCACCCCACTCCATGCCGGTGTTGGCGCCGCACTCGATGAAGTGGAAGCGGCTCACCGAGGGCAGCCGCATCAGTTCGTCCATCGTGAACACGAGCGGCCGGCGCACGAGGGTCTCGTCGCTGCCGTTGACCATCAGGCGGTGCCGGGTCGGATCGACGTCCCACCAGCCCTGGTGGTGGCGCTCGAAGTGCAGCCCGGCGGGGGTGACGATGCCGAACAGGCTCTGCAGCGGCGTGAACGACACCGACGCCTGCGGGGTCTGCGTCAGCCCCGGGCTGGCGCGCCGCTGCACGTTGGCTTCGTGCTGCGAGGGCTGGCCGTAGCCGCTGCTCGCCACGGGCCTGCCGAGGCCGCGGCTGTGCTCGGGCAGTTCGAGGATCGCGGGGTCGCCGGCCTGCGTCGGCGCGCTGTTCGCGCTGTCCGCGCTGTCCGCGCCGTTCGCGCGCCGCGGCGCCGCTGCGGCTGCCGCCGCCAGCGCCGCGGCGAACGCGGCACCGATGAAGCCGCGCCGCCCTTGGCGCGCCTCCTGCCACGCGTGGCGCACGCCGGCGGCGTCGAGGAAGTTCTCCGGTGCCTTCAGCAGCGGTGCGGCGGCGGAACGCAGATCGGGCACGGTGGTGCGTCGACGCAGGCCCGGCCGGCCTTTCGAGATCAGCCCTGGCAGGCCACCGACGCGGTGGCCACCAGCTCCTCGAACAGCGCCATCGACACCGCGCCGGAGACGGCGAACGGGTCGAGCGTGGCGGTGGCCGAGTACTTCAGCAGCAGCGACGGGTTCAGCCGCGCCAGCGCCACCTGCCCCATCGCCCAGCCGGCGAAGCGCCGTTCGCCGATCTCCTCGTACAGCACCAGTTCGGCGCCGTGGTGGCGGCGGTCGGCGACGATGCGGTTGTAGAGGGTGTTGACGGCGGCGCGCCCGCCTTCCAGCACCTGCAGGAAGATGCCCTCGCTGTGGCACAGCACGCCGGTGATGCCGTTGGCGGCGTTGTGGGCGCGGCTGGTGCGCAGGATCGCCGTCAGGTCCTCGGGCGCGAGGCCGGCCGCGGCGCGGCTGGCGTAGAGAAGGCGCACGAGCATGTCAGCGCCGCCCGGCCGCCCGCAGGCGCTGAAGGCCCTGAAGGTCCCTAAGACCCCGAAGGCCGCGAAGCGGGCCGTCCCGGTCATCCCCGGGGGCAGCGAACGACGTGAGCGTGGCGGCCGTCATCTCAGCCTTCCTTGCGCTTGAGCAGCGACAGGAACTCGCGGCGCAGGTTCATGTCCTTGAGGAAGGCGCCGCGCATGACGCTGTTGACCATCGCGGTGTCGGTGTCCTTCACGCCGCGCCAGTGCATGCAGAAGTGATCGGCCTCCATGACGATGGCCAGGCCGTCGGGGCGCACGCGGGCCTGCAACTCGTTGGCCAGCATCGTCACCGCTTCTTCCTGGATCTGCGGCCGGCTCATGATCCAGTCGGCGATGCGCGCGTACTTCGACAGGCCGATGAGATTGCTGTGCTCGTTGGGCAGGATGCCGATCCACACCTTGCCGAAGATCGGCACCATGTGGTGGCTGCAGGCGCTGCGCACGTTGATGGGCCCCACGATCATCAGCTCGTTCAGCCGTTCGGCGTTGGGGAACTCGGTCACCGAGGGCATCGGCTTGTAGCGGCCGGCGAACACCTCGTCGAGGTACATCTTGGCCACACGCTCGGCCGTCTGCTGCGTGTTGTGGTCGCCGGTGGTGTCGATGACGAGCGCACGCAGCACCTCTTCGAGCTTGGCCGCCAGCTCGGCCTTCAGCTCGGCCATCTCGCCGGCGCGCAGGAACTCGGCGATGTTGTCATTGGCGTGGTAGCGCCGGCCGGCGTCGACCAGGCGGTAGCGGATGCGCTCGCTGGCCGGCAGGCGCTGCAGTTCTTCTTCGCTGCGCAGCAGGCGCGGTGCCGCGCCGGCCGTGCCATGCACCGTTGCCGCATGGGCCGTCGATGGCGCGTGCGCCGCAGGCGGCGCCGCGGCAGGCACGGCGGGCACGGCGAAAAACGGCTTGTCGGCCATGGCAACGGGCTCCTCGCGTGGGGCCAGGCATTGTGCGCCGGCGGCAAAGACCGGCACAAAGGCGGCCCGATAGACTGCCCCGGGTGAGCCCGCCCGTGCATTCCCCTTCCCTGGCGCTGCTGCTCGAACACGCGGCCGACGCCGTGGCCGCGGTGCGCGCCGGCCGCTCGCTCACCGAGCTGCTGCCGCGCCAGCCCGAGGCCCTGCGCCCCGGCGTGCAGGCGCTCGCCTTCCATGCCTTGCGCCGGCTCGGTGCGGCGCAAGCGGTGCGCGCGCAGCTCGCGCCGAAGACGCCGCCGCCGGCGGTGGAGGCACTGCTGCTGACGGCGCTGGCGCTGCTGTGGCCGGCCGAACCCGATGATCCGCAAGGCGAGCCGCCCTACGCCGAACACACGCTGGTCGACCAGGCCGTGGCCGCGGCGCGCCGGCGCGTGCCGGCGGCGGCCGGTTTCGTCAACGCGGTGCTGCGCCGCTTCCTGCGCGAGCGCGCCGCGTGCGTCGAGGCGGCCGGGCATTCGCCGCTGGGGGCATGGAATCACCCGCCGTGGTGGATCGATCGCCTGCGCCACGACTGGCCGGCGAACTGGCAGGGGTTGCTGCGCCAGGCGAACCGCCGGCCGCCGATGACGTTGCGCGCCAACGCGCGCCGCGGCAGCGCCGAGCAGCTCGTGGAGCGGCTGGCCCGGCACGGCATCGCCGCGCAGCTGCTGCCGCCGCTGACGCCGGCGCTGGCAGCGTACGCCAACCATGCCGTGTGGCTGCACGAGCCACGGCCGGTGACGCAACTGCCCGGCTTCGTCGAAGGCGAGGTGTCGGTGCAGGACGCGGCCGCCCAGGTGGCAGCGCCGCTCGTGCTGGGGGCTGCCGCGGCAGCGCGCCCGGCTCCTCTTGCGCCGTGGACCGCGGCCCTGGGTGGCGCCGGCATGGCCACTGCCGCCTTGCCGCCCCTGCCGCCCCTGTCGCGTCTGCGCCCCGGCGCGCGCGTGCTCGATGCCTGCGCCGCGCCGGGCGGCAAGACCGCGCACCTGCTCGAGCTGGCGCCGGACATCGAGCTGGTGGCCCTCGACGCCGACGCGGCCCGCCTGGCGCGCGTGCAGGAGAACCTGGCGCGCCTGCACCTGGCCGGTTCGACGTCGCCGCCCACCGGCTCGGTGCAGGTGGCCGCCGCCGATGCCCGCCGCACCAGCCAGTGGTGGGACGGGCGGCCGTTCGACGCCATCTTGCTCGACGCACCGTGCACCGCCTCGGGCATCGTGCGCCGCCATCCCGACGTGCGCTGGTTGCGCCGGCCTGCGGACATCGACGCGCTCGGCCGCGTGCAGGCCGAGTTGCTCGACGCGCTGTGGCCGCTGCTGGCCCCGGGCGGGCGGCTGCTGTACGCCACCTGCTCGGTGTTCAAGGCCGAAGGCGGGCAGCAGATCGACGCGTTTTTGCAACGCCTGGGGCCCGGCGCGGCCCGGCTGCACCCTCACTCGCCGGGGCATCTGCTGCCTCTCGCGGACAATGAAACAGCAAGGGAGCCCGGCGCGCCGGCCACGCCCGCCGCCACCGGGGGGGCATCGCCACCACGGTCGCGGCCGCCACCGGGCGCGGCGCACGACGGCTTCTTCTACGCGCTGATCGAGAAGACCTAGCGAAGCCCGAGCGCCCCGCATGCCGCCAAACCCCGAGGTCCGCCGACGCACGCTGCTGGGCCGAGGAGCCCGGCTGGCGCTGGCTGCGCTCGTGGCGGGCCCGGCGGTGCCCGTCGCGGCGCAGGCGCAGCAGGGGGTCGAGCTGACTTCGCTGCGCACCAGCCGCGATGACGGCGTCCTGAGCCTGGACTTCACCGCCCGCGTCGCCTTGCCGCGCGCCGTGGAAGAAGCCTTGTCGCGCGGCGTGCCGGTGTACTTCGTGGCCCAGGCAACGCTGTGGCGCAGCCGCTGGTACTGGCGCGACGAGCGCGTGGCGCGCGTCACGCGGCAGTGGCGCATCGCCTTCCAGCCGCTCACGGGCCATTGGCGCGTCGGCCTCGGCGGCCTGAACCAGACGCATGCCACGCTCGACGAGGCGCTCGCCTCGGCCTCGCGCGGCGCCGGCTGGAAGCTGGCCGACCTGTCGCAGATCGACCCCGACCAGAGCTACACGGTCGAGTTCGAATACCGTCTGGACCTCTCGCAGCTGCCCAGCCCGATGCAGTTCGGCCTGGTGACGCAGGGTGACTGGGCCTTCGGCGTCACCCGCGTGCTGAAGCTGCAGCAAGGGTTGCCCTGAGCCGGGCCTGTTGCCGATGACCTCCGCCGCCCGCTGGGCCTGGATCCTCTCGGCCGTCGTCGCCACCGGCGCCGCGCTGGTGCTGGCGTTCGTGCTCTCGTTCGCGCGCCCGGGCGGCTTCTACGAGCGCCATTTCGTGTGGCTGGTGTGGGTCAACGCTGCGGTGGCACTGCTGCTGGTGGCGGTGCTCGTGCTCGTCGCGGTGCGGCTGGCGCTGCGCCTGAAGCGCGGCAAGTTCGGCAGCCGGCTGCTGATCAAGCTGGCCGGCATCTTCGCGCTCGTGGGCGTGCTGCCCGGCGTCGTGATCTACGCGGTGTCGTACCAGTTCGCCACGCGCAGCATCGAGTCGTGGTTCGACGTACGCATGGCCTCGGCGCTCGATGCCGGGCTGGCGCTGGGCAAGGGCACGCTGGACACCTTCGCTGCCGACCTGCTGGCCAAGGCGCGCACCGCGGCGGCGCGCCTGGAGGAGCAGGGCCCGCTGCTGCCGCTGGCGCTGGAGCGCGCGCGCGAGCAGATCGGCGTGCGCCAGGCCGTGCTTGTCGGCCAGGCCGGGCAGGTGCTGCGCAGCTCCAGCGACAGCGCCAGCACGCCGGTGCAGCGGCCCTCGGCGGCTCTGATGCGGCAGGCTCGCGCCGGCGGCGGTGCCAGTGCCATCGAGGGCCTCGACGAAGAGACGGCGCGGGCCGGCGAGACCGCCAGCGTGCGCGCCCTGGTGCGCCTGCCCGACAACCAGATCCGCCTCGTGCCCACCGAGGAGCGCTACCTGCTCGTCGTGCAACCGCTGCCGCGCGCGCTGGCGGCGCAGGCGCTGCAGGTGCAGGCCGCCTACAGCGAGTACCAGCAGCGGGCGCTGGCGCGCGACAGCCTGCGCCAGATGTACGTGGGCACGCTGACGCTGGCGCTGATGCTGGCGGTGTTCGGCGCCGTGCTGCTGGCCATCGTGCTGGGCAACCAGCTCGCGCGGCCGCTGATCCTGCTGGCCGAAGGCGTCAAGCGCGTCGCCGCCGGCGACTACGCGACGCGGCCCGTGTTTCCCTCGCACGACGAGCTCGGCGGCCTGACGCGCAGCTTCGCCGACATGACGGCGCAGGTGTCGGAGGCGCGCGAGCAGGTGCAGCGCGGCATGCTGCAGCTGGAGACCGCGCGCACGCGGCTGCAGACGATCCTCGACACGCTCTCGGCCGGCGTGATGGTGTTCGACCGCGAGGGCCTGCTGCAGACGGTGAACCCCGGGGCCACGCGCATCCTGCAGCGGCCGCTGGCGGGCTGGCGCGGCAGGAAGCTCGCCGAGGTGCCCGACCTGGAGCGCTTCGCGCAGGCCATCGAGCAGCGCTTCGCGTTGCTGGCCAACAGCCCGGAGATCGGCGAGCGCGACCATTGGCAGGAGAGCTTCGAGCTCGTTCGCGCCGGCCTGCCGGGCGCGGGCGGTGGCCGCGGCGGCATCCCCGGCGGCCCCGGCGACGGCGCGACGCTGTCGCTGCTGGTGCGCGGCGCGCGGCTGCCCTTCGGCGCCACGCTGGTGGTGTTCGACGACATCACCGAAGTCGTCTCGGCCCAGCGTTCGGCCGCCTGGACCGAGGTGGCGAGGCGCCTCGCGCACGAGATCAAGAACCCGCTGACGCCGATCCAGCTCTCGGCCGAGCGGCTGCTGGCCAAGCTCGCGCCCAAGCTCGAAGGCGCCGACGTGGCGCTGCTGCAGCGTTCGGTCAACACCATCGTGGCGCAGGTCGGCGCGATGCAGGGCCTGGTCAACGCCTTCCGCGACTACGCGCGGCTGCCCTCGGCCGCGCTGGCGCCGGTGGACCTGAATGCGCTTGCGCTCGAGGTGCTGGCGCTGTATGGGCAGGCGCAGGACAACGGCCTGCTCGCCGCCCGCCTGGCCGACGGCTTGCCGGCGATCCAGGGCGACGCGACGCAGCTTCGCCAGGTGATCCACAACCTCGTGCAGAACGCCCTCGACGCCGTGGCCGACCGGCCCGACGGCCTGGTCGAGGTCGTCACCACCGCAGCGCGCGGCAGCGACGGCGCCATCGCCGAAGTGCGGCTGGCCGTCATCGACAACGGCCCCGGCTTCGCCGACAAGGTGCTCAAGCGCGCCTTCGAGCCCTACGTCACCACCAAGGCGCGCGGCACCGGGCTCGGGCTGGCGGTGGTGAAGAAGATCGCCGACGAGCACGGGGCGCGCCTGCGCGTGGCCAACCTGCGCGCCGGCAACGAGCCCGACGCGCCGGTGACCGGGGCCCGCGTTTCGCTATCATTTTCGAACTTCGCCCCACCCAAGGCGGCCCCCCGCAACGACGACAACGCCGCCGAGAAGGCCACGGGCCCGGCACCGGAGCGCACCCGCTAGGGGTGCTGGCGCTGCGGCGCTGCCGGCGCTGCGGGCACTCCGGGCAGTCCGGGCACAAGGCCCACCAACGAGTTCATGGCAACGATCCTGGTAGTCGACGACGAGTTGGGCATCCGTGCCCTGCTGTCGGAGATCCTCACCGACGAGGGGCACACCGTCGAACTGGCCGAGAACGCTGCCGAGGCGCGCCAGCTGCGCGAGGCGTTCCACCCCGACCTGGTGCTGCTGGACATCTGGATGCCCGACGTCGACGGCGTCACGTTGCTGAAGGAATGGTCCTCGGCCAGCGTGCTGACGATGCCGGTGATCATGATGAGCGGCCACGGCACCATCGACACCGCCGTCGAGGCCACGAAGTACGGCGCCAGCGCCTTCCTCGAGAAGCCGATCACGCTGCAAAAGCTGCTGCGCGCCGTCGACGCTGCGCTGGTCAAGCCCGGCGCCCGCGGCGCAGCGGCTCCCGGGCCCGGCAGCAGCGGCGCGGCGGCGGGGGCGGCGCGCAGCGAGCCTTACGAAGGCGCCGGCGGGCACGCCGCGGCCGCAGTGCCCGGCGTTCATGCCGCTCACGCCGCCCATGCCGCCCATGCAACTCATGCCGCCCATGCAGCGCATGCGGCGCATGCGGCGCATGCGGTCCACGGCGCGCTGCCCGCCAGCGTCCCGGCGCTGGCCGTGCCCAGCGGGCCGCTGGCCGAACAGAGCTTCGACCTCGACCGCCCGCTGCGCGAGGCGCGCGACGCCTTCGAGAAGAGCTACTTCGAGTTCCACCTCGCCAAGGAAGGCGGCTCGATGACGCGCGTGGCCGAGAAGACGGGGCTGGAGCGCACGCACCTGTACCGCAAGCTCAAGCAGCTCGGCGTGGACCTCACCCGCAACAAGCGCAACGGCGGCTGAGGGCGCCGCCGGCCCGAAGCCAGGAACGGCGCGCCCGCTCGGTATACTGCCGCCCCTCACGGCCAGGTAGCTCAGTTGGTAGAGCAGCGGATTGAAAATCCGCGTGTCGGTGGTTCGATTCCGCCCCTGGCCACCAATACCGCACGCCCAACCCTCATCGGTTGGGCGTTTTCATTTGGTCGCTCCGCGACACCACGCGGGGTGGTGGACGCTGCTTGGCCGCTCGATCCCGCACGTTCGACGGGCCGCCCCGCGGTCTCAACGCCTCGACGTCACGCCGCGGCGGCGCGCCGAACAGGCGCGCGTACTCGCGGCTGAACTGCGACGGGCTCTCGTAGCCGACGCCGAAGGCCGCCGTTGCGGCATCGGCCCCGTCACTGAGCATCAGGCGCCGCGCTTCGTTCAGCCGCTGCCACTTCTGGTACTGCAGCGGGCTCATGCCGGTGAGCTGCTTGAAATGCTGATGCAGGGCCGACGCGCTCATCTGCACGCGCGCGGCCAGTTCGTCGATGCGCAGGGGTTCGGTGTAGTGCAGCTTCAGCCAGTCGATCGCCCGGGCGACGCGGTGGCTCTGGCTGCCCACCGACGCGATCTGCCGCAGCCGCGGCGCCTGGTCGGTGGCCAGCAGCCGGTAGTGGATCTCGCGCTGGATCAACGGGGCGAGCACGGCGATGGCCGCCGGTTCGTCCAGCAGCGCCAGCAGGCGCGCGATCGGCTCCAGCAACGCCGGGGTCATCGAGCCGACCCCGACGCTGGTCTGCAGCGACCGTTCGCGCGGCGGCGCTTCCGGCGCCTGCGCGATCAACTCGGCGAGCAGCCGGATGTCCAGCCTCAACCCCAGGCCGACGCACGGCTCGCGCACCGAGGCGGCGATGACCTCCGAGTTGGCCGGGATGTCGAGCGAGGTGACCAGGAAGCGCTCGGCGTCGTAGGCGTAGCCTTCGCCGCCCACCAGCAGGCGCTTGGTGCCCTGGGCCACCATCACGATGCTGGGCTCGACCATGCAGACGGCCGGACGCGCCGGCGCCTCGCGCCGGAACAGCGTGAGCCCGGCAATCGGTGTCGCGCAGTCGGCCACGCCGCGCGTGTGCCTTTCGATGCGACTCGCGAGGCCGGCCTGCATCTGCGCCAGGCGGCTGCGCCGGTCCTTCTCGAGAGAGGTCTGCATGGGAATGGTCCGTTGAACGCCAACGCGGCAAGCGTAGCGCTAACCCGCCTTGAAGTCCGTTCTCCTGGACGATCAGGCAAGAACCCTGCAGGAACGTTCTACCCCCGAACGGGCCGAATCGAAAGAATTGACGCCATGCATCGAGAGGCGCTGCGCGGCCAACCGTTCGGGGCGCCACATGTCAGATCAGCAGGAGTCGTCCTCATGAACCCATCCCTGTCCCGCAAACGCTTTCTTCAAGGTTCCGCCGCGGCCGTGGCCGCAGCGCTCGTCACGCCCCGGGTGGCCGTGGCGAATCCGCCCGCCGCTTCAACCCGAGACCCTGCCATGCAACTGACCCAGACCTGGGACAAGACCTTCCCCAGAAGTGCCAAGGTCGATCACCGAAAGGTGACGTTCAAGAACCGCTACGGCATCACGCTGGCCGCCGACCTGTACCAGCCGAAGAACGCGAGCGGCAAGCTTGCGGCGCTCGCCGTCAGCGGCCCGTTCGGCGCCGTGAAGGAGCAGTCGTCCGGCCTGTACGCGCAGACCATGGCCGAGCGCGGCTTCATCACGCTGGCCTTCGATCCGTCCTTCACGGGCGAAAGCGGCGGCGAGCCGCGCAACGTCGCCTCGCCGGACATCAGCGTCGAGGATTTCAGCGCGGCGGTGGACTGCCTGGGCCTGCTGCCCAACGTGGACCGCGAGCGCATCGGCGTCATCGGCATCTGCGGCTGGGGCGGCATGGCGCTCTCCGCCGCGGCCGTGGACAAGCGCATCAAGGCCGTCGTTGCCAGCACCATGTACGACATGACGCGCGTGATGTCCAGGGGCTACAACGACAGCGTGACACTGGAGCAGCGCACGAAGACGCTGGAGCAGCTGAGCCGCCAGCGCTGGAAGGACGCCGAGGCCGGCAAGCCCGCCTATCAGCCGCCCTACAACGATCTGAAGGGAGGCGAGGCGCAGTTCCTGGTCGAGTACCACGACTACTACCGCACGAAGCGCGGCTACCACGCGCGCTCGGTCAATTCCGGCAACGCCTGGACCCTCACCACGCCGCTGCCGTTCATGAACATGCCGATCCTCACCTACATCAAGGAGATCTCGCCACGGCCGATGCTCCTGGTCCACGGCGAGAAGGCGCACTCGCGCTACTTCAGCGAAACCGCCTACGCGGCGGCGGCCGAGCCGAAGGAACTCGTGATCATCCCGGGCGCCGTCCACGTGGACCTGTACGACAAGGTGGACAAGATCCCGTTCGACAAGCTGACGGTGTTCTTCAAGCAGCACCTGGCCCCTGAAGCGGGCGCCGCTTGATGGCCCGGCAAAGCACTGCCTGAGCGTGCCCGGCAACGAGAACCCCATGGCATCCGGGACGTCGGATGCCGGCCCGGGCGGCAAGCCCGTGCGGTCTTTCGCAACGGGTGCGGGCCGTGCCTCGCCCGCATGGGCCATTCGACGCCTCGGCCTGCCCTCGTTGCTGGTTGCGCTGTGCGGCAACGCTGTGGCGCAGGCATCTCCTCCCGCCGCGGACGCCGGGGCCAGGCCGCAGGCCGCCCGGGCCCCCGAGAAGCAGGAGGCAACTCGCCTGTGGATGACCGTCGGCGAACGCCGTTTCTCCATCAGCCTCGCCGACACCGAGGCTGCTCGCGCATTCGCCGCCATGCTGCCGCTGACGCTGGACATGGAAGAGCTCAACGGCAACGAGAAGAAGAAGGAGCTGCCGAGCGCGCTGCCGACGAACGCGAGCCGGCCCGGCACGATCCGCAGCGGCGACGTCCTGCTGTGGGGGTCGCGCACCGTGGTCGTCTTCTATCTGAGCTTCGATTCACCCTACTCGTACACCCGACTCGGCCGCGTGGACGAGCCTGCCGGCCTTGCCGATGCGCTCGGCCGCGGCGATGTGCGGGTGGTGTTCTCCAAGCGCTGATCCGTTGCCAAACCGCCAAGCGGCCTTGCAGCGCCGGCCATCTTCGGCAGCAACCTGAAGGCCCCGACCCCGCAGGTCGGGCGTCTTCGTTTGCGACGGGCGGCGCGAGTCGGGCTCTGCCGCGCGGCGATACCGCTCAACGCTGGTAGGCGATCGCCTCGATCGTGCCCCGCCAATACGGCAGGCGGCCTTGCGGCGTCAACCAGGCCACCTCGCCTTCGAGGGGCACCAGCAGCCCGTCGCGGCGCTGGTAGTTGGACAGGCGGCCTTCCCAGGGCGTCGGCACGACGCGGCCGTCCACCGTGCGCCCGCGGTCCTCGGCGCGCACCGACTCGATGAGGCCGTCGGCGCCGAAACGGAACGTCATCGACAAGCGGATCGGGCCGTCCGCAAGCGTCGCCCGCGCGCTGCGCTCGTCGATCGGCTCCCAGCGCAGGCCCTGGCTCGGCAGCAGCGCGGTGGGGTACCAGGCCGCCTCGGCAAGGAAGCGCATCAGTTCGCCGCGCGCCACCTCCTGCCGGTCGCGCAGGTTGGCCAGGGTCAGCAGCCCGGCGACGGCCGGCTCGAGGATGCCCTCGCCGTCGACGTACGCGTCGTGCACGTGCACGGCCAGCCCCGGCGCCATCATCACGCGACCGTCCCACACGAAGCCCGGCCGGCGCGTGACGACCCGCTGGCGCGAAGTGAAAGGCTTCCACTGCTCGCCGCCGTCCTGGCTCATGTTGAACGTGCCCCGATGCACGACATCGACGGCGCGGACGATGGCCGTGCCGTCGGGCAGCACCTGGCGCAGGTGGCGTGCCACCGGCGCCGGCAGCCCTTGCAGTTCGCGCGGGTCGAAGCGCTCGCCGGGGGCGTTCGCGCGGGCGGCTTCCAGGCGGTCGAGCAGGTTGCGGGTCTTGGCCGACCAGCGCCATTGCCCGACGCCCCAGATGCCCCACAGCGCGATCGCGGCGAGGATCAATCCGCCCAGTCCGAACAGCAGCCCCTTCATGTCGACGCGCCCTTTTTTCTCCTGCAACGCGCGCTCGGCCGCCGCTGCCCACGCGCGGCAGGCTCCGGCCCGGGGTTCATCGCTTGAACGCGCCCGTTGCAGCAGGCATCGTATAAGTCGCCCGGCAGCCGCTGCCTTGCGTGTGCTCCGGGCACGGCGCGTGCCGGGTGCCGCCCCACTGAACGCCGCCGCCCCCGCGCCTCGATGACCTTGCGCCGCCTCTCGCACGCCCTGCCGCTGCTGGCGTGCGCATGCCTTGCCGGCGCGGCGCGCGCGGGCCTGTCGCTGTCGGCCGCGCTCGTCTGCGACCCCGCCGGCGCACCCGCTGCCACCACGCCATGCGACATCGCCGGCCCGCCTTCGTCGGCAGGATTGACCGTCGCTGCCGGCGCCACCGAGTCCACGTTCGCCGCACCGCCGCGTGAGCGCGTGCCGCAAGTCGTGGCCGACGAGTTCGGCGGCCTCAGCGGGCTGCGCATGCAATCGCGCCCGTTCCTGCACCGGCGCTGGCGCTGGCAGGTGGGGCTGACCGTGCGCGACGGGCAGTTGCCGGCGCTCGACTTCGAGGGCAGCGCCATCGTGCGCACGCTGGGAGGCGGCGATGGCCCGGGCAGCGGCGAAGGCAGCAGCACCAGCGAGCTCTACGCCTCGGTGCAGCGGCGCCATTGGGGCCCGGGCCGCGGCGGCAGCCTGATCCTCGACGGTGCGGCGCCCGCCGTGCCGGCCGTGGGCTGGCGCAGTGCCGTCGGGGCCAGCCGCGACCCCTGGCTCGCCTGGCTGGGGCCCTGGGGCGCCGATGTCTTCTTCGGCCGCCTGCAAGGCCACCGCGAGCCCGCGCGGCCGTACTTCATCGGCATGCGCGCCTTGCTCGCGCCCGCGCCGGGGTTGGAGATCGGCCTGGCGCGCACGATGCAATGGGGCGGCCGCGGCCGCAACGAGGGCCTGCACTCGCTCGCCAACTCGCTGCTGGGCAACGACAACGTCGGCTTCGACGGCATCACGGCGCAGAACGAACCGGGCAACCAGCTCGCCGGCTTCGACGCCCGGCTGCTCGTCGACGACGCCACCGCCACTGCGGCGTACCTGCAGGTGGTGGGCGAGGACGAAGCCGGCCACCTGCCCAGCCGCAACATGCTGCTGGCGGGGTTGGAAACGCGCTGGCCGGCGGCCGGCCGCACGGTGCGCTTCTTCCTCGAATGGGCCGACACGCTGGCCGGGCGCGTCTCGCACGACCCGCGGCCGATGGCGGCCTACCGGCACAGCGTCTACCGCCAGGGGTACACGCAGCAGCGGCTGCCGCTCGGCCACCCGGCCGGCGGCGACGTGAAGCTCCTCACCGCCGGCTGGCACTACGGCGGCGCCGCTGTGCGGGGTGCGCTCACGGCCAGCGCCGGCCGCGCCGAGCCGACCGCGCAGTTCTTCGCGCCGGGGCGCATCCTCGGCCTCAACGCGTCGCTCGCCTGGTCCTTGGGCGCGCCGCGGCCATTCCCGGCCGCGGACGATCGGCCCGCCGCGGCCCAGGTCGGCTTCACGGCCGGCTGGTGGAGCGACCGCAGCGAGCGGCGCCGGGCGCTGCAGCTTTGGTGGCGCGGCGGCGCCTGGTGATCCGGCCCGCGCGGCCCGCGCGCCGCGCGCACCGCGCTCACCGCGCTCACCGCGCTGCGGGGGTGAGCGCGCGCCGCGGGCAGCGCGGTCCCGTCAGGCGGCCGCCGCCAGCGCGGCGCGCGCGCGGTGCAGGCGCACGAAGAGGTTGTTCTCGCTGATGCCGAGCGTGCGGCAGACGTCGGCGCTGTCCTCGTCGGCGAGCACGCGCTGTTCGAACGCCTGGCGCAGCGTGTCGGGCAGGGCGCGCACGCGCTCCAGCACTTGCGCCAGGTGCTCCCGTTGCGCCGCCACCTCGTCGGGGCGCGGCTGCGGGCAGACGAGCTCCGGTGCCGGCGCGCCGTCGTCCGCTTCGGCGTCGCCTGCCCAGCCGTCCAGGCTCTCGTGGCCGCTGCGCGAACGCACGAGGTCGACGATCTTGTGCTTCAGGATCGCCGTCAGCCAGGTGCGCACCGTTGCGCGGCCGTCGAAGCGGGCGCGGCCGCTGGCCACGGCTTCGAACACGTCGTGCACGAGGTCCTCGGCCAGGCTCGCGTCGAGCAGCCGCCGCCGCGCGAAGCGCACCAGCGCGCTGCGCTCGGCGACGAGCGCGGGCCAGCCGGGCGTGCCGGCGGCGGGGACAGCGGCGATGGCGGTGGCGGCGGTGGCGGCGGTGGCGGTGAAGGCGGGGGCAGCGGCTTCCATGGCAGCGCGGTTCCGGGGAGGAACCGTGGGCGGTGGCGATGGCTACACTGTTCCCGCCGCCCCTCGCGCCTTGCTCACCGAAGATCACAGCCAGCTCACATCGCGCTGGCAAAACGGGCACGCCGCGGGCGGCGCCACGTTGGCGCAGCGGTCACGCACGGCAACGCATCCGTCACGCATCGGCAACGCTTCGATCACGCATCGGTAACGCATCGGTAAGGAAGGGGAGGCGGCGCGCGACTCATGCTTGCATGGCCCCGCACCCGGCGCTCGCCGCCGCAGCACCACACCCGGCGGTTGCCGCCGAACCGGCGATGACCGCGCCGCGCATCCTCGTGGCTGAGGACCAGGCCGACATCCGCGACCTGATCGTGCTCAATCTGCAAGGGGCCGGCTACGAGGTGCAGGCCGTGGCCGACGGCGCTGCGGCGCTGGCCAGCCAGGCCGAGCGCGCCAGCGACCTCCTGGTGCTCGACCTGATGATGCCCGCGCTCGACGGCCTGGAGGTGTGCAAGGCGCTGCGCGCGCGCGGCCGCGCCACGCCGATCCTGATGCTCACCGCCAAGGCCACCGAGCTGGACCGCGTGCTCGGCCTCGAGCTGGGCGCCGACGACTACCTGACCAAGCCGTTCTCGATGGCCGAACTGCTGGCCCGCGTGAAGGCGCTGCTGCGCCGTGCGGCGCTGCTGCGCGCGGCGCAGCAGGAAGGCGGCAGCGGCGCTGCCGGGGGTGCCAGTGGTGCGGCCGCGGTGCGCAACGGCGAGCTGGAGATCCTGCCGGCGCGGCGCGAGGTGCGCGTGGGCGGCCGCAGCGTCGAGCTGACGGCGCTCGAATTCGACCTCCTGCTGCACTTCGCCGCGCACCCCGGGCGCGTGTTCTCGCGCGCGCAGCTTCTGGACGCGGTGTGGGGCTACTCGCACGAAGGCTACGAGCACACGGTGACGACGCACATCAACCGCGTGCGCGCCAAGATCGAGGCCGACCCGATGCGGCCGCGCTTCGTGCTCACCGTGCGCGGCGCCGGCTACAAGATGCGCGACGCGCCGCCATGAGACCGGGCCGGCGCCCCGCCCGCCATCGGCAGCGGCCATGACCGTCCGCCTGCGCCTGGCGCTGACCGTGCTGCTGACGGGCCTGGCCACGGCGCTGGGCGTGCTGGTGACGATGGCGCTCGCCTTCGAGCGCTTCGAGCGCGAGGCAGCCTATGCGCGCGCCGACGCCTTCCTCGGCCGCGTCGTCGCCGAGCAGGCCGACCTGCCGGCGCAGCAGCGGCGCGACCCGCAGGGCTTCGTCGGGTTCCTGAAGAGCCTCGTGCTGTTCGAGCCGGCCAGCCAGCTGTACCTGCTGGCCGCCGACGGCACCGTGCTGGCCAGCACCGGCAGCAAGCCGCTGCCCGAGGGCTTCCGCGTCGCGATCGCCCCGGTGCGCGAGGCGGCCGCGGCGGCCACGGCGGCTGCGGCTGCCGCTGCCGCATCCGGCCCGACGAGTGCCGCGGCGCGGCCGGGCCGCAGCGCCGCCTACGTGATGGGCGACGACCCCGAGTACATGGAAGACGATGCGGTGATCGCCGCCCGTGCGCTGGTGCAGCCGTCGATCCACGCCGGCGCCGGCCCCGCCGGCTACCTCTACCTCGTCAGTCGCAAGCCCGGCCTGCCGGCCAGCCGCCTGGCGCGTCTGGGGGAGCAGCTCGCCGGGCCGGCGCTGGCGCCGGTGCTCGCGGTGGTGCTGCTGGCCACGGCGCTGGCGGCGTGGATCATCGCCGCGGTGACGCGGCCGCTGGCGGTGCTCAGCGCCGAGGTCGACCGCGCCGCGCGCACCGGTTTCGACGAGGCGGCGCCGGCGGCCTCGCCGGCGCTGGCGGCGTTCGCGCCGGCCGCTGCCCGCACCGGCGGCGACGACGAGATCAGCCGCCTGCACCGCGGCTTCCAGGCGCTCCTGGCCCGGTTGCACGCACAGTGGGACCGGCTGCGCCGGCTCGATGCCTTTCGCCGCGAGAGCGTGAGCAACCTCTCGCACGACCTGCGCTCGCCGCTGACCGCGGCCGCGGCAAGCCTGGAGACGCTGCAGCAGCGCTGGCGCGGCGCCGCCACGGCGGCCGAAGACCTGCGCCTGCTGGACGTGGCGCTGCGCAACACGCACAACGCGGCGCGCCTGGTGCGCTCGCTGGGCGATCTGGCGGTGCTCGACGAGGCGAGCTTCCGCCTGCGCCTGGCGCAGCTGGATCTGGCGGAGATGCTCGACGACATCGTGATGCGTTTCGCCGAGCGCGCAGCGCGCCAGGGCGTGGCGCTGGCCTGCGACATCGACGCCGCGGGCGGCGCCGGCGCGGCGGCGGTGTCGCCGCCGCCGGCCCCACCGCAGCTCGTGGCCGAGGTCGACGTCGAACTGCTCGAGCGCGCGCTCGCCAACCTCATCGACAACGCCCTGACGCACACGCCCTCGGGCGGCCGCATCACCCTCTCGGCGCGTGCCGTGGCGGCGCCAGCGGCGGGCGTGCAGCTCACCGTCAGCGACACCGGCGCCGGCATCGCCACGGCCGACCTCGAACACCTGTTCGACCGCCACTTCCGCGGCAGCGCGGCCGGCGCGGCGGCGCGCGACCGCGCCCGCACCGACGGCGGCAAGGGGCTCGGTCTGGCGATCGTGCAACGCATCGTCGAACTGCACGGCGGCCGCGTCGCCGTCGCCAGCGAGCCCGGCCGCGGCACGGCGGTGACGCTCGAACTGCCGCTGCGGCGGGGCTGAGCAAACCCCCGCCGGGCCGCCCCGTCACCGCCGGCCGGCCGCGCCGGCACGGATAAGCCCGCCAAACCGGCGCCTGCTCCGCCGATCGCCCCCCGGGCTGCGGCGCGAGACTGCAAAGATGACAGTCGATGCGGTCCTCGTGCTCCAGCGCAGCGACGTGGTGCGCATCGCCGCCGCGCCCGAGCGCCATGCCGGCGCGCGGCTCGTCTTCGTCGACCCCGGGCTCCTGGACGACGCGGCGCAGCGCGGCCTGACGAAGCGCTTCGCCTACGAGTACCGCCGCCTCGACCTGGGGCCGGACATGCAGGCGCGCGCTGCCAGCGAAGCCATCGCCCGCGCCACCCTCGTCGACTTGCAGCTCAGCGCCGAGCGCGAGCGGCTGTTCGGCGGCGGCGGCACCGGTGATCCTGCCGCGTCGGCCTCGGCCCCTGCGCCCTTCACCGGCTGGGACGTGGGCCTGTTCTTCCTCGCCTTGCAGCGCGCCGCGGTGGCGCGGGCGCTGGCGCAGGCGATCGCGGCGAGCTTCAAGGAATCGAGCATCGGGTTGCTCAGGCCGAGCAACCCGCAGCAGATGTACTTCGACTCGTTCATCCCGGCCGATCTCGTCGGCCAGGACCCGCGGCGCTTCTCGATCGTCGACCGCTACCACGACGCGCGCTGGCAGCGCCCCGACGCCTACGACCAGGTGCTCGACGCGCAGGCGATGGGCGCGCTGCTGGCGCGGGGCGTCATCTCGCTGGTGAGCCATGTGCCCACCTGCTTCTACGACCGCGCCTGGCTCGCCGAGGAGGTGGCGCGTTCGCACGCTTTCACGCTCGATCTGCCGAGCCCGTTCTGGGACGTGCCGCTGCACCGCGGCGCGCCGCTGCTGGTGCCGCGCGCCAACCTCGGCGGCGAGGCCGAAGTGGCCGAGTACGGCGCCCGCGCGCTGCGCGTGTTCGACACGCTGCTGGGCGACCTGCTGCCGCAGCAGCGGGCGCGCGAGGACCAACTCTCCGCCTGGGCGGCGCGCTCGCGCTGGCAGGCGCTGAACTACCTCCAACTGCGGCACGCCTTCGCGCGCCGGGCCCCGGCCAGCGCGCTGCCGCACTTCCTGCTGGCCGACCAGGACACCGGGCTCAACGGGCCGCTGTTCTCGATCGCCGCGGGCCTCGGGGCTGCCGTCACCGTGGTGCCGCATTCGGGCCACGTGTCGATGCTGCTGCCACACGGCCAGCGCGTGCAGGTCGTCGAGCGCGCCGGCTACGGCTGTGCGCCGCGCACGCTGCTCGGGCAGGCCCTGCCGGTGCGGCCGGTGCGCTTCGGCGTGCAGGCGCCGCGCCGGCCGCCCCCCGCAACGCCGCACGGGCCGCGGCGGCTCACCACGCTGTGCCTGCTGCTCAACAGCTTCAACACCGAGGGCCTGAGCCACGTCGATGCGCATGCGCTGGCGGAGTTCTTCCGGCCGCTGGCGGCACTGTGCGAGGGTCACGGCGCCAGGCTCGTGCTGCGCCCCAAGCCCGGCGCGCCGGCGCTGGCCGTGCTGGCCGGTGCGCTGGAAGTGTCGCCGGCGCAGCTGGCCGGCGCGGTGCAGCAGCCGCTGGCCGAACTGGCGCAGGCGAGCGACCTGTGCATCGCCTGGGGCGAACCGACCACCGGCATCGCGCCGTTCCTCGACGCCGGCTGCCTGGTGCTGCAGGTGATGCGCGAGCGCTGGCCGGTGGACTACCTCGTGTGCATGCCGCTCGTTCGCGACGGCGTGGTGCCGGCGCTGGCGCCGGCTGCGGCGCTGGAACTGGTGAAGCGCCACCTCGAGCAGCCCGCGCTGCTGGCCGCCGACACGGCGCGCCAGAGCGCCGCCTTCGACGCCCGCGCCGCCGGCGCGCACGAGCACCTGTTCGACCACGCGCTGGCGCCGCTGCAACGCGCCGCGGCCTGACCCGGGCGCCGCGCGCATTCCCTCCCGCCTTCCTCTGCCTTCGAAGAACGAAGCGACTCTTCCTTCACCCGCCCCGCCATGCTCAACGACCAGTCCCTCCTCGTCACCGGCGGCACCGGCAGCTTCGGCCGCGCCTTCGTCCGCACCGTGCTCGAGCGCTACCCGCGCGTGAAGCGCCTCGTCATCTTCTCGCGCGACGAGCTCAAGCAGTTCGAGATGGCGCAGCAGTTCCCCAAGGCCTCGTACCCCTTCCTGCGCTTCTTCATCGGCGACGTGCGCGACGCCGCGCGCCTGAAGCGGGCGATGGAAGGCATCGACGTCGTCGTGCACGCCGCGGCGCTGAAGCAGGTGCCTGCCGCCGAGTACAACCCGATGGAGGCGATCAAGACCAACGTGCTCGGGGCGCAGAACGTCATCGAGGCCTGCCTCGACTCTGCGGTCAGGCGCGTCGTCGCGCTGTCCACCGACAAGGCAGCCGCGCCGATCAACCTCTACGGCGCCACCAAGCTGTGCAGCGACAAGCTCTTCGTCGCCGCCAACAACATCCGCGGCAACCGCGACCTGCGCTTCTCGGTGGTGCGCTACGGCAACGTGATGGGCAGCCGCGGCTCGGTGATCCCGTTCTTCCTCGGCCAGCGCGAGCAGGGCGTGCTGCCGATCACGCACCCGGAGATGACGCGCTTCAACATCTCGCTGGACGACGGCGTGGCCATGGTGCTGTGGAGCATCGAGCACGCCTGGGGCGGCGAGATCCTGGTGCCCAAGATCCCGAGCTACCGCATCACCGACGTCGCCGACGCCGTGGCGCCGGCCGCGCGCAAGCGCATCGTCGGCATCCGCCCGGGCGAGAAGCTGCACGAGGAGATGATCACCGCCAGCGACAGCCCCAACACGGTGGACCTCGGCCGCTACTTCGCCATCCTGCCCGGCGGCGCCGACTACTCGCCCGACGACTACTGCGCGCGCATGGGCGCGCGGCGCGTGCAGCCCGGCTTCAGCTACGACAGCGGCAACAACAGCGAATTCCTCTCGGTGCCGCAACTGCGCGCGCTGATCGACAAGCACGTGGAGAACCCCCTTGTTGCCCATCACTGAACGCACCCAGCCGCAGCCGCGGCCGCAAGACCCCTCGCCGCGCGAGCGCGGCCCGGTGGTCGTGCTCGGCCACACCGGCCTGCTGGGCCAGGCGCTGGTGCGCGTGGCGGCCGAGCGCGGCCTGCGCACGCTGGGCATCGCCAGCCGCACGGTGCCGGGGCTGAACCTCGCCCGCCAGGCCGACCTGGCGCCGTTCCTCGACCCGCTGGCGCCGTCGCTGGTGGTCAACGCCGCGGCGATCACCGACCTCGCCGCCTGCGAAGCCGACCCTTCGGCGGCGCACGAAGTGCACGTGCGCCTGCCCGGGCTGCTGGCCGACTGGAGCCGGCACAGCGGCGTGCCGTGGGTGCAGGTGTCCACCGACCACTACTGGAACGACATCGAGAACGCGCTGCACGACGAAGCCGCGCCGGTGGGCCCGCCCAACGTCTACGCGCGCAGCAAGCACGCCGGCGAGGAGCTGGCGCTGCGCGACCCCGGCTGCCTGGTGCTGCGAACGAACATCGTCGGCTTCCGCGGCCGCACCGGCGCGCCGACCTTCGCCGAGTGGGCCGTCAACGCGCTCGCCGCCGGCGAGCCTTTCGACGCCTACACCGACGTGTGGGCCAGCAGCATCGAAGTGCACCAGTTCAGCCAGGCGCTGTTCGACCTCGTGGCCGGCGGCGCGCGCGGCCTGCTCAACGTGGCCAGCCACGACTCGCTGTCCAAGGCCGACTTCATTGCCGCGCTGGCGCGTGCCGCCGGCTACGACCCGCAGCTGGCGCGCCGGGTCGGCCGCCCGGCGCGGCAACGGCCGCGCCGCGCCAACGCGATGGGCCTGGACGTGACCCGTGCCGAAGCGCTGCTCGGCCGCGCCCTGCCCGGCGCCGACGAAGTGATCGCGGCCATCGTCGCCAGCCCCGCCATGCCCAAGCTCACGCTGCGCCTGGACCTGGCGCTGGAGCCGCTGGAGCTGCGGCCCGCCGAAGCGACGGCCGCCGTGGCCGCGGTGGATGCCGGCGCCGCCGGCGGCAATGAAACCTGACCACCGAGGAGCCTGCGCATGTTCTCGTTGCAGCCGCCCCCGCAAGCCCAGCCGCCGCAGCCGCCGTCCCGGCCCGAGCCGGTGCGCATCGGCCAGCGCCTGCTCGCGCTCGACGCCCCCGCCTACTTCATCGCCGACATCGCCGCCAACCACGACGGCGACCTCGAACGCGCCAAGGCGCTGATCTGGCTGGCCCGCGAGGCCGGTGCCGACTGCGCCAAGTTCCAGCACTTCAAGGCCGAGAAGATCGTCAGCGACCGCGGCTTCAAGGCGCTGGGGGCGCAGCTGTCGCACCAGGCGAAGTGGGGCCGGCCGGTGTTCGACGTCTACCGCGCCCACGAGCTGAACCGCGCCTGGAACGAGGAGCTCGCGGCCACCGCGCGCGCCGCCGGCATCCACTTCATGACCACGCCGTACGACGTGGAGGCGGTGGCCGGCGTCGACGCGCTGGTACCGGCGTGGAAGATCGGCTCGGGCGACATCACCTGGGTCGAATTCATCCGCCAGGTGGCCGGCACCGGCAAGCCGCTGCTGCTGGCCACCGGCGCCAGCCAGATGGCCGATGTCGAACGCGCCGTGCGCGCGGCGCTCGCCGTCAACCGGCAGCTCGTGCTCATGCAGTGCAACACCAACTACACCGGGTCGCCGGAGAACTTCCGCCACATCAACCTCAACGTGCTCAAGACGTACGCGGCGCGCTGGCCCTCGGTGCTGCTGGGCCTTTCGGACCATTCGCCGGGGCACGCCACGGTGCTGGGCGCGGTGGTGCTCGGCGCGCGCGCGGTCGAAAAGCACTTCACCGACGACAACGCGCGCACCGGCCCCGACCACGGCTTCGCGATGAACCCGGCCACCTGGCGCGAGATGGTCGAGCGCACCCGCGAGCTCGAAGCGGCGCTGGGCGACGGCGTCAAGCGCGTCGAGGCCAACGAGGTGCAGACGGCGGTGCTGCAGCAGCGCTGCCTGCGCGCGAGCCGCGACCTCGCCGGCGGCACCGTGCTCACTGCCGACGACCTGGAACCGCTGCGCCCGGCGCCGCCCGGCGCGGCGCGGCCGTACGAACTCTCGGCGCTGATCGGGCGCCGGCTGCGCCATGCGCGCCTGGCCGGCGACGCGCTCGCCTTCGACGACCTCGAGCCGGCCAGCGTCGACCCGCGCACGGCGGCGACGCTGTCTCGCAGGGGCGAGCGCAGCACCGTCGCCCACTGAGCGCGCCGCCGCCGAGCCTTTCAGCGACGACGCGCCGACGAACGAAGAAGAAGGGACGCCAGCGATGCTCTGCGGCAAGACCGTCGGCCTGCGCGCGATCGAATCGCACGACCTGCCGCAACTGCTGGCGTGGCGCAACGACCCGCGCCTGCGCCGCTACTTCCGCGAGTACCGCGAATTGAACCTGGCGCAGCAGCGGCAGTGGTTCGAGACGCGCGTCAACAACGACCCGACGACACGCATGTTCGCCATCGTCGAGCGCGGCCGCGGCGGTGGGGGCGGCGGCCACACCGCCGGCCGCCTGCTCGGCGCCTGCGGGCTGTGCTACATCGACTGGGTCAACCGCACCGCGGATTTCAGCCTCTACATCGGCGCCGACGACCTCTACATCGACGAGCGCTTCGCGCCCGACGCCGCGGTGGCGATGATCGACTACGGCTTCGACGAACTCGGCCTGCACCGCCTGTGGTCGGAGATCTACAGCTTCGACGCGCCCAAGCAGCGCCTGTTCACCGCGCTCGGCTTCGCGCTCGACGGCCGCCACCGCCAGACGCATTGGGCCGAGGGCGCCTGGCACGACTCGCTGTACTACTCGCTGCTTTCCACCGACCGCCGGCCGCGGCTGCCGGCGCCGCCGGCGCTGCCGGAAGGGAAGGCGCCAGGCAACGCCGAAGCAAAGTGACCCTGCGATGAAGAACCTCGCCGTCATCCCCGCCCGCGGCGGCAGCAAGCGCATCCCGCGCAAGAACATCCGCGCCTTCGGCGGCAAGCCGATGATCGCCTACGCCATCGCCGCGGCGCGCGCCAGCGAACTGTTCGACGAGGTGATCGTCAGCACCGACGACGACGAGATCGCCGCAGTCGCGCAGGCCCATGGCGCGACGATCCCGTTCCGCCGCCCGCCCGAACTGGCCGACGACCAGACGACGACGGTGCCGGTGATCGCCCACGCCGCGCAATGGTTCGTCGAGCGCGGCCGCGCGCCCGCGGCCGTGTGCTGCATCTACCCTTGCGTGCCGCTGTTGCGCGGCGAGGACCTGCGCGGGGCGCATGCGATGTTCAGCGAGCGCGGCGCCGAGTACGTCTACCCGGTGGTGCAGTTCCACAGTTCGCCGTGGCGCGGCATGCGCCGGCCGGACAACGGGCCGATGCAGTTCGCGCACCCGGAATTCGAGCTCACGCGCACGCAGGACCTGGAGAAGATGTACTTCGACGCCGGCCAGTTCTACTGGGGCAGGACCGCCGCCTGGTGCGCCGGGCTGCGCATGCACTCCAACGGCCACGGCTACGTCGTCGAAGGCCACCGCGTGGTGGACATCGACACGCCCGAGGACTGGAAGCGCGCCGAGCTGATTGCGCGGGCACTGGGGCCCTGAGCGGCTGCGGCCTGCGCCGGGGCTGCGTGGGTCGAGGTCTCCGTCTGGGTCTGCGTCTGCGCTGCGGCCGCCGAGCCGGAGCTCGGCGCCAGGCGGCGCCAAGCCGGCGCGCGGTCAGCGCCGCGAAGCCCCCGGCACCGAGAGCCCGCCGCGCCCCGTGAGCTGCCGCGTGATGGCGGCCTTCACCACGCTGCTGAACGGGGGCAGCCGCTCGGCCGCGCCGAGCAGGGCACGCCGGGCCAGCTTCGCCGGGCCGTGCTCGTCGGTGAACAGCTTGACGATCGCGTTGGTGCCGAGATAGGTCGGCAGCGTCGTGCGCCGGTGCACCTCGCCGTAGCGGGCGAGCACCGCCGCGTCGCCGATGTCGCGGCCGGCGGCGCGCGCCGCGGCCAGTTCGCGGGCCAGCACTTCGACGCCGTAGAGCCCGAAGTTGTAGCCGTGCGCGGTGACCGGGTGCATGCCGACCGCGGCGTCGCCCACCAGCGCGAAGCGGGCCGCGGTGAAGCGGTGCGCGTACACGCCCACCAGCGGGTAGTGGTGGCGCGGCCCGACGGCGCCGTTGACGCGGCCGAGCGCCGGCGGCGCCTGTGCCGCCACGCGCGCGGCGAAGGCGGCGTCGTCCAGCGCCAGCCATTCGCCGGCGCGGTCGGAAGCCACCGTCACCACGGCCGAGGACCGCCGGCCGTTCAGCGGCAGCAGCGCCAGCGTGTTGCCGTAGCGGAAGCACTCCCAGGCAATGCCTTCGGCGTCGTTGTCGTGTGCGACGCGGCCGACGACGACGCTGCGCGCGAAGTCGTGCATCGAGGCGCCGATGCCGGCCAGCCGCCGCATCTGCGAGAAGCGGCTGTCGGCGGCGACCACGAGCCGGGCGGCATGCACGCTGCCGTCGGCGAGCGTCAGCCGCGCCGCGTCGGCGCCCAGCGCAAGGGCCGTGACGCGTGCTTCGGACAGCACCTCGACGCCGCGGCGGCTTTCGGCGGCGCGCAATGCGGCGGCGCGGATCAGGTGGTTGGGCACCAGCCAGCCGAGCGCTTCGAGGCCGCTGCCTTGCGAGGAGAAGCGCAGCGCCGAGGGCGACTCGCCGTCGAGCACGCGTGCCTCGCGCAGCGGCGCGATCTCCGTGGCCGCGATGCGCTCCCACAGGCCCAGCTTCTCCATCACCGAACGCGCGCGGTGCGTCAGCGCGATCTCGCGCCCGTCTTCGGCCGGGTCGTCGAGGGCGGTGCGAGCGGCCTGTTCCAGCACGCGCACCGAAAGCCCGGCGTCGGCCAGGGCGCAAGCCAGCGCCAGCCCCGCAGGGCCGGCACCGACGACGAGAACATCGAACGGTTCGCTCATGATCGGATGATCATGGCCGGCAGCCCTGGCGGTGGCCTTGACCGAGGTCATCGCAGGGACTCCCCCGCCCCGCGTGCGACGCAGACGGAGGACGGCTGCAGGCAGCCGGCGCAAGTCCGGTGCGCTCAGCCCGCCGGCACCACCTTGAACAAGTACTGGAACACCTCGGCGTCGGCGGCCGCCTGCTCCGCGTCGCTGCCGGCAGCGCGCGCGATGGCGCGGATGCCGTGCATCAGCTCGGCCGGCGGCGTGGCGGCGACGCGCCGCGCCACGCCCGCCTCGACGCGCCAGCCGGCATCGCGCCACATCTCCAGCAGCGTCGTGCGCGTGAACCAGCGCAGGTGCGTGCGGTCGAGCAGGCCGCTGTCCTCGTAGCGGAAGAGGCCCGTGGCCAGCCGCATCTGCACGCTCCAGTGCTGCGCGTTGGGGATGCAGGCGACCAGGCAACCCTCGGGCGCGATGCGCTCGCGGATGCGGCGCACGAGCCGCCAGGGGTCGCGCAGGTGCTCCAGGCAGTCGCCGAAGACCCAGCAGTCGCTGGGGAACAGCACGTCGAACTGCTCGCCCTCGAATTTCTCGATGTCGCCGGCGAGCGCCGTGTCGCAGTGCGCGCCAGCAGCCGCAGCGTAGCCGGGGTCGATGTCGATGCCGGTGTAGCGCGCGCCGGGGCTGGCGGCGCGCCAGGCGGCGGCGAGCGCGCCTTGCATGCAGCCGACCTCGACGACGTGGCGCGAGCCCGCAGGCATCAGCGCCAGCAGGTCGCGGTTGACGACGTTGTGCGCCGGCGTCTGCTTCATCAACGCAGCCATTCGCTCACTCCCCGGCCCAGCGACAGCAGGTTGGCGTTCAGCTCCTGCCCGTCGGCCAGCGCGTTGACGATGCTCACGCGCAGGTTGAAATGGTCGGCCTCGGCGGCCATGACGTCGAACAGGCTGCGCCGGCCGAGCTGCTGCCACTGCTGCAGCGTGGCGTTGCGCAGCTGCTGCGAGTCGCGCAGCACGGCTTCGGTGCGGCGCAGGCGGTCGAAGCTCGCCAGCGCCTGCTCGTGCACTTCGGCGACGCGAAAGCGCTTCGCCTCGATGGTTTCGGCGCGCTGCATCTCGGCAGCGCGGGCGCGCTTGCGCGCCGCGTCGGTGGCCGGCGGCACGCCGGGGCTCGTGAGCGGGATGTTGACGTTCAGGCCGACGGCGTAGCTGCCGTTGCGCACCGAGCCGCGCGTGCCGCCGCGGCCCCACGACTGCGTGGCGCTGACGTTCCAGCCCACCTGCGGGCTCGTGCCGGCGGCCACCGCGTCGACGTAGTGGTGCAGGGCCGCGGCCTGCGCGGTGAGCGCGGCCACCTCGCTCGAGCGTTCGACGTCGGCCACCAGCTGCGGCAACGGCTCGACATCGAGCAGCAGCGCGCTCAGGCCCTCGCCGCTGGGCAGCGTGTCGCCCACCAGGCGCTTCAGCCGCCACTCGGTCTGGCGCAGCTGCGACTGCGCGCCGGCCAGCGCGATCTCCGCCTGTTGCAGCGACTTGCGGGCCTGCGCGAGTTCGCTGGCGCGGCCGCGGTCGGCGCGCACGATCGTCTCCAGCGCGTCCGCGAGGCAGGCCATCTTGCGCACGTACTGGCCGTAGACCAGGCCTTGCTGCTGGTAGCGGCTGCGCTCCAAGGCCAGCGACACGGTGGTCAGCGCGAGTTGCTCCTGCGCGTTGAGCTGGCCGTGCCGTGCCGACTCGGCCATCTGCGTGCGCCAGTCGACGAGGCGGTCGATGCGGCCGCCGTCGTACAGGAGCTGGCCGACGTTGACCGAGCCGCGCAACTGCACGGCCGAGGTCTCGCTGCCGGCCAGCGACTGCGAGCCGCCGGGCCCCACACCGCCGCCGACGCTGGCCTGGATGGACTTCGCCGCGCGCGTTTCGCGCACGTCGTCTTCGGCGGCGTCGGCGAGCAGCCGAGCCGCGCCGACCTGGTGGCTGCGTGCGATGGCTTCGCGAACGA
>JAEUPF010000102.1 GCA_016790425.1 Rubrivivax sp.
CTGCCCCCGCAGCGACCCGGTCCCGCGCCGGTGCCTGCCGGCCTTGCGCCGAGCGCAACTCACTGCCAACGGGTTCCGCGGCTTCGGGACCTTCACGATCACCTTCATCGACTACTCCTCGCAGAAGCTCCGACACCGCGAAAGCAACTCAGGGCCGACTGCGTGCGCGTCCTTGACCCCCGGGCCCGCGAGAACCAAGACCCAGAGCTTGCCCAAATGATAAACGGCCGGTAATCAAAGCGCAAGACCGTTGGGCTTGCACAGCCGGGCAACCGAACCGCACGCGGCAGCCCGGCAACCCGCGCGGGCCATGGCGCGTCAGCGCCGGTCGCCCGGCAAAGCCGACGGAGCGCCGGCCAGGGCCGTCACTTCTTGCGCTTCAATGGCGCCACGCCGCTTTGCGCACGCCGCCACAAAGCCTGCTCGTCGACCTCTGGCGTCGTGGCGGACACGCGTGCGGAGAGTGCCGAGGGAGCGCTCCGGGCCGCCGATCCGCCGGGACCGGGCTTCGCAGCCGGCCCACCGCCGGAGCCCTGAACGAGCACCTCGCCCAGCAGGTCAAGAAGGCGCGCTCGCGCGTGCTGCGGGTGACGGCGGTAGTAGGTCAGCACGAGACCAACAATGAAGCGCTCGTCCTCATCGCGCGGGCTCCCGGCATCGGCAGCGGAGTGATCGCCGTCCAGCCCGCTCTCGCCGCCGGCCGTCGGCGCAGCGAACTGCACGCCGTGCGCCACATCCATCCACCCGCGCGGCTTGTGCATCAGCTGTTCGAACTGGCGGGCCAGCCGTTCGCCAATCTGCCGGGAACGGCTCTTGATCTGGCTCCAGTAGCTCGGCTGGATCTGCACCCGCTCGGCGAAACGCCGCTCCAGCCCACGCAAGGCCGCAGCATCGGCGTGGCGCGCAGTCGCGCGCACAAACTCCTCGAAGAGCAGCAGCGCGTTATCCAACCGCACTTGGGCGAGGTCGCCTGGGCCGGAGTGCATCATCGACCGCGATGATAAAGCCCCGTTGAGCGAACGGCCGGCACCTGACCGCCGCCGCCGCCGGACCTCCACCGAGGCCGTTCAAGAGCCGGCGAACTAAGATGCTTCGGTGAATTCCTTCGATGCCGCGCTCCGGCGCGCGGTGACCTTTCCCGACGGCTCGCATCGGCCCGCGCTGGGCCTTGGCACCTGGCGCTACGGCGAGATGCCAGCATGCCGCCGCCTCGAAGTACGGGCCCTGCGCGCCGCGCTGGACATCGGCTATCGCGTCTTCGACACCGCCGAGATGTACGGCGACGGCGGCGCCGAGCAGGTGCTGGGCGAGGCGCTGCAAGCGTCCTGGCGAGCCGGCGAGCTCGCGCGCGAGGACATCTTCATCATCACCAAGGTCTACCCGCACAACGCCGGCACCCGCGCGATGCGCAAGGCCTGTGAGGCAAGCTTGCGCCGCCTGGGCGTCGAGCAGGTCGACCTCTACCTCCTGCACTGGCGCGGTGACGTCCCGTTGGACGAAACCATCGCCGCCTTCGGTGAACTCGTCCAGCGCGGCTGCATCGCGCGCTGGGGCGTCAGCAACTTCGATGTCGCGGACATGCGCGAGCTCGAAGCGCTACCCGGCGGACGTGCTTGCGCCGCCAACCAGGTGTACTTGTCTGTCAGCGAGCGCGGTGCCGAGTACGAGCTGTTGCCTTGGCAGCAGGCGCGCTCGATGCCGCTGATGGCCTACAGCCCCATCGACCAGGGCGCGCTGGCAGGCAACGAAGCGCTGGCCCGCGTCGCCGCGCGGCACGGCGCCACCGCCGCGCAGGTGGCCTTGGCCGCCCTGTTCGCGATGCCGGGGGTCATGGCGATCCCGAAGTCTGCCAACGAGCAGCGCCTGCGCGAGAACTGGGCCGCGGCGCAGCTGCAACTGACGAACGAAGACCTCGCCGATCTCGACCGCGCCTTTCCGCGCCCGAGCGGCAAGAAGCCGCTGGCGATGATTTGATCGGCCATCGTGGGTCCACCTGCGGGTGCCAGGCGGACGATGCGCGCCCAGCGTCCTGGTACGGGCCCTCAGCTGCCACCCGGCGACGAGCCCATCTGAGATTGCAGGAAGTTCTGCTCGCCCACCTTGCCCACCAGCTCGAGCTGCGTTTCGAGATGGTCGATGTGCGATTCGGTGTCTTCGAGGATGTCCGCCAGGAGTTCCCGGCTGACGTAGTCACGCACGCCCTCGCAATGGGCGATGGCCTGCTTCAAGTGCGCCTGCGAAGCCGCTTCGACCTTCAGGTCGCACTGCAGCACTTCGACCGGGTTCTCACCGACGAGCAGCTTGCCCAGGTCCTGCAGATTCGGCAGCCCTTCGAGCAGCAGCACGCGCTGCACCAGGCGATCGGCATGCTTCATCTCCTCGATCGACTCGCCGTACTCGTCCGTGGCCATGCGCTCGAAGCCCCAGTGCCTCAGCATCCGCGCGTGCAGGAAGTACTGGTTGATCGCCGTGAGCTCGAGCTTGAGCTGGGCGTTCAGGAAAGCGATGACTTGCGCGTCGCCCTTCATGGCTGACTCCCGGGAGCGGCAGGACGCGTGATTCTGCGCGGCGAGCGGGCCGTTCGCGCCCGCCGCATGACAACAACGACAGAATGGTGTCGCAATGAAGAAGGCCGCACGCTCGTCTTCCCGCCTCGCGGGGCCGCTTGTCGGGCTGGCCCTGGCTTCGATATTGCTGGTGCTGGCTGGGTGCGCAGGTGCGCCGGCCCCGGCCACTCCGGCGCCGCCGGCCGCCGTGCCACTGCGCACCGACCGCCCCGTGCTGCTGCTCGGTGAAGTGCACGACAACGCCGCCGGCCATGCCCTTCGCCTGCGCACCTTCGACGCCTGGCTGGCTACCGGCGCGCGCCCGGCCCTGGTGCTGGAGCAGTTCGAACCGGCCGACCAGCCCGTGCTGGATGCGGCAACTCGCCGCGCAGCGCAGGCCACGCCGGGCACCCCGCTGCCCAGCGGCGCTGAAGTCGTCGCCGCCGTGCTCGCGGCGCGCGGCGCCGGTGCGGCTGCAGTCGGTTGGCACTGGCCCTTCTACGAGCCCTACATCGAACGCGCGCTGCGCGACCGCCTTCCGCTCGTGGCGGCCAACGTCGGCCGCGAAGAAGCCGGGCGAGTCATGCGCGAAGGGCTGGCCGCCGCGGGATTCGACCCTGCCGTGCCCGAGGATCTGCTCGCGGCGCACACGCAGGCGATCGAGGCAAGCCATTGCGGCCAGGTCGACGCCGCGCTGGCCCGCCGCATGGCATTGGCACAGGTGGCGCGAGACCAGCGCATGGCCGGCGCGCTGGCCGCGCACGCGCAACGCGGCGCCGTGCTGCTGGCTGGCAACGAGCATGTGCGCAACGACCGCGGCGTGCCGCGCTGGCTTGGGCCCGCGCTGCGCGAGCGGGTGCAGAGCGTGGGCTTCGTCGAGCGTCCCGCGCCAGCCGGCGCGTTCGACCAGCAGTCCACGGTGCCGCCGCAGCCGCGCCCCGACCCGTGTGCCGCAATGCGGCGACAGCCGCGTCGACCCTGGCCTCGGCTGCGGCCGGTACGTCGCCCCCCCCCCGCTCGGCGCTCGGCCGCTGGGCCGCTTGGTCGACGGACTTGCTAATAGGAACGATTCGCATTAGTATCGCCGCCATGATCATCTGTGTCTGCCATCGCGTCTCCGATCGCGACATCGCGCGCGAAGCGGCCCATGGCTGCGCCACCTTCGACGAACTGCAGGCGAGGACCGCCCTTGGCACCGGCTGCGGTGCCTGCCGCGAGGTCGCCGCGGTCCTGTTCGCCGCGCCGCCCCAAACCCCGGCGCAGTCCGGCCACGGCCATAGCGCCCGAGCCGCGTTGCCGGCCACTGCCGCCCGGGCGGTCCGCGAGACCGAGCGCCACGCGCTCGCTTGCGGCCACTGAAGGGCGCTGGCCGTCCTTCGAGCACGCAACTGCGCCGGCGCCCGCTGCCATGTCCGTCGGCCTGCACGAACTCGGCCTGCGCACGAGCGCCTTCGTCAACGCCGTCCAAGCCCCGGCGCACGCTCCGGAGTGGGCCGCCTGGCTGGCCGACATCGGCTTCCTGCCCGGCGAGCCGGTGCAGGTGCTTGCCGCGGCACTGCCGGGGGGCGACCCACTCGTCGTGCGCGTCGGCCACTCCACCTTCGCGCTGCGCCGCGCCGAAGCGGCCTGCGTTCGTGTGGGTGCCGCAGGCGCCGCCGCCGCCGCTCCCACCGATGCGATCGTCGCCATCGACGCGCCTGACGCGCCTGACGCGCCGGTCGTGCCTGTCGCGGCTGACGCGGCCCAAGCAGCCCCTCTGCCCGAGCGGACCCCCGCGTGAACGAAGCCGTCGTCCACGTCCACCGCGGCGGCCCGCTCGTGGCCCTGGTGGGCAACCCCAACTGCGGCAAGACGGCGCTGTTCAACCGTCTCACCGGCAGCCAGCAGAAGGTGGCCAACTACGCCGGCGTCACGGTCGAGCGCAAGGAAGGGCGCCTGCGCACCGCCGCCGGCAAGGTGCTGCGCCTGCTCGACCTGCCCGGCGCCTACAGCCTGCACCCGCGCTCGCCCGACGAAGCGGTCACCGTCGGCGTGCTGCGTGGCGCCGCAGCGGGCGAGAAGCGGCCCGACCTCGTCGTCTGCGTCGTCGACGCCACCAACCTGCGCCGCAACCTGCGCCTCGTGCTCGCGGTCAAGCGGCTCGGCCTGCCGTGCGTGGTGGCCCTGAACATGGCCGACCGCGCCGAGGCGCGCGGCCTGACCATCGACGCCGGGCGTCTCGCGCGCGAACTCGGCGTGCCGGTCGTGCGCACCGTGGCCGTACAGGGCGACGGCGCCGAAGCCCTGCGCGCACAACTGGACGACCCCCAGGCCTGGCGCCGCGTTGCCGTGGGTGCCGAGCCCGCCGCCGGCGCGCCCGAGCACCATGCGCACGGCGACCACGCGGCGGTGCAAGGCATCCTGCAGCGCCTCGAACTGGCCAGCGCCACGCCGCACGAGGCCAGCGACCGCATCGACCGTGTGGTGCTGCACCCCCTGGCCGGGCCGCTGATCCTCGCCGTGGTGCTGTTTCTCGTCTTCCAGGCCGTCTTCGCCTGGGCCGCGGCACCGATGGACGCCATCAAGGCCGCCACCGCCGCCAGCGCCGACTGGCTCGGCGCGCTGCTGCCCGAGGGCTGGCTGCGCAGCCTGTTCGTCTACGGGCTCATCGCCGGCGCCGGCAGCGTGCTCGCGTTCCTGCCGCAGATCCTCATCCTCTTCTTCTTCATCCTCATGCTCGAGGAGTCGGGCTACCTGCCGCGTGCGGCTTTCCTGCTCGACCGCCTGATGGGTGGCGTCGGCTTGTCCGGGCGCAGCTTCATCCCGCTGCTGTCGAGCTTCGCCTGCGCGATTCCCGGCGTCCTGGCCACGCGCACGATCGCCAACCCGCGCGACCGGCTGGTGACGATCGCCATCGCGCCGCTGATGACCTGCTCGGCGCGGCTGCCGGTGTACGCGCTGCTCATCGGCGCCTTCGTGCCGGCGCGCGAACTGGCGCTGCCGATCGGTTCGCTGACGGTCGGCCTGCAGGGGCTGGTGCTGCTTTGCCTCTACGCGGCCGGCATCCTCGGCGCCGTCGCGGTGGCGTGGGTGCTGAAGCGCTTCGCCGGCGGCCGCCACGTGCGCACGCTGATGCTCGAACTGCCCGAGTACCACTGGCCACGCCTGGCCAACGTGGCCATCGGCTTGTGGCAGCGCGCGCTGATGTTCCTTCGCCGCGTGGGCACCGTCATCCTCGTGCTCACGGTGCTGCTGTGGTTCCTGGCCAGCTTCCCGGCGCCGCCGCCCGGCGCCGCCGGCGCACCCATCGAACACAGCTTCGCCGGCATCGTGGGTCGCGCGCTGGCGGTGCTGTTCGAGCCGATCGGCTTCAACTGGCAGATCAGCATCGCGCTCGTGCCGGGCCTGGCGGCGCGCGAGGTGGCGGTCAGCGCCCTCGGCACGGTCTATGCGCTGTCGGCCACCGGCAGCGACACGGCGCAGGCCCTGGCGCCGATCATCGCGCAAGGGTGGGGCCTGGCCACCGCGCTGTCGCTGCTGGCCTGGTACGTCTTCGCGCCGATGTGCCTGAGCACGCTGGCGACGATCCGGCGCGAGACGGGCGGCTGGCGCATGCCGCTGGCCACCGCCGCGTACCTGTTCGCGCTCGCCTACGCCGCGTCGTTCGTGACCTACCGCGCCGCCCTGGCGTTCGGTGCCGGTTGAGGCCCGGGCCGCGGCGGTGACCGACCGCGCCGCCCACCGCGCGGCCACCGCGCGGCCGCCGCGCCACGCTTCACGTCAATCCTCGTCCTTCACCTGGTGCTGGCTCACGAGCTGCGCCTGCACGGTGGGCGGCACCGCTTCGTAGTGCGACAGCTCGATCGTGTAGCGGCCCTGGCCCGCGGTCATCGCATTGAGCCGGTTCTGGTAGCCCGATAGCTCCGACAGCGGTGCCTGCCCGCGGATCACCACCGAGCCGTTGGCGCCGTTGGCGGTGCCGCTGACCAAGCCGCGCTTGCCCGACAGGTCGCCGGTGATGTCGCCCATCGCCGAGTCGGGCGCGGCGATCTCCACGTGCACGATCGGCTCCAGCACGATCGGCCGTGCCTCGCGGATGGCGGCCATGAACGCCTTCTTGCCGGCGGTGACGAAGGCGATCTCCTTGCTGTCCACGCTGTGGTGCTTGCCGTCGTAGACGATCACCTTCACGTCGACGACCGGGTAGCCGGCCACTGCCCCCAGCGCCAGCACCTCGCGCACGCCCTTCTCGACGGCGGGGATGAACTGGTTCGGGATGACGCCGCCCTTGACCTCGTCGACGAACTCGAAGCCGCCGCCGCGTGGCAGCGGCTCGACGCGCAGGAACACCTCGCCGAACTGGCCGGCGCCGCCGGTCTGCTTCTTGTGCCGGTGGTGGCCTTCGGCCTTGGCGGTGATCGTCTCGCGGTAGGCGATGCGCGGCGGGCGCGTGTTGACCTCGAACTTGTAGGTCTCCTTCATGCGCTCCAGCAGCACGCGCAGGTGCAGCTCGCCCAGGCCGTAGACGATCGTCTCGTTGGTCGTCGCGACGTGCTCGATCTTCAGGCACGGGTCCTCGTCGACGAGCTTGGCCAGGATCTCCCACATCTTCTGCTCGTCGCCGCGCTTCTTCGCTTCCACGGCGATGCCGTGCACGGGCTTGGGGAAGTCCAGCGGCTTCAGGTGGATGTGGTCGTCCTCGGCGGCATCGTGCAGCACGGCGTCGAAGTGGATCTCGTCGACCTTGGCCACGGCGACGATGTCGCCCGGCACGGCCCTGGGCACCTCGACGTGGTCCTTGCCTTGCAGCATGAACAGGTGCCCCACCTTGAAGGGCTTGCGGCCGTCGCCGATGTACAGCAGCGAGTCCTTCGTCACCGTGCCCTGGTGGACGCGGAACAGCCCCATGCGGCCGACGTACGGATCGACGGTGACCTTGAAGACGTGCGCCAGCACGTGCTTGGCCGGGTCGGGCTCGGCATGCATCAGCTTCGCCGCGTCGCCTTCGCCGTTGAGGAAGTCGGGCGGGTTGCCTTCGGTGGGATTGGGCAGCAGCTTGACGATCACGTCGAGCAGCTCGGCGACGCCGGCGCCGCTGCGCGCCGAGGTGAAGCACACCGGGATCAGGTGCCCCTCGCGCAGCGCCTGCTCCAGCGGCGCGTGCAGCTCGCTGGCGTCGATGTCGCCGTCGTTGAGGTAGCGGTCGACGAATGCGGCGTCGACCTCGACCACCTGTTCCACCAGGGCCCGGTGCGCTGCGTCGACACTGCCGAAGTCGCTGTGCCCGTCACGGTTGTAGAAGCAGTCCACCACCTTGGCGCCTGCCGCGTCGGGCAGGTTCAGCGGCAGGCACTCCTTGCCGAAGCGGGCCTGGATCTGCGCCAGCAGCGCGCTCAGGTTCACGCCTTGGGCGTCGATCTTGTTGACGATGATGAGGCGGTCGAGGTGGCGGCTGGCGGCGTAGTCCATCATCCGCTCGGCCATCGGCTCGATGCCGGTGGCGGCGTTGATGACGATGGCCGCCGTCTCCACCGCCTCCAGCGCCGGCAGGCTCTGGCCGAGGAAGTCGCTGGCGCCCGGCGTGTCGATGAAATGGATGCGCGTGCCGGCATGCTCCATGTGCATCACCGCCGTGTTCAGCGAGTGCTGCATCCGGCGCTCCAGCGGGTCGTAGTCGCTGACGGTGCTGCCGCGCTCGAGGCTGCCGGCAGCGCCGATGGCGCCGCTCCGGGCGAGCAGCGCTTCGGCCAGGCTCGTCTTGCCCGAGGCGGCCGGGCCGACGAGGGCAAGGGTGCGGATGGCCGGCACCGCGAAGGCGGTGCCGGGCGATGATGGGCTCGGCATGAGTGGGCTCCTCGGGGGAATGAGATCGCGGCAGAAATGCGACAGCGGGGGGCGAACAGGGGCGGACAGGGGCGGACAAGGGCGGACAAGGGCGGACAAGGGCGGACAGGGCGGGTCGCGGGCCAGCGTAGCCCTTCGGGCAGCGCCGCACAAGCGTGGAGGTCAGGGTTTTCGCCGCGGCCGCTGGCTGGTGCTACCGTTGCCACGATGAGCAACGCGGCCGTGGCCACCGAAGCGCCGCGGCGGGTGTTGCCGGTGATCGTGCTCGCGCAGCTGCTGGGCACTTCGCCGTGGTTCGCGGTCAACGCGGTGATGCCCGACCTCACCGCGGCGCATGCGCAGGCCGGGGGCTGGCCGGCCACTGCGGTGGCGACACTGTCGTCTTCGCTGCAGCTGGGGTTCATCGCCGGCACGCTCGCCTTCGCGCTGGGCGCGGTGGCCGACCGCTACTCGGCGCGCCGGGTCTTCCTCGCCTGCGCCATCGCCGCAGCCGCGTGCACGCTGGCGGCCGCGGCCATGGCCTCGTCGTACCCGGCGCTGCTGGCATGGCGTGCGCTCACCGGCTTCTTCCTCGCCGGCATCTATCCGGTGGGCATGAAGATCGCCGCGCAGTGGTTCCCGCGCGGGCTCGGCGCGGCGCTCGGCTGGCTGATCGGCGCGCTCGTCGTCGGCAGTGCCAGCGCGCACGCGCTGCGCGCGCTGGCCGCCAGTGGCACGGGCATCGCATGGCAGGCGGTGTTCGTCGCGGTCGCGCTGCTGTGCGTGCTCGCCGGGCTGGCGGTGGTGGCGTGGGTACCCGAGCCGGCGCATGCCACGGGCGCGCTGCCGCGGCTGCGCGTGTCGGCGCTGGCCAGCCTCTGGCGCGACCGCCGCGTGCGCGCTTCGGCCGGTGGCTACTTCGGCCACATGTGGGAGCTGTACACGCTGTGGGTGCTGGTGCCGGCGATCCTGGCGACGCGGCTGGCGGAATCGGCGGCGGTGTCGTGGTGGTCGTTCATCGTGCTGGCCGCCGGTGCGCTCGGCTGCATCGGTGGCGGCCTGCTCGTGGGGCGGTGGGGCAGCGCCCGCGTGGCTGCAGTGCAGCTGGCCACGAGCGGCGCTTGCTGCCTGGCGGCACCCTGGCTGCTCGCTGCACCGCCGGGGCTCTTCCTCGCCTGGCTGGTGCTGTGGGGCATCACCGTCGTCGGCGACTCGCCGCAGTTCAGCGCCCTCACGGCCGCCAACGCGCCGCCCGAAGCGGTGGGCAGCGTCCTCACCCTCAGCAACAGCATCGGCTTCGCGATCTCGGCGCTGAGCATCGAGGTGTGCGTGCGCGCCGTCGCCACCTCATCGCTGCCGCAAGTGCTGCCCTGGCTGGCCGTCGGGCCGGCGCTCGGGCTGCTGGCGCTGCGGCCGCTGCTGGCGCGCGACCGCCGCTGAGCCGCCGGTGAGAAGTCGTGCGCGCGGCGGCGCACGGCCGCGGCTACCGCGCCGCTCGCGCGCCGACGCGCTGCCGCACCGCGGCCACGTCGCGCACCGGCCGCACCTCGATGCAGCCGTAGCGCGCCCAGGGCCATTCCTGCGCCAGGCGCACGGCTTCTTCGATCGACTCCGCCTCGACCAGGTTGAAGCCGGCGAGCACTTCCTTCGTCTCGGCGAAGGGACCGTCGAGCACCTGTGTCCGCTCGCCGCGGATGCGCACTGCGCGCGCCGAGGCCGGCGGCTCGAGCTGCTGGTAGCCGAGCAGCGTGCCGCGCTGCTGGAGTTCGTCGGCATGCTGCAGGCAATGGCGCATGTGCGCGTCGAACTCCTCCTGCGGCAGCGTGTCGAGCAGGGCGGGGTCGGTGTAGACGAGGAGCAGGAATTGCATGGCGACGGGTTCTCGTTGCGGCGGGGCCGGCCGCGGCGAGGGCGGCTGGTCGTGTCGATTCTGCGCCCGCTCGAGCGTCGTGCCCGTGAGGTGGGATGATCCGGCGCCGACCGCAGGCGAGCCATCCAGAGCCCACCCGGCCAACCAACCCGAGCGGAGAACGTGCGATGCGAGTGATGGTGATGGTGAAGGCGACGCAGGCTTCGGAGGCCGGCGTCATGCCCAGCGAGGCGCTGCTCGCGGCGATGGGCCGCTACAACGAGGAGCTGGTGAAAGCCGGCGTCATGCTCGCCGGCGAAGGGCTGCATCCCAGCCGCAAGGGCGTCCGCATGCGCTTCGACGGTGCCGCGCGCACGGTGACCGACGGCCCGTTCGCCGAGACGAAGGAACTGCTGGCCGGCTTCTGGCTGTGGCAGGTGCGCTCGATGGACGAGGCGGTCGAGTGGCTGCGCCGCTGCCCCAACCCGCACGACGAGCCGTGCGAGCTGGAGATCCGCCCCGTCTTCGAGGCCGACGACTTCGGCGAAGCGTTCACGCCCGAGCTGCGTGAACAGGAAGAGCGCTTGCGCCGGCAGGCGGGCGCGCCAGCGCCGCAGCAGGCTGCGCCGCGCTGAGGCGGCTGGCGAGGCGAGCGGGGCGCAGCAGGCCATGGCCGGACATGATCCCGGGCAGCGCCGCGTCGAAGCGCGCCTGGCCGCCGTCTGGCGCATCGAGGCGGCGAAGATCATCGGCAGCGTCGCCCGCATCGTGCGCGATGTCGGCCTCGCCGAGGACCTGGCGCAGGAGGCGCTCGTCGCCGCGCTGGAGCACTGGCCGCGCCTGGAGCGCGACGGCGGCCTGCCCGACAACCCCGGCGCCTGGCTGATGGCCACCGCGAAGAACCGCGCCCTCGACTGGCTGCGCCAGCGCGCGCTGCACCAGCGCAAGCAAGGCGAGCTCGGCGCCGACGCCGACGCGCGCGGCGACCACGTCGTGCCCGACTTCAGCGACTCGCTCGACGCGGCGCGCGAGGACTACGGCGACGACCTGCTGCGCCTCGTCTTCGCCGCCTGCCACCCGGTGCTCGGCCCCGAAGCGCAGCTGGCGCTGACGCTGCGGCTGCTGGGCGGCCTGACGACGGCGGAGATCGCGCGCGCCTTCGTCGTGCCCGAGCCGACGATCGCGCAGCGCATCGTGCGCGCCAAGCGCACGCTGGCCGAGGCGAAGGTGCCGTTCGAGGTGCCGCGCGGCGAGGCGCTCGCGACGCGGCTGGCGACGGTGCTCGAAGTCATCTACCTGATCTTCAACGAAGGCTACGCGGCCACCGCCGGCGAAGACTGGATGCGCCCGGCGCTGTGCGAGGAAGCGCTGCGCCTGGGCCGCGTGCTGGCGGCGCTGGCGCCGGACGAGGCCGAGGTGCACGGCCTGGTGGCGCTGATGGAGATCCAGGCCTCGCGCACGCGCGCGCGCACCGATGCGCAAGGCGCGCCCGTGCTGCTGCTCGATCAGGACCGCAGCCGCTGGGACCGCCTGCTCATGGGGCGCGGCCTGGCGGCCCTGCGTCGCGCAGCGGCGCTGCAAGGCGGCAGCGAGGACGATGGCGGCCCCTACGCGCTGCAAGCGGCCATCGCCGCCTGCCACGCGCGCGCGCCGAGCGCCGGCGACACCGACTGGGCACGCATCGTGGCGCTGTACGACCGGCTGCTGGCGCGCGCGCCTTCGCCGGTGGTCGAACTCAACCGCGCCGTCGCAGTGAGCATGGCCAGCGGCCCCGCGGTGGCGCTGCCCTTGGCCGACGCATTGGCCGCGTTGCCGCAGATGCAGCGCTACCACCTGCTGCACGCCGTGCGCGGTGACCTGCTGGCCCGGCTGGGTCGCGGCGCCGAGGCGCGCGCGGCGTTCGAGCGCGCTGCCGCGTTGACGGCCAACGAGCGCGAGCGCGTCCTGCTTGCCGGGCGTGCCGCTACGGCTGCGCCAGCGGCTGCCGACGGCCGCTGAGGATGCGCACCGTGAGAACGCACGCCACAGCGATGATGAGGGCCGCCACGGCGGCGGCCACCTGCATCGACGCCGTGAAGGCAGCGCGCGCCGCTTCGAGCAGCGCCGCACCGGCACTGCCACCGAGCGCGCGGGCACTGGCGGCGGCGCCGCCGATTGTCGCCAAGGCAGTCTCGGCCGTGGCCTGCGGCAACCCGGCTGGCAGCCGCGGCGCCAGTTGCCACGCATAGATCACCGTTCCGATGCTGCCGAACACGGCCACGCCGAGTGCGGCGCTGAACTCGGCCGCCGTCTCGGCCAGCGCCGAAGCGGCGCCGGCGCGTTCGGGCGGCGCCGCGGTGATCATCATCTCGTTGCCGACGGCGATCACCGGCGCCATGCCCAGGCTCATCACCACCGCGCCGGCGATCATCACCGCCAGTCCCCACGGTCCGGCCGTGCCGACGAGCATCAGGAAACCGAGTGCGGCGACCCCGAGGCTGCCCGCCATCAGCGCCACGCGCGACAGGCGCCGCGCCAGCCGCGGCGCCGCCAGCGACCCGGCGATGAACGCCAGCGCCCACGGCAGCGTTGCGAACCCGGCTTCGAGCGGCGACAAGTCGCGCACGAGCTGCAGGTACTGCGCCATGAACAGGTACACGCCCATCATCGCCAGCGACGTGAGGCCGTAGGCGGTGATCGCGGCGGTGAACGCCGCGCTGCCGAACAGCCGCAGGTCCAGCAGCGGGTTGGCCAGCCGGCCCTGGCGGCGCACGAACGCCAGGCCAAGCGCGAGACCGCATGCGCCGAGGCCCAGGGCCGGCCACGAGAAGCCGTGCCCGGCCAGGCGCTTCAGCGCATAGACGCTCATCAGCACGGCCGCCAGCGACAACGCCACGCTCGGGGCATCGATGCGCCCGGCGCGTGGGTCGCGATACTCCGGCAGCAGCGAAGGGCCAAGCAGCAGCACGAGCACCATCACCGGCACCGCGACCAGGAACACCGCGCCCCACGAGAAGAACTCCAAGAGGACGCCGCCCACCAGCGGCCCGACGGCAGCGCCGGCCGAGTAGCTGGCGATCCACAGGCCGATCGCGAACTGGCGCTCGTGCTCGTCGTGGAACATGTTGCGGATGAGGGACATCGTCGACGGCGCCACCGTCGCCCCGGCAATGCCCAGCAAGGCCCGCGTCGCGATCAGCGCCTCGGCGCTGCGCGCGAACGCCGCCAGCAGCGAGGCGACCGCGAATGCCGCCGCGCCGATGAGCAGCAGGCGGCGGCGGCCGAGGCGATCGCCAAGCGTTCCCATCGTGATCAGGAAGCCGGCGACGAGGAAGCCGTAGATGTCGATGATCCACAGCAACTGCGCGGCGCTGGGTTGCAGCTCGGCACTGATCGCCGGCAGCGCCAGGTTCAGCACCGTCAGGTCCATCGCGTAGACGGCGCACGGCAGTGCGATCACCGCCAGCCCGGTCCACTCGCGCCGTGTGGCTTTCTGTGCGGCCAACGCCGCACCCGCGGCGCCTTCAGACGGAGAGCAAGGTGGCGAAGCCGCCATAGATCATGCGCTTGCCGTCCAGCGGCATCGGGTTGTTCTTCGGGTCCATGCGCGGATCGTCCATCAGCTTCTTCCAGGCCGCGTCGCGCACCTCCTTCGAAGGCCAGACGATCCACGAGAACACCACCGTCTCGTCCGGCTGGCGCTTCACCGCCATCGTGAAGGAGGTGAGCTTGCCCTCGGGCACGTCGTCGCCCCAGCACTCGACCACGGACAGCGCACCGGCCTCCTTGAACATCGTTGCGCCGCCTCGCGCGTACGCGAGGTAGGCCTCGCGGTTGGCGGTGGGCACCGCGCAGACGAATCCATCGACGTAGTTCATTGCACGTTCCTTGCGTTGGGGGCCCTTGGGTCGCAGCGTCGGAGGCAGCGGGCACCGACGGGCGCGCCTTGGCGCGCGCCGTCCCTGCTGCCTGGCACAGGCGGCGCCTGCTGCTGACGACGAATGATCCGGCGTCGGATCGACCTCATCGCGCCGGGGTTAACCCGGGCTCCAGGTCTCATCTGTCACTCGTGCCTGAGCGCCTCGATCGGGTCGAGGCGCGCCGCGCGCCGGGCCGGGAAGTAGCCGAACACCACGCCGATCAGCGCTGCAAAGGCGAAGCTCGCCAGGTTGATGCCGGTGTCGAAGAGGAACGGCACCTGCATCACACGCGTCAGCGCCAGCGAGGCGACGGTGGCCAGCGCCACGCCGACCAGGCCACCGAGCGCGGCCAGCACCACCGCCTCGATCAGGAACTGCAGCAGCACTTCGTGCCCGAGTGCGCCGATGGCCAGGCGGATGCCGATCTCGCGCGTGCGCTCGGTGACGCTGACGAGCATGATGTTCATGATGCCGATGCCGCCCACGAGCAGGCTCACCGCGGCCACCGCGCCCAGCAGCATCGTCATCACCGCGGTCGTTCCCGACAGTGCCTGCGCGAGCTGCGCCGTGTCGAGCACGTTGAAGTTGTTCTCTTCGCCAGCGGCGAGCTTGCGCCTTTCGCGCAGCAGCCGTGTCAGCTCGGCCTTCACGCGCTCGGCATCGGCGCCGTCGTTCATCGAGACCAGGAGCGTGCCGACGTTGACGTTGCCGGTGATGCGCCGGTGCATGGTGGCGATCGGCAGCACGACGACGTCGTCCTGGTCCATGCCCATCGCCGCCTGGCCCTTGCTGGCGAGCACGCCGATCACCTCGCAGCTCATCTGACGCAGGCGGATGCGCTCGCCGATGGGGTCGGCGGTGCCGAACAGTTCGCGCCGCACGGTGGCCCCGATCACGCACACCGAGGCGCCGGCGCGCTCCTCGGCCGGTTCGAAGAGGCGGCCGGCGGCGAGCGTCCAATTGCCGGTCTCGAAGTAGGCGTTGGTGGTGCCGTAGCCCACCGTCGACCAGTTGCGCGCGCCGTAGACGGCGGTGCCGCCGGCCTGCGCCTGCGGCGCCACGGCGCGTACGCCGCTCACCTGCGCGGCGATGGCCTCGGCGTCGGCGGCGCGGAAGGCCGGCGCGCCGCCGCTGCCGCCCGGGCCCAGGCGCTGGCCGGGGCGGACTTGCAGCAGGTTGGTGCCCAGGCTCGTGATCTGGTCCTGCACCGCCTGCGTGGCGCCGTTGCCGACGGTGACCATCGTGATCACCGCCGCCACGCCGATGACGATGCCCAGGATGGTGAGGAACGAGCGCAACAGGTTGCGCCGGATCTCGCGCAGCGCCAACAGCAGCGTGTTGAGCCACATGCCCAGGCCCGTGGCCTTCATCGCGCGCCCCGCTGCGGTTCGCGGGCGGCCGCGCCGGCGGCGGCCTGGGGCGGCGGCGCGACAGGGGGGGCGGAGGTGGCCGTCGCCGCCGCCGGTGCCGCGGCCGTCTCGTTCGCCGAATCGCTGGCGACGACGCCGTCGACGAAGCGGACGATGCGCCGCGCCCAGGCAGCCATGTCCGACTCGTGCGTCACCATCAGCACCGTGATGCCGCGCTCGCGGTTGAGCGAGGCGAGCAGCGCCATGATCTCCTGGCCGCGCTGCGAGTCGAGGTTGCCGGTGGGCTCGTCGGCCAGCAGCACGGCGGGGTTGGTGACGAGGGCGCGGGCGATCGCCACGCGCTGCTGCTGGCCGCCGGAAAGCTCCGCCGGCGTGTGCCTCTCCCACCCGGCCAGGCCCACCGCAGCCAGCGCCGCGCGCGCCGTGGCGTGGCGCGCCTTGGCGCTCTCGCCGCGGTACAGCAGCGGCAGCTCGACGTTCTCCTGCGCGCTGGTGCGCGGCAGCAGGTTGAAGCCCTGGAAGACGAAGCCGAGCTGGCGCCTCCTCAGCAGCGCGCGCTCGTCGCGGCTCAGGCGCTGCACCGGAACGCCGCGGTAGAGGTAGGCGCCGCTGGTGGGCACGTCGAGGCAGCCGAGGATGTTCATGGCCGTCGACTTGCCCGAACCACTGGGGCCCATCACGGCGACGAACTCGCCTTCGCCGATGACGAGGTCGACGCCGCGCAGCGCCTGGAAGGCGGCGGTCCCTTCGCCGTAGGTCTTGGTGACGCGTTTGAGCTCGATCAGCGGCGGCGCGGCGCGGGCCGTGCCGATGCCCGCGGTCGTGCCGGTGCCAGGGTCCGTGCCCATGCCGTTGCCGGTGCCCGCGCCCACCGTGCCGGTGCCGTTGCGGATGCCGTTCGTGGCGCTGCCCATGCCGTGCGGCCCCTCGGGCGCCGGGTCAGCGCTTGCCGGCTGCGCCGGCCTGGTCGACGATCACCGCCATGCCCGGCTGCAGCACGTCGCTGGCCACCTCGGTCATGCGGCCGTCACTGAGGCCCGGCGTCACCGGCACCGCTTGCGGCTGGCCGTCGCGCAGCACCCACAGCTGGCGCACGCGCGAGGTATCGGTGCCGGCGCGCTTGGGCGGCTGGGTGCCGCGCGGCGGGCGCGGCATGAGCTGGCCGACGATGCCGCCGCCGCTGCTGCTGCCCTCGGCCGCCGCGCGCGCCGCTTCGGGGCTGAAGCGCAGCGCCGCATTGGGCACCAGCAGCACGTCGGTGTGCTCGGCGGTGGTGACGGTGGCGGTGGCGGTCATGCCCGGGCGCAGACTCAGGTCGGCGTTGGGCACTTCGAGGTCCGCCAGGTAGGTGACGACGTTGTCCTTGGTCGTCGAGCCGTAGCGCAGGCGCTTGATCGTCGCCGGGTAGCGGCGGTTGGCGTGCGCGCTCACCGTGAAGGTGGCCTTCTGCCCTTCGGTGACGCGGCCGACGTCGGCCTCGTCGATGTTGACCTGCAGCGTCATCTTCGTCAGGTCCTGCGCCAGGCTGAACAGCGTCACCGCCTGCAGCGAAGCGGCCACCGCGTTGCCGGGGTCGACGTTGCGCGCCAGCACGATGCCGTCGATCGGCGAGCGGATCGAGGCCTTGCGCAGGTTCGTCTCGTCGGCGCTGACGGCGGCCTCGGCGTCGGCGACCGAGGCCTGCGCGCTCGCCTCGCCGGCCTGGGCGCGGGCGAAGGCGGCGCGCGCGGTGTCCAGCTCCTGGCGCGAAGGAACCTCGCCGCCGGAGCGACGCGCCACGTCCTCGAGGCGATCGAGCGAGCTGCGCGTCTCGGTGAGCGTGGCGCGCGCCTGCTGCACCTGCGCCTGCGCCGTGGCCAGCCCGGCGCGCGAGCGCTTCACCTGGTCGGTGAGGCGCGCGGTGTCGAGTTCGGCAAGGACCTGGCCGCGCCTGACGCGGTCGTTCACGTCGACGAGCACGCGCGCCACGGTGCCCGAGAGCTCGCTGCCCACGGCCACCAGCAGCGTCGGCTGCAGCGTGCCGTTGGCGGTGACGGTGACGGTGAGCGAGCCTCGCGTGGCCGGCTGCGTGACGTAGCGCGGCTGCGCGGCGGCGTTGCGCTGGTCGAGCCAGGCCCACAGGCCGGCCGCGGCGGCGGCGAGCGCGACGAGGCCGATCCACAGTGCCGGCCGTCGCCACCACGCGCGCCGCGCCGCCGTGCCTTCGCCGAGCAGGTCATCGAGGCTGGCGGACGAAGGGATGGTGGCCGCGGCGGGCGCGGCCCTCGCCCTGGAGGCAGCGGCAGGCGGCGCGGCCGGGGCCGCAGGCGCGGCCTCGGCTTCGCCATGGCGCGCGGCGGTCGTCGGAGTGATGTCGTTCATCGCGGTGGGCTTCGATCGTTGGCGGCGGCGGCGGCGGAAGCGTGGGCGCTGGGCGACCAGCCGCCGCCGAGCGCCTTGTACAGCCGCACGTGCTGCGTCAGCACGCTGGCAGCGGTGCCGGCCAGCGCGTCCTCGGCCGCGAGCAGCGTGCGCTGCGCCAGCAGCACGCCGGTGATGTCCGACAAGCCCGCGGCATAGCGCTGTTCGGCCAGTTGGGCAGCGCGGCGCGCCGACTCGGCCGCGAGCTGCTGGCCGGCCTGCTGCTCGCGCGCGGTGCGCAGTGCGACGAGGGCGTCTTCCACTTCCTTCAGCGCCGCCAGCACCGCGGCGCGATGGTTGGCGCGGGCTTCGTCGAACGCCGCCTCCTGAGAGCGCACCTGAGCGCGCACGCGGCCGCCGTCGTACAGCGGCCAGTCGACCGCGGCCAGCAGCGTCGCGACGCCGGTGCCGGGAGCGAGCGCCGCGGCGCTGAGCGCGCTCAGGCCGATCGTGCCCGACAGGTTGAGGCTCGGCAGCCGCTGGGCATCAGCGGCGTCGATGCGCGCCAGCGCGGCGCGCACGCGCGCCTCGGCCGCGGCCACGTCGGCGCGCTGGCTCAGCACCGCAGCGGGGAAAGCGAGCGCCAGGTCGGCCGGCACCGAAGGCAACGGTGCCGCAGTGGCGAGCTGCGCGTGCACCGTGCCGGGCGCCGCGCCGGTGAGCACCGCCAGCGCGTTCATCGATTGCTCGATGGCGCCTTGCAGCGCCGGGATCTGTGCGCGCGTCTGCGCGACGGTGGTGCGCTGCTGCTCGACGTCCAGGCCGCTGACGAGCCCGGCCTCGGCGCGCCACTGCGTGATGCGCAGCATGTGCTCCTGGCTCGCCAGCGCCTCGCGCGTCAGCGCCAGGCGCGCCTGGCCGTTGCGCAGGTCGATGTAGCCCGCGGCCACCTCGCCGGCGAGCGACACCTGCGCCTGGCCGAGCGTGGCGACGCTGGCGTGCAGATCGGCCTCGGCGGCGCTGACGCCGGCACGGTTGCGGCCCCACAGGTCGGCTTCCCAGGCAGCGTCGAAGCCGGCGCGGTACTGGCGCGTCAGCGGCGCGCCCTCGGCCTTGCCCGCCTGCACCGAGGCGCTGCTGCCGACGGCCGGGCGCAACGCGGCCGCGGCGAGATCGCGCGCCGAGCGCGCCTGCGCCAGGCGCGCCTCGGCGACCTGGATGTCGGTGGCTTGCGCAAGCGCACGCCGCTCGAGGTCGTTCAGCGTCGCGTCGCCCAGGCGCTGCCACCAGTCGGCCAGCGCTGCCGGCGAGGCCGCAGCCGACGGTTGCGCAGCCGTTGCCGTCCACCGCTCGGGCACCGGCAGCGGCGTCGCTGGCGTGGCCGGGCGCTGCAACGAAGCGCAGCCGCCGAGCAGGGACAGCAAGACCAGCGCACCGCTGGCGACAGCCGGTGCGCAACGAGTCGATTTCATTCCGGGTTTGTACTGAGCCCGGCCTTCAGGGCGTTTGCCCGAAGGCAAAGATTCCTTGCTGCGTTGCGGCAAGGGGCGTACCGGCACAAGCCGGCATCGGCCGGCCGGCGTGTCAGCGGCCGGCTACTGGAACGCCACCTCAGCGAAGCTGCGCAGCTTGCGGCTGTGCAGGCTGCCCGGCCGTTCGCGGCGCAGCAGTTCGACCGCGCGCATGCCGATCCGCAGGTGCTGGTCGACGCGCTCGCGGTAGAAGGTGTTGGCCATGCCCGGCAGCTTGATGTCGCCATGCAGCGGCTTGTCGCTCACGCACAGGAGCGTGCCGTAGGGGACGCGGAAGCGAAAGCCGTTGGCGGCGATGGTGGCGCTTTCCATGTCCAGGGCCACCGCGCGGCTCTGGCTGAAGCGGCGCCCGGGGCCGGGCTCGGGCAGCAGCTCCCAGTTGCGGTTGTCGGTGCTGACGACGGTGCCGGTGCGCAGGATGCGCTTCAGTTCGTAGCCCGAAAGCTTCGTCACGTCGGCCACCGCCTGTTCCAGCGCCAGCTGCACTTCGGCCAGTGCCGGCAGCGGCACCCACAGCGGCAGGTCTTCGTCGAGCACGTGGTCCTCGCGCATGTAGGCGTGCGCGAGCACGTAGTCGCCGAGCTGCTGCGTCGTGCGCAGGCCGGCGCAGTGGCCGAGCATCAGCCAGGCGTGCGGGCGCAGCACGGCGACGTGGTCGGTGATCGTCTTCGCGTTCGCCGGGCCGACGCCGATGTTGACCATCGTGATGCCGGCGGTGTCGGGCCGCACGAGGTGGTAGGCCGGCATCTGCGGCAGCCGCGGCGGCGGCGCGCCG
>JAEUPF010000160.1 GCA_016790425.1 Rubrivivax sp.
CTGCTGCAGTCGCAGACGACGACCAACGTCGTCAGCACGCCGAACCTGATCACGCTGGACAACGAGGAAGCCAAGATCGTCGTCGGCGAGAACGTGCCCTTCATCACCGGCCAGTTCACGCAGACCGGCGGCGCCACGACCAACCCGTTCCAGACGATCGAGCGCAAGGACGTCGGCATCACGCTGCGCATCCGGCCGCAGATCGGCGAGAACGGCGCCATCCGCATGACCATCTTCCAGGAGCAAAGCAGCGTCAAGGGCGATGTCGCCGCCGGCACCACCAACGCCGGCCCGTCGACGACCAAGCGCTCGATCGAAGGCACCGTGACGGTCGACGACGGCCAGGTGCTCGTGCTCGGCGGCCTGATCGAGGACCGCTACGAGACCACCAAGAGCAAGGTGCCGCTGCTGGGCGACATCCCGGTGCTGGGCAGCCTGTTCCGCAGCGAGTCGCGCACGCGCCGGCGCACCAACCTGATGGTCTTCCTGCGCCCGGTGGTGATGCGCGACGCCGAGGCGAGCACGCGCTTCTCGGTCGACCGCTACGAGCAGATGCGCGCCCGCCAGCAGGAGACGCAGCCCGGCGCCGGCACTTCGCTGCCGGTGCGCTCGGCGCCGCTCGTCGGGCCGGCCAAGCCGGCGCCGGCCGACACGATTCCGGCCGAAGGCTCACCGGCGCGGCCGGTGGCGCCGTGACGTAGCCCGCAGCCACCATGGGCGCCCGCCACCCGCTGCCGTACGCCTTCGCCAAGGCCAACACGCTGCTGCTCGAGGACGACGGCGAGCAGCTCGTGCTGTGGGCCGGCGACCGCACGCCCACCGCCGCGCTGGCCGAGGTGACGCGGCTGTTCGCCGTGCAGCGCTTCGAGCGCGAGAGCGAAGGCACGCTCGGCCAGCGCATCGCCGAGGCCTACGCCGGCGGCGAAGGCAGCGCCGCGGCGGTGATGGGCGAAGTCGAGAGCGGCGTCGACCTCAGCCGCATGATGCAGGACCTGCCGGCCGTCGAAGACCTGCTCGAGGCCGCCGACGATGCGCCGATCATCCGCATGCTCAACGCGCTGCTCACGCAGGCGGCCAAGGACGGTGCCAGCGACATCCACATCGAGCCCTACGAGCGCTCGAGCTCGGTGCGCTTTCGCGTCGACGGTTCGCTGCGCGAGGTGGTGCAACCCAACCGCGCGCTGCACGCGGCGCTGATCTCGCGCCTGAAGATCATGGCCGAGCTCGACATCGCCGAAAAGCGGCTGCCGCAGGACGGCCGCATCTCGCTGCGCATCGGCGGCCGCGCCATCGACGTGCGCGTCTCGACGCTGCCTTCGGCGCACGGCGAGCGTGCCGTGCTGCGCCTGCTGGACAAGACCGAATCGAAGTTCAGCCTCGAGGGCCTGGGCATGAGCGGCGACGTGCTCGCCGGCTTCGCGCGCCTGATCCAGCAGCCGCACGGCATCGTGCTCGTCACCGGACCCACCGGTTCGGGCAAGACGACGACGCTGTACGCCAGCCTGCAGCGCGTGGACACCGCCACCACCAACGTGCTCACGGTGGAGGATCCGGTCGAGTACGAGCTGCCCGGCATCGGCCAGACGCAGGTCAACCCGAAGATCGACCTCACGTTCGCCAAGGCGCTGCGCGCCATCCTGCGCCAGGACCCCGACGTCATCATGATCGGCGAGATCCGCGACTTCGAGACGGCCCAGATCGCCATCCAGGCCTCGCTCACCGGCCACCTCGTGCTGGCCACCGTGCACACCAACGACGCGGTGTCCAGCGTCACGCGCCTCATCGACATGGGCGTCGAGCCGTTCCTGCTCAGCTCCAGCCTGCTCGGCACGCTGGCGCAGCGCCTGGTGCGCAAGCTGTGCCCGGCGTGCAAGCGGCAGGACGAGGCCGGGCTGTGGCACCCGGTGGGCTGCAGCGAATGCGGCCACACGGGCTACAAGGGCCGCACCGGCGTCTACGAGCTGATGGTGGTCGAGGACAAGCTCGCCTCGCTGATCCACACCCGCGCCGCCGAGAGCAAGGTCTTCGCCCAGGCCGAGGCCAACGGGCTGCGCTCGATGCGCGAGGACGGCGAGCGCCTCATCGCCGAAGGCGTCACGTCGCGCGAAGAGGTGCTGCGCGTGACCGGCGACTGATCGAGGCCGCCGCCGCGATGCCCGCGTACAAGTTCGAAGCGCTCGACGAGGCCGGCAAGGCGCAGTCGGGCCTGCTCGAGGCCGACAACGCCAAGGCGGCGCGCGCGCAGCTGCGCTCGCGCCAGCTCGTGCCGCTGGCGGTGAACCCGGTCGGCGGCGCGGCCGCCAACGACGCCGGCGGCGCCGCGCCGCGCCTTTCGCGCCGCGTCTTCAACGCCACGGCGCTGGCGGTGTGGACGCGCCAGCTCGCCGGGCTCGTCGCCTCGGGCCTGCCGCTCGAGCGCGCCCTCACGGCGCTGGGCGACGAATCCGACAACCCGCGCCAGCGCGAGCTGGTCGCGCACCTGAAGAGCGAGGTCAACGCCGGCAGCACCTTCGCGCGCGCGCTGGCCGGTGCACCGCGCGAGTTCGACGAGGTCTACCGCGCCGTGGTGGCCGCCGGCGAGCAGAGCGGGGCGCTGGGCGTCGTGCTGGAGAAGCTCGCCGACGACCTCGAGCAGCGCCAGGCGCTGCGCGCCAAGGTCACCGGCGCAATGCTGTACCCGGGCATCGTCTCGCTGGTGGCGGTGCTGATCGTCATCGTGCTGATGACCTACGTCGTGCCGCAGATCGCCAACGTCTTCACCAGCAGCAAGCGGGCGCTGCCGACGCTGACGGTGGTGATGCTGGCGCTGTCGGCGTTCATCCGGCACTGGGGCTGGGCGGTCGGGCTGCTGCTGGGTGCCGGCGTCGCGGCCTATGCCGGCGCGCGCCGCAACGAGGACTTCCGGCGCAGCACCGATGCCGCGTTCCTGCGCCTGCCGCTGTTCGGCCGCCTGGCGCGCGGCTACAACGCGGCGCGTTTCGGCGGCACGCTGGCGATGCTGGCCGGCGCCGGGGTGCCGATCCTGAAGGCGCTGCAGTCAGCGGCCGAGACGGTGAACAACCGTGCCATGCGCGCCGATGCGCTGGAAGCGCTGGTGCAGGTGCGCGAAGGGGCGTCGCTCGCTTCGGCGCTGGCAGCGAAGCCGCGCTTCCCGGGCCTGCTGGCGATGTTCGCGCGGCTGGGGGAGCAGACCGGGCAGCTGCCGGTGATGCTGGGCCGCGCTTCGGCTCAGCTCTCGGCCGAGGTGCAGCGGCGCGCGATGTCGGCGGCGACGATCATCGAGCCGCTGCTCATCGTCGTGATGGGGCTGGTGGTCGTGCTCATCATGCTGGCGGTGATGATGCCGATCATCCAGCTCAACACCTGGGTGAGGTGAGGGCGGCGCGCTGCCGCCGCCGGGCACGGAGCCGGCCCGCGCTGTTCAGCGGAACAGACCCAGCCGCTGCGCTTCGAGCGCCGCCTCGGCCCGCGAGCTGACGTTGAGCTTGCGGTAGATCTGCTTCACGTAGTCGGCGATCGTGTGCCGGGACAGCCCCAGCTGCACGCCGATCTCCGGCAGCGTGTAGCCCTTGGCCACGCGCAGCAGCACCTCGCTTTCGCGGTCGGTGAGGCTGACGTGCGGCATCGGGTTGGCCGCCTGCGGCTTGGCCTTCTCGGTGAAGTAGGCCATCACGCGGCGCGCGATCGAGGGCGACAGCGGCGGCTCGCCCTGGCTGATGCGCTGCAGCTGCTCGGTGATCTGCTCGCGCGGCTGC
>JAEUPF010000002.1 GCA_016790425.1 Rubrivivax sp.
TGAAGGGCGCCCACTGCCGAAGCCAGCGCACGTTCTCCAACAGGATCGCCGACCCATGAAGACGCCGCAGTTGATCGAACTCGACACGCTGTCCGAGGCCACTCTCGCGGCCGAAGCCGCGGCGGGCCTGCGCGCGAGCCCTGCGGCCGTGGCGCCCAAGTTCTTCTACGACGCGCTCGGCTCGCGCCTGTTCGACGCCATCACCGAGCTGCCGGAGTACTACCCCACGCGCACCGAGGCGGCGATCTTCGCCGCCAACGGCGCGGCCATTGCCGACGCGGCGCTCGCATGCAGCGGCGCGGCACCGGTGCTGGTGGACCTGGGCGCGGGCAACTGCGCCAAGGCGGCGCGCCTGTTGCCGGTGCTGCAGCCGCGCCGCTACGTGGCGGTGGACATCTCGGTGGCCTTCCTGCACCAGGCGCTTCAGCAACTGCAGCGCGAGCATCCGGCGCTGGAGCTGGCCGGTGTGGGCCAGGACTTCTCGGCGAAGCTGGCGTTGCCGCCGCCGCTTCTCGCCGGCGGCGGCGTGCTCGTCTTCTATCCGGGGTCGAGCATCGGCAACTTCGCGCCCGCCGAGGCGCTGCGGCTGCTGCGCGAGGCGCGTGCGTTGGCGCGCGGCGGCGCCGCAGGGGGTACGGCGGGGGGCACGGCAGGCAGCGGTGCGGGCGGCCTCATCGTCGGTGCCGACCTCGTGAAGGACGCTCGCGTGCTCGAAGCCGCCTACGACGATGCGCTCGGCGTCACGGCCGCCTTCGACCTCAACGTGCTGCGGCGGCTGAACGCGCTCATCGGCGCAGACTTCGACCCGGCGCAGTGGCGGCACGTGGCGCGCTTCGACGCGGCGCATTCGCGCATCGAGATGCACCTGGAAGCGCGCGTCGCGCTTGCCGTGCGCTGGAGCGGCCACGACGGCCGCGTCCCCGCCGGCGAACGCCGCTTCGAGCGCGGCGAACGCATCCACACCGAGAACTCGTACAAATGGCGGCCGCAGGATTTCGAGGCCTTGCTGCGCGAGGCGGGGTATGGCGCAGTCCGCCGCTTCAGCGACGCGCAGGGCTGGTTCGGCGTCTTCGTGGCTCGCGCCTGACGGCGGCCAGCCGGCGCGGCCACCGCCCGCGAGCGCCGGCGGCCGCGGCGCGGCTATGCTGCCGGCAGACCCGGCCCGATGGAGATCCCGATGAATGCGCCCGAAGCCGCTGCCGAGCCGCGGCTGACCTCGCTCTCGCACGGCGGCGGCTGCGGCTGCAAGATCGCCCCCGGCGTGCTGTCCGAGATCCTGCGCGGGACGGCGGCGATGCCGGTGCCGGCCGAGCTGCTGGTGGGCATCGAGACGTCGGACGACGCCGCCGTCTATCGTCTCAACGACGAGCAGGCGCTGATCGCGACGACCGACTTCTTCATGCCGATCGTCGACGATCCGTTCGACTTCGGCCGCATTGCCGCGACCAATGCGATCAGCGATGTCTACGCGATGGGCGGGCGGCCGATCCTGGCGCTGGCGATCGTCGGCATGCCGATCAACGTGCTGTCGACGGCGACGATCGGGCGCGTGCTCGAAGGCGGCGCGAGCGTGTGCCGCAGCGCGGGCATCCCGGTGGCCGGCGGGCACACGATCGACTCGGTCGAGCCGATCTACGGCCTCGTCGCGCTCGGGCTCGTGCACCCCGAACACGTCAAGCGCAACGCCGACGCGCGGGCTGGCGACCTCCTCGTGCTCGGCAAGCCGCTCGGCGTGGGCGTGCAGAGCGCGGCGCTGAAGAAGGGGCGGCTCGATGCGGCGGGCTATGCGCGGATGATCGCCACGACGACGCGGCTGAACGCGCCAGGGCCGGAGCTGGCGGCGCTGCCCGGCGTGCATGCGCTGACCGATGTCACCGGCTTCGGCCTGGCGGGGCACGCGCTCGAAATGGCGCGCGGCGGCCGCTGTGAGGTGCAGCTCGACTGGCCGGCGGTGCCGCTGCTGGAGGGCGTGCGTGCGCTGGCCGCCGAGGGGTTCGTCACCGGCGCCTCCGGGCGCAACTGGGCCGGCTACGGCGCCGAGGTGGCGCTGCCGGCAGACTTCGCCGCCGAAGACCAGGCGCTGCTGACCGACCCGCAGACCAGTGGCGGCCTGCTCGTGGCCTGTGCGCCGCAGGCGCTGGAGGCGGTGCTCGGCGTCTTCGCGCGCCACGGTTTCGAGGCCGCCGCCGCGGTCGGGCGCGTGCGCTCGTCGGCACGGCCGGCCTTGCGCGTGCTGGGATGACCGCACCGGGCGCGGCGAAAGCAGCGGGCTAAAGCCCTTGGAACAGCACGCGTTCGAATTGCGCCACGGCCTGCGCCTGCTCGTGGGGCGGGCGCCGCACGCCGGCACCTGCTGCGTGGCGGTGTTCGTGCGCTGGGGCAGCGCCAACGAAAGCGCGCGCGGCAACGGCATCGGCCACGTGCTGGAGCACATGGCGTTCAAGGGCACCGAGGTCGCCGGCCCCGGCGGCCTGCCGCGCCTGCGCGACGCGCGCCAGGTGAACCTCGAAGCCGAGCGCCTGGGCGCCGAGGTCAACGCCCACACCGACAAGGACCACACCGCGTTCTACATGCGCGGCCTGCCCCAGCACGCCGAGCGCATGCTGCGCATGCTGGCCGAGATCGTGCTGCACCCGAGCCTGCCCGCCGCCGAGCTGGAGCGCGAACGCCAGGTGCTGCTGCAGGAATTCGCCGAAGACGAGGACGACCCCGTCGCCACCGCCTTCAAGCTGCTGGACAAGGCTTCGTTCGGGCTGCACCCGGCAGCGCAGCCGGTGATGGGCACGCGGCGCAACCTCGAGCGCTTCACGCGCGAGGACCTGGTGGCGCACCGGGCCGCCGGCTACCTGGCGGGGCAGGTGGTCGTCGGCGTCACCGGCGACGTGGCGCCCGCCGCGATCGAGCGCGTCGTCGAGGACGCCTTCGCGGCGCTGCCGCCCGGCGCCGTGGCGCCGGTGCAGGAGCCTTCATGGCGCGGCGAGATCCTGACGCGATCGCTGGTGGGTTCGAGCCAGTCGCACCTGGCGCTCGCCTTTCCCGTGCCTTCGCGGCGCAGCGACGACCCTGTGGCCGCCGTGGCCGCGGCGGTGCTCGGCGAGGGCATGAGCTCGCCGCTGCTGCACCACGTGCGCGAGCAGCGCGGCCTGGCCTACTACACCGCCTGCTCGGCCGACGTGCTGGACATGTGCGGCCAGTTCGTCGTCGAGGCGAGCATGGCGCCGGCCGACGCCGAGCCGCTGGTGCGCGAGGTGATGGCGCTCATGCGCGAGCACGCGGAGCGGGCGGCGCCGCAGGAGCTGGAACGCGCCCGCTCGCAGCTGGCGGTGCGCGCGCTGCGCTCGCGCGAGCGCGGCTTGCGCTGGCTCGAGGACCTGGCGCTGGAGTGGCTGGCCACGGGAAGGCTGCGCGACGAGCAGCACCGCGTCGCGCGGGTTCAGGCCGTGAGTGCCGAGCAGGTGCGCTCGCTCTTCGAGCGCATGGTGCTTTCGCCGCCGGCGCTGGCGCTCACCGGCGCTGTCGGCCGCGGCATGCGCGACCGGCTGCGGCAGGCGCTGGCGGCAACGGGCCGGTAGCGGCCGGCCCGCCCCGCGCCTTCAGCAGGCGTGCAGCAGGGCCACCAGCTGCGCCTGGCTGTGCGTGCCGGTCTTCTCGTACATCTCGCCCACGTGCGTGCGCACGGTGGAGATCTTCACGCCCAGTGCTTCGGCGGCGTTGGCCGGCCGCATGCCCTGGCAAAGCATCTCGGCCAGGCGGGCCTGCGTGCGCGTGAAGCGAAAGCGCCGGCGCATCGCGTCGGCGCGCGTCAGCACGACGCGCTCGATCGTCGCCAGTACCCAGGTGGCGCTGCCGAAGCCCGTGTCCTGCACGGTCATCGGCTTGAGCGTGATCTGCATCGCCGGGCCGTCGGCTTCGAGCGCCAGCGTGACGCTGCGGCCGGCCGCCAGCTCCGAATGCCACTTGCTGATGGGCACCCAGCGCCCACCCTGGCGTACCGCCAGGCGGCCGGCGGCGTCGAGCCACAGGCCTTCGCAATGCTCGATGCGGCGCGTCGCCGCGGGGTTCGATTCGAGCACGGTGCCGCTGGCGTCGGCCACGACGAGCGGCGTTTCGAGATGCTGCAACAGCGCATGACCCAGAGCCGCCAGGCGCAGCGAGCGCACGCCCGTGGCTGCCGGCGCGGGCGCCGCAGCGGCGCTGGCGCTGGCCGCGCGCCAGGCCGGGGCCGGCGCCTGCAGGCTGCGGGCAAGCGGCGGCATCGTGGGCATCGACTGCGCGGCGTGCGCAACGGCGGCAGGCTGGGGGATCGAAGTGAACTGCATGGCGAACCTCCTGTGGCGATGCGTCGCATTGCACAGCACGAGGCCCCTCGCACTGAATGACACCAAGGTATCCCTCGCCGTGGGGAGTCCGTGGCAGGCTGCCGCGTGAGCGGCGATGACATCATCCGCCGCCTTTCGCCGCCGCCCCCGCCCCCGCCGGGGCGCGCCGCCGCCGCCTGACGAACGCGCTGCATCGACGCTGCCTGCCCATCGCCCTCGCCCATGAGCGCTCTCACCGATGTCCCCGCCGTGCTGTGGGTGGCGGGCTTCCAGATGGGGCTGTACGCGCTGATGTGGCTGCTCAGCCTGGCGCTGCTGCGCGAGTCGCGCGCGGCAGTGGCGCACTGGATGGCCTTCATGGCTTTGCTGGCGGTCGGCTTCCTGCTGGCGGCGCTGCGCGACGAGCCGCGCCAATGGCTCACCTACAACGGCGCCAACGCGGCCACGGTGCTCGGCTTCGCGCTGATGCGGCGCGGCAGCGAGCGCTTCATGGGCGTGCCGGCGCACGACCGCGAACAGCTGGCGGTGCTGCTGCCGGGCCTGGCGCTGTTCGCCTGGCTCGGCCCCGAGCGCGCCGACGCACCGCTGCGGGTGGTGGCTGCCTATGGCTTGCAGACGCTGATCCTGGCGCGCACGCTGTGGACGATCCGCCCGGCGCTGGCGCGCGAGTTCGGGCGGCGCACGATGCTGGGCGTCGTCGTTCCGGGCACGGCGCTGGTGGCGGTGCTGGCGGCGCTGATGCTGCGCCAGATCGTCGCCTGGCCGGAGGTGAGCGAGCTGCAGTCGCGCCAGCGCGTCAACGTCGGCCTGATGCTGACGTACCTGGCCGGCACGGCGCTGTTCAGCTTCGGCTTCCTGACGATGGTGACGCAGCGCCTCGTGGTGCGCCTGCGCGAGGCCTCGATGCGCGACGCGCTGACCGGCCTGTTCAACCGGCGCGCGATGAACGAGACGCTCACACGTGCCTGGCTGCGCCATCGGCGCACGCGTTCGCCGCTGGCGGCCTTCGTCATCGACCTCGACCACTTCAAGCGCATCAACGACAGCGCCGGGCACGCCGCCGGCGACGCGGTGCTGGTGCGCATGGCCGCGCTGCTGCAAAAGCAGTTGCGCGGCGAAGACGCCGTGGGCCGCGCCGGCGGCGAGGAGTTCTGGCTCGTGCTGCCGGACACACCGCGCGAACACGCGCTGGCGCTGGCCGAGCGGCTGCGCCAGCAGGTGGCCGCCGCCGGGCTGGGCGTGACCTGCAGCATCGGCGTGGCGCTGGCGCAGGCGGGCGATGCCGACGCCGGCCAGCTCATCGCCCGCGCCGACGCGGCGCTCTACCGCGCCAAGGAAGGCGGGCGTAACCGCGTCGAGAGCGACGGCGCGCCTTGAGCGGCGCGCAGGTGCGCAAGTGATGGCGCGCCGCGTCCCGAGCGTTCAGAACCAGCCGCTCAGGCCGAGGTTCGCCCAGCGCCGCCAGTACTTCGCGCCCGAAGCGCCGCCCGCGGCCAGGCCGAGCGCCTGACCCGAGCCGCCCGCCGACGCGCGCAGCCGCCAGGCCGGCGAAGGATCCCAGGCCAGTGCCAGCTCCCACAGGTGCGGCCCGCCGGTGCTGGCGTTGCCGGCGCCGTCGACTTCGCGCGAGCGGCCCAGGCCCAGGCGCGCCTGCAGCTCCCATGGCCGCCAGTCCCAGTGGGCGCCGGTGAAGGCGCGCGCTTCGTCGTAGCGGCGCGGGTTCCAGTAGCCGCGCGCGTCGGAGCCCGGGGCGCCCTCGCTCGTGCGCTGGAGGTGGCTGGCCTCGACGCCCGCCGTCCAGCGCGGGTTGCCGGTGAGGAGCGCCCATTCGCCGCGCGCCGCGAGGCGCTGCCGCGCCGTGCCGTCGTCGAAGCGCACGCGCGCCACGCTGCCGGCGAGGGCGAGGCGCTCGTCGCGCCGCCAGTCCGCGCCCAGCGAGGTGACCTCGGCGTGCACGCGGTTGGCCAGCGCCAGCGGCGTTTCGATCAGCTCGCGGGAATGCTCGGCGTCGACGCGCCAGCGGTCGGCCGGAACCCACTTGAGCCTGACGGTGGAAGTGAACGGATGCCATGAACCGGCGGCGCTGCCGACGCGGTGCGTGCGCAGCACGAGCTGCGGCCACCAGGTGCCGGCGGGCGATTCGGGCTCGCCCAGCCGGGTGCGCGCGGAGGCCTCGAAGGTGGTGACGCCGGCACTGCCGCCGGCATCGTCCAGCGTCGCGCGGCGGGTGCCCAGTTCGACGATGGTGCCGGCGAAGACGTTGCTGCCCACGCCGGCGGCGACGCTCCTGCTGCGCAGCGTGTCGCGGTCCTCGGAGAGTTCGAGCGCTGCCCAGCCATAGGGCGCCACGTCGCGCGCCGAGCGGTAGTCGCGAAGCCACGCAGCTTCGGGTTCGCGCGCCTCGCGCAGCAGCGGCCAGGCGCGGTCCTCGTAGCCGGCCCAGCGCAAGGCGCGTGCGAGGTCCATCCGCTCGCGTTCGCTGGCCGCGGGCAACCAGCGGCCGAAGACGGCCAGCGCCTCGCGGTGGCGGCCGGCCGTGTTGAGGGCGTTGGCGAGCGCCCAGCCCAGCTCGCGGTTGCGCGGCTCGTGCGCGACGGCTTCTTCGAAAAGCGGCACGGCCGCGCCGGCGCCGGCCGACCACAGGGTCTGCCAGGCCAGAGAGGGCACGATGTCGCCGCGCCGCGCCGGCGCCGCGGCGAGCGCCTGCCGGTACAGCGCTGCCGAGCGGGCGTTGCGATCGGCCCAGCCGAAGACGCGCGCCGCCTCGATGAGCAGGTCGGCGTTGCCCGGCGCGCGCTGAACGAGGCGCTCGTACAGCGGCAGCGCGGCGGCAAAGTCGCGCCGGTCGGTGGTGGCGCGGGCCGCGGCGAGGTCGGCGGCAGCGGCATGCGTGGCGGCGCCGGCACCGGCGCCCTCGGCGACGCCCGACGGCTCGGCGTTGGCGGCCGGCGCGGGCTGTGCCGCCGGCGCCGCGGGCAGTGCGCCGAGCAGCAGCGCCAGCGCGACGGCGGCGCCCGGGCCGGTCCCGCTCGTCATGCGTGCTTCCCCGTGCGCGCCGTCTGCCAGCGCACCGACTGCGAACGCGGCCGCTTGAACAGGTACGGCATCGCGATCACCGTCGTCAGCGCCAGCAGCGCCCAGTAGACGATCGGGTACCACACCGCATACGGCAGCAGGCGCAGCACCTCGGGGTCGTAGCGCTTGTCGATCAGCACGCCGGTGGTGAGCTGCGCCAGGCACAGCGTGGCGATCGACATGCCCCACAGGTTGGGGATCGGGCTGGCGCCCACCGGTGGCAGGCCCACCGCGTACGACAGCGTCCACAGCGCCGTGAGGAACACGAAGCACAGCGACCACAGGACCGACAGCGCCGACTCGACGAACACCGGCCACAGGCGGCGGCAGTTCCAGGTGACGAGCACGTCGCGGTGCTTGTGCAGCACCTGCGCCAGGCCGCGCGCCCAGCGCAGGCGCTGGCGGAAGTGACCGCGGTAGCCCTGCGGCACCGTCATCCAGCAGATGGCGCGCGGCTCGTAGCGCACGTCGTAGTGGCGCTTTTGCAGCTTCCAGGTGAGCTCGATGTCCTCGGTGGGCATGTTGGGGCTGAAGCCGCCGACGTCGGCCACGGCGCTCTTGCGCAGCGCCGCCACGACACCGGAGACGGTGACGATGCGGCCCCAGATGCGCTGCGCGCGCCGAAGCAGGCTGATGATCGAGGAGAACTCCACCGACTGCAGCCGCGCCAGGAAGGTGGTGGTGTTGGCCACGCGCGGGTTGCCGGTGACGGCGGCCACGCGCGGCGAATCGAAGTGCGGCACGATCCAGCGCAGCAGCTGCCGGTCGGGTTCGGCGTCGGCATCGAGCGCGAGCAGGATCTCGCCGCGCGCCAGCGGCAGCGCGTCGTTCATCGCCATCGCCTTGCCTTCGTTGGTGTCCTTGCGCACCAGGCGCAGGCGCTCGTCCGCCGCCAGCGGCGCCAGCGCCGCCAGCGTGCCGTCGCGCGAGCCGTCGTCGACGACGATGACTTCGAACGCCGGGTAGTCCAGCGCCAGCATCGCCGCCACCGAGCGCGCGATCACCGCTTCCTCGTCGTGCGCGGGCACGAGCAGGCTGACGAAGGGCCAGCGGCGCCCCGGCTGCGGCGCCGGCGTGGCGGCTGCGGCGCCATCGGTGGCCTGGCCATCGGCGGCCGGCTGCTGCGGCGCCCCCGGCGGCGTCGCGTTCTCCCAGCGCCAGCGGAACAGCAGCGCGGTGATGATCCACATGATGCTGGTGACGATCGGATAGGCGGCGAAGAAGACCAGCACCAGCCAGTACGGCGGCGATTGCTGGATGGCCAGCAGCAGTGCCTCGATGGTCATGGCAGCGTGACGGGATCGGCCGATGACGCCGCCGTCGCCAGCGCCGGCGCCTCGCGGTACACCTTGCGTCCGCCGACGACGCAGATGTGCACCTGCCGCGCCTGCGCCAGCGCGGCGAAATCGGCCACCACCGGCAGGCCGTGGAAGTCGGCGCCGTAGTCCAGCGTGGCAGCGCTCACGTGCCGACGCGGGCCCTTGCGGCGATGGATGCCGCGGTTGTGCAGGATCCACGACACCGTGACCACGGGCACGACGGTGGCCGCGCCGAGGATCAGCGCCCGCAGTTCGGAGAAGTCGGGGACAGCGGCCAGCACGCGCTGCCAGCCCCAGAAGAACAGGCCCCAGCCGGCGACGACGGCCAGCCCGTGGACCGCGAGGCGCCGCCAACCCAGCGCGGGGCCGGCGCCGCGCGGCGCACTCAGGCTCGGTGCCGCGTCCACCTCGGGGTTCGGCGTCGCAGGGCCGCGGTCGCCAGCATCAGCAGCGCGAGCGCGCTCAGCACCAGCGGCAATGTCGGTGGCTCGGGAATGCGCGATGCGACCAGGTGCTCGGTGGGCACCAGCGTCCAGGCGCAATCGGTGGTGCAGTGGGAGGCCCAGCGCAGGTCGACGACGCCAGCGCCCAGGCGGTTCCAGGCGCCGAGCTCGAAGCCGTACAGGCCGGCGTCCAGTGCCAGGTTCTCGGCGAAGCCGACGCGGTCGCGCGGATTGAGGAAGTCGCGGCCGATGTCCACGGCGGCGCCACCGGCGCCGACCAGGCGGAAGAAGAACCCGTCGTCGTGCAGCACGCTGAAGTTGTATTCGCCGGGGTCGGTGATGCGGATGAAGCCGCTGTAGCGCGCGGTCCAGTTCTGCTGCTCGGCGGCACCGGCCTCGCCATTGTCGCAGTTGCCCAGGGCCGGGGCGGGCGTGAACAACGGCACCAGCGTTGCCGGCCCCCAGGTGGCGCTGTAGCACTCGAGGTAGCGCGAATTGGCGTGGTTGATGGTCGGCAGGACGCCTTCGAAGCCTTGCACGAGGGCGCCGCTGGCTGCGCTCGCCTGGCCCGCGGCAGCCTGCTGCACCGCTTGCCAGTCGACCTGGCCCCAAAGGCCCGTCCCCCACGCGAACGTGCCGATCGGCGCGCCGCTGCCGTAGCGCCGGTTGGCCTCGTCCCACAGGACGGCGCTGCCGGCCCAGCTGTCGTCGATTCGGTAGAAGGCGGCATTCGCCCCTGCGCCGGCTTCGAAGGTGCCGGCGTACTGCGGCGCCAGCAGGTAGGCCGCAGCGGCGGGCTGGGCCAGCGCCACGGTGCTCAGCGCGGCGGCGGCCAGGCGCTGCGCGAGGCGACGCAGGCCGGCGCATGGCGGCATCGAGCGCGGCGAAGAGGCAGCATCAAGTGGCGAGTGGAACTTCATGTCGGACCCGAGGGTTGGCAGCGCCCTGCGAGGTTAGCGGAGGAAGCGGCCACTCTCACCAGGAAAAGCGCGGTTGCCGTGCCGTAGTCGCAGCCTTCGTTGTGGCACCGGGCCCCGGCGCCGGAGGGCGAATGCAACAATGACCGCCCATGAAAATCCTCGTCACCGGCGCCGCCGGTTTCATCGGCAGCCACGCCGCCCTGCGCCTGCTGGCGCGCGGCGACGAAGTGGTCGGCCTGGACAACCTGAACGACTACTACGACGTGCGGCTGAAGCAGGCGCGGCTGGCGAAGCTCGAGCCGCACGCGCGCTTTCGCTTCGCCAGGCTGGACGTGGCCGACCGCGCCGGCGTGGAGGCCTTGTTCGCGGCCGAACGGTTCGACCGCGTCATCCACCTGGCCGCCCAGGCCGGCGTGCGCTACTCGTTGCAGAACCCGCATGCGTACGTCGACAGCAATGTCGTGGGTTTTATGAACATTCTGGAGGGTTGCCGCCATGCCAAGGTCCGGCATCTCGTCTACGCCTCGAGCTCCAGCGTGTACGGCGGCAACACGCACATGCCCTTCTCCGAGCACGACAGCGTCGACCACCCGGTGAGCATGTACGCGGCCACGAAGAAGGCCAACGAGCTGATGGCGCACACCTACAGCCACCTGTTCGGGCTGCCGACGACCGGGTTGCGCTTCTTCACCGTGTACGGGCCGTGGGGGCGGCCGGACATGGCGCTGTTCCTGTTCACCAAGGCCATCCTGGAAGGGCGGCCGATCGACGTCTTCAACCACGGCCGCATGCAGCGCGACTTCACCTACGTCGACGACATCGTCGAAGGCGTGCTGCGCGTGCTCGACAAGCCGGCGGTGCCGGACCCGGCCTACCGTGCCGAGGCGCCCGACCCGGCCACGAGCAACGCGCCGTTCCGCGTCTTCAACATCGGCAACCACAACCCGGTGCCGCTGCTGGATTTCATCGGCTGCATCGAGGAGGCGCTGGGCCGCAAGGCGCAGAAGAACATGCTGCCGCTGCAGGATGGCGACGTGCCGGCGACGTACGCCGATGTCGATTCGCTGCGCGACTGGGTCGGCTTCGTTCCGGCCACCGACATCCGCACCGGCATTGGCCGTTTCGTCGACTGGTACCGCGAGTACTACAAGGTCTGAACCCGGGCGGCGGCGCTTCCGCCGCAACGCCGTTGCCGCCCGCTGCGGCTACCGCGGGGCCGAACGCGCCTCGTCCAGCAGCGCGCGCAGGCTGCGCAGCGCAATCGCGTAGGTGATGCCGGTGGGCGCCGACAGCGCCGTCTCGCGGCTGCCGCGCACGGCGACCATGTTGACCACGCCGACGACGGCGCCGCTTTCGGCGTCCAGCACCGGGCCGCCGCTGTTGCCCGGGTAAGCCGTGGCGTCGAGCTGCAGCACTTCGATGTTGCCGGCGCGCAGGCGCGCCAGCGCGCGCGGGTCCAGTTGCGCCGCGGTGGGCGCGGGCAGGGCGATCGTCGTCACCGAGGCGACGATGCCGCGGTGCGTGACCGGCGCGAAGCCGAGCGCGCCGCCGGCGGGAAAGCCCATCAGCGCGATCGGCTGCCCTTCGGCCACTCGTTCGGCCTCGCCCAGCGGCAGCGCCGGCAGCGCCGTGCCGTCCAGGCGCAGCACTGCCAGGTCGTGCGCGCGGTCCATCGCTGCCACCGTGGCAAAGCGCAGGTCGCCCGCCTCTCGCCCGGGCGCAGCCGTCAGGGCCAGCACGGCCAGGCGCTGCGAACCGTCGCCCTCGCCGGGTGCGGGCAGCACGTGCGCGTTGGTGACGAGCAGGTGGCCGTCGCCGACGACGAAACCGCTGCCGCGGAACGTGAAGCGCGGGCTCGCCGTGGCGCTGTAGGTGCCCACCGGCAGCACCGAAGGCCGGGCGCGCGCGATGAGGCTGCGAAGATCGGGCACTCGCGCGTCGGCACCGGGCCTGGCGGGCTCCTGGCCAAGCGCGGCACCTCCGGTAAACACGATGGCGGCTGCTGCGGCAGCCGCCACCAGCCAGGCGCTGCGGTCGTGTACCGGCAGCGGTTGCATGCCGAAGCGAGAACGAAGCCGGACGCTCGGGCTTCAGCGCGCCAGGCGCATCAGCTCGGTCACCTCGGCCTGGCCCTTGAACTTCTCGCCGAGCCGGGCCAGGTCTTCGAGTTCGGCGCGTGCCTGCGGCTTCTCGCCCGCCTTCAGGTGCAGCCGGGCCAGGTTCAGGCGCAGGTTGGGGTCGCTGCGGTCGAGCTGCACGGCGCGCTTCTGGGTGTCCAGCGCGCGCTTCACGTCGCCTTCGGCCGCCAGCGTCGTGGCCAGCGTGTCGAGCAATTGCGGCCGGTTGGGCAGGATCTGGTTGGCCTGCTCGGCCAGCGGTACAGCGCCGGTCTTGCCCTGCTTGGCCATCAGCCAGGCGACGTTGTTCAGCGCCAGCGCGTTGCGCGGCTGCACGTCGAGCACGGCGCGGTAGTGCTTCTCGCCGGCCGGGAAGTCGGCGCGCGCCATGGCCAGGTCGCCCAGGTAGTAGCTGAAGCCGAAGTCCTTCGGGTTCTCCTTCTGCCAGTCGGCGGCCAGGCGGTCGGCATCGGGGCGCTGGCCGCCGGCGTACAGCGCCTGGTGCAGGCGGATCGCCGTGTCGGTGCTGCGCGCGATGGCGAAGGTCTTGCGGTAGGCGGCCACCGCGGCCGGCCAGTTGCGCTGCTGGCGCTCGACATCGCCTTCGAGCAGGTAGCCGCTGGCGTCCTTCGGGCGGCTCTTCTGCAGCTCGCGCGCGATGGTCCGCGCCTCGTCGGGCTTGTCCTGCTGCAGCGCCAGCGCCGCGAGGCTGCGCTTGGCGGCCAGCGAATCCGGCTCGATCTCGAGCGCCTTGCGCAAGGCCGCGCGCGCCGCGGCGAGGTCCTTGGCGGCCACGTGCGCCTCGGCCAGCCGCAGCTGGTGGATCGCCTCGTTCGGGTAGCGGTTGGCGAGCTGGCCGAAGGTGGCCGCGGCCTGGCGCGCGTCGCCCGCGGCGAGTTGCGCGCGGCCGAGCAGCGACTGCAGCTCGTTGTTCCCGGGCAGCGCCGCATTGCCGTCCTGCGCGGCGATCAGCGCCGACTGCGCGTCGCCCATGCGCAGCAGCTGCTCCACCTGCAGCAGCCGCGACTGCACCTGCGTCGGGTTGGCCTTGACGGCGGCGGCGAAGATCTGCGCCACCTCGGCGCCGGAGCCGCCGGTACGCGCCGTGGTCTCGGCCAGCGCGATGCGCGCCTGCACGCTGGTGGGATCGGCCGCGACGATGTCCTGCAGCCGCTTGCGCGCCGCCTCGTTGCGGTTGGCGGCGATGTCCAGTGCCGCCAGCGCCGAGGCGGCCGGCACGAACTTCGCGTCCTTCTTCAGCGCCGTCTCGAAGGCGGCGGTCGCGCCGGCCGTGTCCTGCTTGACCAGCAGCACGCGGCCGCGCAGCAGATCGGGCATCGCGCTTTGCGGCAGCTTCTTCTGCAGCGCGTCCACCGCCTTCAGCGCGCCGGCGATGTCGTTGCCGCGCAAACGCGCGGTGATCAGCGCCATGTCGGCGCGCGTGCCGGCGCCGTCCTCGGCGGCGATCGTCTCCAGCGCAGCCATCGCGCCTTGCGTCTCGCCGCGCGCGTACTGCGCCAGCGCGACGCTGGTGCGCACGCGGGCGTCGTTCGGCGAGGCCTTGGCGGCGGCCTGGAACATCGTGTCGGCGCGCCGGGTGTCGCCCAGCATCATGTGCGCCTCGCCGGCCAGCGCCAGCGTCGGCCCGTCGGCGTTGCCCTGCTCGATGCTCGGCGCCAACACTTCCAGCGCCTTGGCCGGCTGGTTGGTGCGCAGGTGGGTCTGCGCCAGCAACTGCCGCGTGGGCAGGTGCTGCGGCAGCGCGCGCAGCGCCCGCGCGAGGTTGGATTCGGCCTGATTGAACGCGCCCAGCCGGAAGTCGGCCGCGCCGGCCAGCATCTGCACGCGCGGGTTGTCGGGCATGCCGCGCAGCAGGCGGCTGGCCAGGTCGCGCGCCGTGCGTGCATCGCCTGCCTGCAACGCGTGCTGCGCTTCGATGAAGAGCGTGTCGGGATGGTTCGGCGCCGCCTTCTTCAGCGCCTGGAACTGCGCCGTCGCCTCGGCGGTGCGGCCGGCCTCGTTGTGGATGCCGATCAGCGCCACGTGCGCGCCCACGGCGCCCGGCGCGGCGGCGACGGTCTTGTTCAGCGCCGCAAGCGCCGCCGCTTCGTCGCGCTTGCCGCGCCACAGCAACTCGCCCTTCAGCGTGCCGGCGCGCTCGTTGGCCGGGTCGTGCGCGAGCGCGTCGTCGAGCAGGCGCAGCGCGCCGTCCAGATCGCCTTCGCCGGCCTTCACGCGCGCTGCCACGACGATGGCCGGCACGTGCTGCGGGTGCACCTGCAGCGCGCGCGCGATCGTTTCCTTGGCCTTGTCGCCCTGCCCGGCCATCGCCTGCGCGATGGACACGCTCGTCAGCAGGTCGGCCTGCGCCGGCGCGGCGGTGAGCACGGTGCTGCCGAACTGCGACAGCACGCCGGCGTGCTCGCCGGTGAGCAGCATCGCGCGCGCGAGGTCGGGTACGACCTTGTCGTCGGGCTGGCCCAGCTCACGCGCCTTGCGCAGCTCGACCAACGCGCCGGGGGCGTCGCCGCTGTCCAGCAGCGCCTTGCCCAGCGCCTGGCGGGCGACCGCCGAGTTGGCGTTGCGCTGCAGGAGCGACTTGAGCTGGATGGTGGCGGACTTGTAGTCCCTCTTGGCGATGTACTCCTGCGCCGACTGCAGCAGCTTGTCTTCGGACTCCCTGTTGCAGCCGGCCAGCAAGGCCGCGGCCAACACGGCGGCGGCAAGGGCGATGGGCGGGCGGATGGTGCTCACGGCGGTTCTTCCCTGTTTGAGCGTTAGGTCTGTCGGCGGGCAATGCGGGCGCCGATTCTCCGGTCGGGGCCTGCGCGGTGCCGCTGCAAGACGGGGGATGCGTGCCAGTTGGCACACGAGGCGTTGCCGCCGTGGCTGCGGCCCGCGCGCTCGGTCTGCCACCGTCACGGCTTGATGCCCAGGCGTTTCATCAAATCGTAGATCGTCGGCCGGCTGACGCCCAGCAGCTCGGCGGCGCGGCCGATGTTGCCGTTGGTGCGGGCCAGCGCGGTGACGATGGCGGTGCGCTCGGCGTTGTCGCGGATGGTGCGCAGGTTGAGGTCCGAAGGCACCGCGCCGTTGCCCTGCGCGTCGTCGGCCACCGCCAGGCCCAGGTCGGCGGCGGCGAGCCGCTCGCCCTCGGCCATGATGACGGCGCGCTTGACGCAGTTGAGCAGCTCGCGCACGTTGCCGGGCCAATCGTGGTGCTCGATGGCCGCGATCGCCTCCTCGGCGAAGATCAGGCCGGGGCGGCGCTGCTCCTGGGCGAAGCGGCGCAGGAAGGCGTGCGCCAGCAGCACCGCGTCGCCGGTGCGCTCGCGCAGCGGCGGGATGTCGACGACGATCTCGGCCAGGCGGTAGTAGAGGTCCTCGCGGAAGCGGCCATCGCGGATCTGGTTCTTCAGGTCCTGGTGCGTGGCGCAGACGACGCGCACGTCCACGGCGATCTCGTTGCGCCCGCCCAGGCGCTCGATCGTGCGCGTCTCGAGGAAGCGCAGCAGCTTGGCCTGCAGCGAGGCGGGCAGGTCGCCGATCTCGTCGAGCATCAGCGTGCCGTTGTGCGCCGTCTCGATCTTGCCCGGCGTCGTCTTGCTGGCGCCGGTGAAGGCGCCCTTCTCGTGACCGAAGAGTTCGCTTTCGAGCAGGTTCTCGGGAATCGCCGCGCAGTTGATGGCCACGAAGCGGCCGGCGCGCTTGCTGGCGTTGTGCAGGCCCTGCGCCAGCACCTCCTTGCCGGTGCCCGATTCGCCCAGCAGCAGCACCGTGGCGTTGCTGGAGGCCACGCGCTCGACGGTGCGCGCCACGCGCAGCATGCGCGCGTCGCGCGTCACCAGGCCGCCCAGCGCGTCGGTGCCCCCGGCGCTGCGCAGGCGGCGGTTCTCGGCCTGCAGCTCGGCCAGGCGCAGCGCGCGCTCGACGGTGAGCTTGAGGACGTCGGGCTCGAACGGCTTGGCCAGGAAGTCGTAGGCGCCCTGGGCCACGGCACGCAGCGCGTGCGCCTGCGCGTTCTGGCCCGTCAGCACGATGACCTTGACATTGGCGTCGATGTCGAGCAACTGCTGCAGCAGGCGGAAGCCCTCCGAGACCGAATCGGGGTCGGGTGGCAGGCCGAGGTCCATCGTCACCACCGGCGGTGCGTGACGGCGGAACTGCGCCAACGCCGACTCGCGGTCGGCGGCGGTGACGGCCGCGAAGCTGTCGAGCGACCAGCGGATCTGGCGCTGCAACGCGAGGTCGTCCTCGACGATCAGCAGCGCGGGCGCGCTGGCGGCGGCGCTTGCGGCGGAGGTGACGGCGGAGGTGGCGGCGGAGGTGGTGGCCTGGCTCATCGGAAGTCCGGCGCCATCAGGTCGGAGTCGTGCTGCATCTCGAAGAACGGCAACTGCACCGTGACGACGGTGCCTTGGCCGGGCTGGCTGGCAGCTTCGATGGTGCCGCCGAGCTCGCGCACGTACTGCGCGCTCTCGTAGGCGCCCACGCCCATGCCGCTTTCCTTGGTGCTGGCAAAGGGCTTGAAAAGGCGGGTCTGCACGAACTCCTCGGTCATTCCTGCTCCGGTGTCACCGACCTCGATGTGGACCTGGCCGCGGTCGCGCTGCACGCCGATCCACACGCGCCCGCCGGTGCCGGTGGCGTCGAGCGCGTTGTGCACGAGGTGCCCGAGCACGCGCTCGAGGCGCTCGGCGTGGCCGCGCGTGGCCACGCGTTCCAGGCACTGCACCTCGAGCTCGCGGCCGCGGCCGCGGGCCGCTGCCTGCAGCCGCTGCACGAGCGGCGTCAATGCCACCCCCGCGCTGGCGCCGGCGGCGGGGGCGCCTTCGCGCAATTGCAGCATCAGGCGCCGCATCTTGCCGAGCGAGCTCTCCACGGTGAGCAGCATGTCCTGCTGGAATTCACGGTTGTCGCGCAGGCGCTCCGCATTCTTCAGCATCAGCGAAAGCTGGGTCACGATGTTCTTCAGGTCGTGCACGACGAACGCCGACATGCGGTTGAAGGCCTCGAACTTGCGCGCCTCCAGCAGCGCCTCGGTGGCCTGCATTTGCGCCAGGTGGCCGGCGGCCTGGCGGCTGGCAGTCTTGAGCAGGTCGAGCACCTCCCAGTTGACGTCCACGCGCGTGCGCGGATGGGCCAGCAGCACGAAGCCGAGCAGGTCGTCGCCGGCCAGCAGCGGCACCACCAGCCAGGCGTCGCCCGCCGCGAGCAGCCACGTCGGCAGCACCAGCCCTTCGTAGACGCGCGGCGCCGTGCGCAGCTGGTCGAGGTCGATGACCCAGCCGGTGCGGCGCAAGTAGGCGCTGAAGGGGCTGTCCGCGGGCTCGCGGCCGGCGATCGGCGCGGCGTTCCAGCGCGCCGTCTGCTGCAGGGGGCCGTCGCGGTCGGCGCGCGTCCACAGGCTGCCGGCGGGGCACTCCACCATGTCGGCCAGGCCGCGCACGATGAGGTGGCCGATCTCGTGCGGCGAGCCGCGCGTGCCCAGCATCGCCGTGAAGCGCAGCCACTGCTCGCGATAGTCGAAGCGGTAGCTGAAGAAGTGCTTGCCGACGAAGACGCGCAGCCAGGAACGCAGCGAGCCGGAAACGGTGAAGGCCGCCAGGACCGCTGCGGCCGCGAAGAGCAGCGCCAGCTGCAGCCCCTGGCCCCAGGTGCCGCCGAAGAAGCGCACGTAGTAGCCGAGGCTGGAGACGAACAGCAGATACAGGCCCGCCAGCACCAGCGTGGCCGAGTGGAACACCGCCGTGCGCGAAACCTGCAGGCGCACCAGCCAGTCGGCGCGGCGGCGTGCGGCCACCAGCAGGAACGGCACCGCGAGCATGTGCACCGCGCCGCGCGCGCCGAGCGTTTCGTCGTCGATGCGTCCGAAGAGGAACCCCTGCGACATCATGTAGATGTCGAACGCGAAGACGACGGCCAGACCGATGCACACCGGCTTGGCAAACCAGCGTGCGTCCTCACCGAGGTTGCGGAAGAGCTGCTCCAGCAGCAGCAGGCCCAGCACCGGCAACGCCAGCAGCACCAGCAGCACGAGCCGCGAAGGCGCCTGGTCGATGACGCCGAGCACGATGCGCAGCCCCTGAAGCACCGCGGCGGCCAGCAGCGCCGTGGCGATGATCCAGCGCAGTGCCGACGGCGCGTGCCGCGAGCCGCCCTCGCGCATGGCGCGCACCAGGGTGTACAGGAACGCCAGCCACAGCGCGTAGCGCACCGGGTCGAGCAGCGCGGCGAGCGCCAGCACGGTGGCGTCGCCGCCATGGTGACCCAGTGCCTGCGCCGCGGCCCACAGCGCCGTGGCGAGCAGTGCACCGGCGAACAGGCCCGAACTGAGCGGGGTGCCGCGCGGCATTCGCCCCGTCCAGCCGAGAAAGGCCAGAAAGATCAGGTGGACGGCCGCGCTGAGCGCGTGGCCCGCCACCGCCATGTCATTCACGCTTGCGAGACCACTTCCGTTCGAACGGCCCGATCGGCGGCCGCCGCGGTGGCGGCGCTCGCGGCGCTTGGCCGGCCGGATCGTCGGCCGATTGTGGTCGGTGCCAGACCCTGGGCGGGGCTGGCGGCGCGCTCGGCTGCGCGCCCGAGTTCACGCTCGCGTCATCGCGCTGCGGACATGCTCCGGCCGGCGTGGCGATGCGGCCGCTCGGGGCCGATCAGCTCAGCGCGCGCCCTTGCCGGTGAGGACCACGCCGACTGTCTCGAGCAGCACGACGAGGTCGAGGAACAGCGTGTGGTTCTTCACGTAGTACAGGTCGAACTGCAGCTTCTCCTGCGAGTCCTCGACCGTGGCGCCGTAGGCGTAGCGCACCTGTGCCCAGCCGGTGACGCCGGGCTTGACGCTGTGGCGAACGGCGTAGAAGGGGATCTTCTGCGTCAGCTGTTCGACGAAATAGGGGCGTTCCGGGCGCGGGCCGACGAGGCTCATCTCGCCCTTGAGGACGTTGAAGATCTGGGGCAGCTCGTCGATGCGCAGGCGCCGGATGATCTGCCCGACGCGCGTGATGCGGTCGTCGTTGGCAGCGGCCCAGCGCGGCTTGCCGTCCTTCTCGGCGTCGGTGCGCATGCTGCGGAACTTGGTGACCAGGAACGAGCGGCCGTTCTGGCCCACGCGTTCCTGCCGATAGAACACCGGGCCGGCGCTCTCGAGGCGGATCAGCAACGCCGTGACCGCCATGATCGGCGCCGCGGCCAGCAGCAGCAGTGTTGCGCAGACGATGTCGAAGACCCGCTTGACGAAGGCGCGGAAGGCGCCCTGGTTGAAGCCGTCGCCGAAGATGAGCCAGCTCGCGTTCAGATAGTCGATCCGGATCTGGCCGAGCGTCTTCTCGAAGTGCGTGTTGAGGTCGTAGACCTTGACGCCCGAGAGCTTGCAGTCGAGCAGCTGGCGCAGTGGCATGCTGCCCGAGCGGCGTTCGGTGAGCGCGACGACGATCTCGTCGACGCCGAGGCTGGCGGCGGTTTCGGTCAGAGAGCCGCGGCTGGTGAGCAACTCCGCGGCCGGGACGGCCGTCTCGGTCTCGTTCGGGCCCGGCACGAAGCCGACGATGACGGCGTTCGGGTCAGCCGAACGCAGCGTCGCGCCAACCACCTGCGCGGCCTGCCCGGCGCCGAAGATGAGGATGCGCGTGCGTCCGCGGGCGACGGCCGAGCGCTGCGACACGTAGACGCGGCGCAGCACCAGCGCCGAGACCCCGGCCATCACCGAGAACTGCACGGCTTCGCGGCTGCTGAACTGCGTGGGCAGCAAGCCGAAGATCGCGTAGGCCGCGGGCAGCACGATGAGCAGCACGAAGACGGCGCGCGCGCACGAGCGCGACAGCGACAGGGAGTTCTGCGGCTCGTACAGGCCCGAGGCGCTGTTGACGACGAAAAGCGCTGCCGCGAACGACACCAGCTGCCCACCGGCCAGCGGCACGGCCATGTCGAGGCCACCGACCTGATACGTCACCGCGCCCAGCGCCAGCAGCAAAGCCAGTGCCAGGTCGAAGAACATGCTTCGCAGCGAAGCGCGGTGTACGTAGTGGTGGAAGATTCTGATCATCGCTGTGGGCCGCTCGCCTGGCGAGCCTTCGAACCGGGCGCCTCGCTCCTCGAAGAATCCCCGCGGGCCGGTTACTTCCTGATGCCGCCTGATACGTGCCCTGCCGAGGGGCAGCGCGGGTCAATTTAAGGAGCGCGCGGCGCAGGCAGCAACCCCCGCGATAAGGGGCGGGGAGTGCGGTCCATGCGTTCGGTGACTTGCTGCACGGTCGATCTGCGCGATTCGAGGGGGAGCAGGCGTGCGGGCCATCCGTGCGTACGAGAAGTTGCTCAGCCTTCGGTCGGGGCTGTTACAGATTCGGTGCCGCCGTCGCGCTCGCGCAGGCGCAGCGCCTTGACGGCAAGGTGGCGTGCGAGCAACAGCGGCGGCATGCGCAGCCAATGTCCTCGGAGATAGAGCGCGAACAAGGCCGCCCCGGTGCCGGCGGGCGCGGCTGCGGGGTGGCGGCTGCGCACGGCGCGGTGCCACAACGCTGCCATCGGTGCACGCAAAGGCCAACCGGGCCCGAACGCCTGGACGGCGCGTGCCACCTCCGCTGGCACCGGCGTGCCCAGCACGAGTGCCGCCTGGCCCAGGCCGTAGTGCAGCGGCCGGCGCAGGTCGAGTAGCGACGCGCGTTCGACAAGACTGTCCCAGAAGCCGGGCCGAGCCGCGAAGTGCCGCAGCAGCAGGTCCAGGTCGGACAGGTCGCGCAGCGCGTGGCTCATGTCGTCATTCATGAACAAGTGCGTCATCGCGTGCAGCACCATGTCGGGCGGTGCCAGGACGTGCAGGCCCGGCTGTCCGGGCAGCGGCCGCGCTGCCGAGACGAGGCGTGCGCCGTCGGGCTTCAGGCGAGCGGTGAGCGGCAGGATGTTGTGGTGCACGTCGAGCGTCGTGCCGCGCCGCATGTGCTGCATCGGCGGCAGTTCGTGCATCCACTGGCGGTAGTAGCGCTGGTCGTAGGCGTTGTCGTGTGTGCCGGCCCAGCCGTGCAGCATCAGCTGCGACTCGGCTTCTGCCACTGCGGCGCGCGGCACCAGGATGTCGATGTCGGAGAAGACGCGCGAGGCGGCCGGCGGCAGATCAGCGGCGTGATACGCGGCGCCCTTGAGCACGACGACGGGGCAGCCGATCGGTGCCAGTGCGCGCGCGATGTGCGCCAGCTCGCGGTCGACCTCGGCGCGCTGGGCGCGGATCAGCCGCCAAGCCGATTCGAAATGAGCTTGCAGTGGTGCCGGCCACGGCGTCGCTTCGCTGCCCCTGTACAACGAGCCAAGGCGCTGGCCCACGCGTGCCAGCAGGCCGGCGGCGCGCGCCTGTTGCAACAGGAGCGACCACTGCCCGGCGTCCCATCCCGTGAAGTGCGGCGCTGCGGCCGTGAGGGCCTGGACGACGAGGTCGCGCCGCTCAGGCATGTTCGTCGCGCGCCAGGCGGTCGAACAGCGCCACCGCTTCGGCCAGGTCGCCGTATTCGAACGTGAAGCAGCGGCTGCGATCGACCAGCGTGCCGAGCATTTCGAAGCCCTCGGCGCCGAAGATGTCGTAGTTGAAGGCGTTCTCGATCAGCCGCATGAAGGTGCGCGCCCGCTCGAGCGGCACGAGCCGTGCCGGCGCCCCGGCCGCGAAGCGCGGGAAGACGATCCAGCCGGGCATCGCCGCCCGGTCGCTCGCGCGCACCGCTTCGGCCGGCGGCGCGAAATGGGCGACGACGCCCTTGGCGGTCTCCTGCACGCGCGAACCGAACTCGACCTGCGGCGCGAAGGCGCTGATCACGTCGATGGACGCGTTCTTCAGGCTCACCGGCCGCGGCATCGGCAGCAGGGCGCCCGTGCCGGGCGCCAGCAGCGCCAGCTCGTCTGACAGCAGCCGCCAGCCGCTGAACAGCAGCGCAGCGCACAACGTGCTCTTGCCTGATCCCGAGGGCGCCGGCAGCAGCAGCGCGCGGCCGTCGCGTTCCAGCACGGCCGCATGCATCGTGAGGTGCTGGTGGCACAGGCCGTAGACGCACCAGTTCAAGCCCCATTCCAGCAAGGGGAAGCCCTGGTCGCCGGGCAGCGGATTGAACGGCGCCTGGCCTTCGAACTCGAAGACGACCTGCGGGCGCCACAAGGACCGCGGACCGAAGGGTCGCCGCACGGCGACGTCGAAGTCGACGAAGGCCGAATCGGGCGCGAGCGCGTGGTGCCGGTACAGGGACGACACAGCGCGCGCCACTTCGGGCAACGGCGAGCGCACGCGTGCGATGTAGGGACCGAGGCGCAGCCGAACACCTCCGGAGGCGCCCTTGCGCTTCAGCGTTGCCGCAACGTCATGCGTCGGGTTCTGGATCAGGGTAGGCGTCACCGTGGGCCCGGCCAAGGAGACCGGAGTGCAGCAAACCCTTGATGATGCCCACCAGGCCCGCCTCGACCTCCGGGTCGTTCTCTTCGCCGAGGCCCACGGCGTGCGCAATCTCGCGCAGGGTCAGGCCGCGTGCGCTGTCGCCGCAAACGCCGATGATCGCTGCCGCTTCGGCGGCCAGCAGGTGCGTTGCCCCGCTGCCGGCCTGTCGGGCCACGGTGAGATCCTCGCCGGGCCAGCGCCGCAAGGCCAGGCCGCCCAACGCGCGATAACGCGAGCCCTCATCGAAAGGGCTCATGCCGGCGGCCCTAGACGCCAGCCGCTAAACACCCGGGTCAGACGATGATCGAGTAGTTCAGCTGGTAACGCAACCAAGCGATGAGCTGCGCTGAACTCCAGTCGATGCTGGACATCGGCAGCTTGTATCGCTTGCCGTTCGAGTTGTAGTTCTGCCAGATCGACTTGAGGTATGCAGTGCTCACGTTGCCGGCCGCTGCTCGCATGTAGTTCTGGGTCATGCACAGATTGAGCGCGATCAGATGCTGTGCCACTCCCAGTTCAGTGTCCGTCAAGATGCCTGCGCCATCACACAGAACCTGGCGCAGCGTCTTGCCGTTGTACTTCGAAGAGGTCGAACCCAGGCAGGTAGAGACCAGCGGCTGGACGCAGGCGAGCGAGGAGTCCGCTTGACAGGCGCTGCGCCAGTCCTCGACGCGGCGAGTGGCGCAGTTGACCGAGGTCACGCTCGGATTGCGGCTCTTGAACGTGGCCACCGAAACGAACGAGGAGGCGACCACGCAGCTGCTGGTGGCCGCCACCGGGTTGCTCACCAGCGTCAGCAGCACCGGCGACGCACCGGCACCCGCGCGCAGCAAAGCGCGGCGGTCGAGGCGGACTCCCGGCTTCGGGTTCGGGGGCGTCGCGGCTGCGTTCTTCTCGTTCATGAGTGCTCCCGGGGGGCTCTTCTTGCCAGAGGTGAGGTTCGCTCGATTCTATGGGCGGAGCCGGTGCCGGAGCACCGAACCACTCTCCCCGCATTCGTGGGGCGGGTCCGTCCTGCTTCACCCGAACCGCCCCGCGGCGAAGGGGTGGGTAGCATCTCACACCGACGGCCCACGGGCGGCAATGTCGCCGTGAAATGTGCTCGCTCGCGCTGGCCGCCCCCCGGCGGCTGGCCCGGGCCGCCTTGTCCCCATGCGATCATCGTTATAAGGTCGCGCCGCACCGCACAATGCGTCTTCCGCAGTGCCCGCCGTGGTCGCGCGCGGCGCAACCACGCCTTCGGATGGGTCGGGGCTCCCGCGGACGCGCCGGGCGCGGATGCCCACCGAGAAGCTGAGGAGTGAACCCTTTGTCCAAGCTCGAACTGTTGTCGCCGATCCGGCCCGCTGGCCTGCGTCTTGCGGCGCTACGCCTGCTTCGGGCCTGTGCCATGGCCGTCGCTGGCACGGCTTTCGTAGCCGCCTGCAGCAGCCTGGGCAACCTGCCGCCCGCACCGGCCACGGCCAGCGCCACCGATTACAGCTATGTCATCGGCGCCGGCGACACGCTGTCGATCATCGTCTGGCGCAACCCGGAGCTGTCGCTGTCGGTTCCGGTGCGGCCGGACGGCAAGATCTCCGCGCCGCTGGTCGACGAGATGGTGGCCCAGGGCAAGACCTCCACCGCGGTGGCGCGTGACATCGAAAAGCGCCTCGCCACCTTCGTCCGCGACCCCGTGGTCACGGTCATCGTGACCAGCTTCGTCGGCCCCTACAGCGAACAGATCCGCGTTGTCGGCGAAGCGGCGCGGCCGCAGTTCCTCCCCTTCCGCCAGAAGATGACGGTGCTCGACGTGATGATCGCCGTCGGCGGCCTCACCGACTTCGCCGATGGCAACGGCGCGACGATCGTGCGCACTGCCGAGGGCAACAAGCAGTACTCGGTGCGGCTGAAGGACTTGGTGCGGCGAGGCGACGTGTCAGCCAACGTCGAAATGCGTCCGGGCGACATTCTCATCATCCCGCAGAGCTTCTTCTGAAGCCGGCGCCGCCTCTCGCGCCTGGTGCTTCGCCGGCCTGAACGCCATGCAAGACCTCCTGAAGCAAGTCCTCAACACGCTGCGCGGAATGTGGAAGTTCCGCTGGCAGGGGCTCATCGTGGCCTGGGTCGTGGCCGTCGTCGGCGTGGTCGTGGTGTGGCGCATTCCCGACCAGTTCGAGGCCTCGGCGCGCATCTACGTCGACACCGACAGCATCCTCAAGCCGCTGATGAGCGGCCTGGCAGTGCAGCCCAACGTCGAGCAGCAGATCACCATGCTCAGCCGCACGCTGATCAGCCGGCCGAACCTCGAAAAGCTCGTGCGCATGGCCGACCTGGACCTGAAGAACCAGTCGAAGCAGGACCAGGAGGCGTTGATCGAGCGGCTGCAGCGCGGCATCGTGATGCGCACGGCCGGCGGCGCGAACCTTTACGTCATGTCCTATCGCGATCCCGAGCCCGACAAGGCCAAGCGCGTCATCCAGTCGATGGTCTCGATCTTCGTCGAGTCGGGCATGGGAGCCACCCGGAAGGACACCGATTCGGCCAAATCGTTCTTGGCCGAGCAGATCAAGATCTACGAGACGCGCCTCGAGGAGGCCGAGGCGCGGCTGAAGGACTTCCGCCTGCGCAACATCGATCGCCAGGCGCTCGACGGCAAGGACGTCGCCAGCCGCATGGCCGAGATCGGCACGGCGCTGGAGGCTGCTCGCCTGCAGTTGCGTGAGGCCGAACGCTCGCGCGAAGCGGCCAGGCGCCAGCTCGCCGAAGCGCGCGGCCAGGCGCCGAGCACGGCGCTACCGAATCTGCTCGCCCCGGCACCTGGCGCCGCCGCTATCCCGGCCGGCAACTTCGCGACGCCCGAAATCGATGCGCGCATCCAGGACCAGCGGCGCAATCTCGACGGCCTGCTGCAGCGCTACACCGACCAGCACCCGGACGTGCTGAACGCCCGCCGCCTGATCGCTGAACTCGAGGAGCAAAAGCGCAGGGAAGTGGCCGAACTGCAGCGCCGCGCCCAGGCCGCTGCTGTTGCGGCCGCTGCAGCGGCGGCGAGCGCCCCGCGCGTGGCCACGACGCCGGGCGAGAGCTTGGCCGTTCAGGAGATGAGCCGCATGCTGGCCACCGCCGAAGTGCAGGTGGCCGCGATGCAGGCGCGCGTGGACGAATACGCCGGCCGCATGGCCCAGGTGCGCCAGCAGCTGAAGACGGCGCCGCAGATCGAAGCCGAGGCGGCGCAGCTCAACCGCGACTACGCGATCATCAAGAAGAACTATGAGGACCTGGTCGCGCGCCGCCAGGCCGCTGTGATGTCCGGCGAACTGGAATCGGCCGCCGGCGTGGCCGACTTCAAGCTCGTCGACCCGCCGCGGGTGGCGCCGCGGCCGGTGTCGCCGAACCGGCTGCTGCTGCTGCCGGGCGTGCTGTTCGCCGCCCTCGCGCTGGGGTTGGCATCGGCGTTGGCCGCAGTGCAGATCCGGCCCACCTTCGGTCGTGGCGACGAGCTGCGCCAGAAGACCGGCCTGCCGCTGCTGGGCGTCGTTTCGGCGCTCATCACCGACGCCGACCGCCGACGCGAGCGCGCCTCGATGTTCCGCTTCGTCACCGCTTCGGGCGGGCTGGTGGGCATCTTCGTGGCCGGGCTGATCGCGATGATCGTCATGAACCGGTACGGGGCCTGAGAACGTGAGCAGCCTGATCGAGCAAGCGGCCAAGCGCCTGGAGCAGTTGCGCCAGGCCGGCATCGAGGTGCCCGATGTGCCCACGCCTGCCGCCGCACCGGCGGTTGCGCAGGCACCGGCCCCCGTTGCGCTGGGCACGCGCGCGGCCGCCCTTGCCGCTGCGCCGGCCCCCGCGCCGGTGCCGGTGCCCGTGCCGGCTCCCGCCGCGGCGGCGCCCGCGCTCAGCGCAGCGGCGACGGCGGCGCTGGCCGCATCCATCGCCGAAGCGCGCCGTGCGGAACCGCAGCCGGCCTCGCGGCGCGTCGACCTCGACCTCGTGGCCATCGGCGCCTCGGGCATCGTGACGCCCAATGCGCCGCGCACGCGCATGGCCGACCAGTACCGCGTCATCAAGCGGCCGCTGATCGCCAACGTGATGGGCAAGGGCGCCGCGACGATCAAGCACGCCAACCTGATCATGGTCACCAGTGCGCTGGCCGGCGAGGGCAAGAGCTTCACCGCCATCAACCTGGCGATGAGCATCGCCGCCGAGCTCGACCGGACGGTGATGCTCGTCGACGCCGACGTGGCGCGGCCCTCGGTGCTGCGCGTGCTCGGGCTGCCGCCCGGCAGCGGCCTGCTCGAGCTGCTCGAAGGCAAGGCGCAGATGGCCGACGTGCTGCTGCGCACGAACGTCGACAAGCTGACGCTGCTGCCCAGCGGCTCGCCGCACCCGCGCGCCACCGAACTGCTGGCCAGCGACGCGATGGTGCGCCTGCTCGACGACATGGCCACGCGCTACCCCGACCGCATCATCATCTTCGACTCGCCGCCGCTGCTGCTGACCACCGAGTCGCGCGTGCTGGCCGCGCACATGGGCCAGATCGTCGTCGTGGTGCGCGCCGACAGCACGCTGCAGGCCACCGTGCAGCAGGCGCTCGCGACGATCGAGGCCTGCCCGGTGAAGATGATGCTGCTCAACATGGTGCGGGCCGAGAACGAGGGCGGGTATGGATACGGCTATGGCTACGGCTATGGCTATGGCTACAACTACGCCTACGGCAGCGATTCCGGCGGCGGCGGGGTCAGCACTGTTGCCGCACCAGTGAACAGCGACGGCGGCGGCGAAGCCGGCGCCGGCCGGCGGCCGTCCGAGGCGACCAGGGTCTGATCCCGGTGCGTTCGCAACTGCCGCGAGCGATGCGCCGGCTTGGCGCATCGTGCGCAAACCGGGCAACGGCCGCGGCGGCTGCAGCCGGTGCGCTCGCGATCGTGACGGCAGCCATGCTGCCAGCGCCGGCAGCGGCGCAAGCGCCCGACACGACCGTCGGCCCTGCGGCGCCGACCGCGACGCCGCGCACGACGACGCTCAGCACCGGCCTCACCCTCGAGGCCAATGCGCTGGACGTGCGCGCGCGCTCGGTCGGCAACGGCACCGAGGCGCTGGTTCGCGCCAGCCCCGCGTTGACGCTCACACACCAGGGGGCGCGCCTGCAAGGCTCGCTCGTCTATGGCGGAGCGCTCACCGCCCGCCGAGGCATCGATGACCGCGAAGACACCGACTATGTCAACAGCCTGAGCACGACGTGGCTGCTCGAGGCGATCGAAGGCGTCGGCTTCATCGACGCGCGTGCCAGCGTCACGCAACAGGCCATCTACGTCGTCGGAACGCCGCTGGACGCGGCCGGCGCGGGCACCAACCGCACCGAAGTCATCACGGCTTCGCTGTCTCCGTACCTGCGCGGCACGCTGGGCCGCGCGGTGGAGTACGAGTTGCGCGCCACCGGCAGCGGCACCAAGGGCGACGACGCCGCCGGCACGAGTTCGAAGGCGGCGCAGGCCTCGTTCTTCCTGCGTTCGCCGCGCCGAGGCGCGGTACTCGGCTGGGGTCTGAGCGGCGCCAGGCAGAAGGTGAAGTTCTCGGCAGCGTCGTCGGCGACCACGACGGATCGCCTGGGCGCCGAACTGTCGGCGCAACCGGACCTCGATTGGCGCTTCGTGGTGACCGGCGGGCAAGAGCGCACCGACGTGGTCGGCGCCGTGCAGCGCGACTACGAGAACTACGGCGTCGGCGCCGAATGGACGCCGTCGCCGCGCACCACCGTGTCGCTGCGAGGCGAGCAGCGCTACTTCGGCCATGGCCATCGCGTCAGCATCGAGCACCGGCTGCAGCGCAGCACCTTCAGCTACGTCGACTCGCGCGACGTCACGGGCGGTGCCGACACGCTGGCGCCGGGCAATCCGGTGACGCTGTACGAACTGCTGTTCGCCGGCTTTGCCAGCCAGATCCCCGACCCGGCGCAACGCGACCAGTTCGTGCTCGCGTTCATCCAGGCGCTCGGGCGCAGCCGTGACGAAGTTGTCAGCGGCGGCCTCTTCGGCAACGTCGGTACGTCAGTCGTCCGACGTCGCGAGTTGGTCTGGACCTGGACCGGCCCGCGCCTCACCTGGGTGGCCTCGGCGTTCAAGCTCGATTCCGAGCGCGTCGACGCCGGCGGCTTCAGCCCACCCGGACTCAATGACAACGTGGCGCAGACGGGCTATGCTGCATCGATCGGCTGGCGGCTCACGCCGCTCACCTCGGTGAACGCGTCGGGCTCTCGCGCCATGAGCACGGACAAGACCACCTTCGCACACACCGACCTCAAGTCCGCCACGCTCGGGCTGACGAGCCGACTGGGCGTGCGCACGACCGGCGCGTTGGGTGTTCGGTACTCGGTGCTGAACGGCACCACCGATCCCCACCGCGAAACGGCCCTCACCGGCTCGATCAGCCTGCGGTTCTGAAGCCATGTACGAAGCGTTCTACGGGCTGAATGTCAAGCCATTCCAGCTCAACCCCGACCCGGCGTTCTACTTCGCGAGCAAGCAGCACCGGCGCGCCAAGGCGTACCTCGAGTACGGCGTGTCGCGCAACGAGGGCTTCATCGTCATCACCGGCGAGATCGGGGCCGGCAAGACGATGGTGCTGCGCTCGCTGATCGAGGGCCTGCAAGGCAGCAACATCATCACCGGCCATCTGGTGACGACGCAGCTGGGCGCCGAGGACACGCTGCGCATGGTCGGCGCGGCCTTCGGCTTCCGCGTCAAGGACGTGCCCAAGAGCGAGCTCCTGATCACGCTGGAAGCGTTCCTCATCAGCCAGACGAGCAAGGGCAAGCGCTGCCTGCTCATCGTCGACGAAGCGCAGAACCTGACGCCGCGCGCGGTGGAAGAGCTGCGCATGCTCAGCAACTTCCAGTTCGGCAACCAAGCGCTGCTGCAAAGCTTCCTCGTCGGCCAGCCCGAGTTCCGCGAGATCCTGCAGCGCCCGGAGATGGAGCAGTTCCGCCAGCGCGTGGCCGCCACCTGCCACATCGGCCCGCTGGACAAGGAGGAGACGCGGCAGTACATGGAGCACCGCATCAAGTGCGCCGGCGGCACGGGCAAGCCCACCTTCGAGCCGGCGGTGTTCGACGAGATGCACAAGGCCAGCGGCGGCATCCCGCGCCGCATCAACGGTCTTGCGGACCGGCTGCTGCTGGCCGGCTTCCTGGCCGAGCGCACGCAGCTGACGGTGGCCGACCTCGCCGAAGTCGTTCGCGAGGTGAACTCCGAGAACGAGGTGCCGCAGCGCAAGCAGACGGTGGCCGTTGCCCCCAGCGGCGAGCCGCTGATGCCCGGCGGCCTGGCCGGCGCCGTGCTCGACCTCGACCTGACGAACCTGAACCTGGCGCCCGAGAAGGCCGAGGACATGTCGCGCCAGCTCGCGCAGCTCACCGCCGAGCAGCGCGGCGACCAGTTCCAGCGGTTGGAGCGCAGCCTGCTGCGCCTGGAGCGCACCAACCTGCAGACGTTGGCCCTGATGCAAAAGCTCGTCGAGGCCCTGGGGGCCGCCGGCAAGCGCACCGAGCGGCCCGAGGCGCGCGCTGCTTCCGAACGCCCGGACAAGCCGGAGAAGGTCGACAAGACCGAGAAGATCGAGAAGGCCGACAAGAGCGACCGGCCCGACAGGCCGGAAAGGGTCGAACGGCCCGAGAAGCCTGACACCCGGAAAAAGTGACGCCATGCCCCGTGCCATGCCTCACGCGGCAGGCTGCGTCAGCTCGCTGAGCCGACGCCGCAGACGTTAAAAACAGGGCTCGCCGCACGGTCTGCGGATCGTGCCGCGCCGGCGCCCGTGCAGGCGGCCGCCTTCACTCCCGCCGGCCTGCCATCTCACGGAGCCCACGGATCTTCCGCCGCGCCCCATGCTCGCCCCCGCGATCACCAACGCCCTGACGATCGACGTCGAAGACTACTTCCAGGTCTCGGCGTTTGCACCGTACATCCGGCGCGCCGATTGGGACAGCCGCGAGTGCCGTATCGAGCGCAACGTGCACCGCATCCTCGATCTGCTCGCCGCGCGCGCCACCCGCGCCACGTTCTTCACGCTCGGTTGGGTGGCCGAGCGCTACCCGCAGGTGGTGAGGCGCATCGTCGCCGACGGGCACGAGGTGGCCAGCCACGGCTACGGCCATGAGCGCGCCAGCGACCTCGACGAGCGTGCCTTCACCGAAGACGTGACGCGCGCCAAGCGGCTGCTCGAGGACATCGGCGGCGCGCCGGTGCTCGGCTATCGCGCGCCGAGCTTCTCGATCGGCACCGGCAACCTGTGGGCGTTCGACGTGCTGGCCCGTTCCGGCCACCGCTACAGCAGCAGCATCTACCCGATCGCGCACGACCACTACGGCATGCCCGATTCGCCGCGCTTTGCCTACCGCGTTGGCAGTGGCCTGCTCGAGGTGCCCGTCACCACGGTGCGGCTGCTGAACCGCAACCTGCCCAGCAGCGGCGGTGGCTACTTCCGCCTGCTGCCCTATGCGATGAGCCGCTGGCTGATCGGCCGCGTCAACGCCGCCGACCGCGAGCCGGCCGTCTTCTACTTCCACCCCTGGGAAATCGACCCCGGGCAGCCGCGCGTCGCAGGCATCGACGCCAAGACGCGCTTCCGCCACTACGTGAACATCGCGGGCATGGAAGCGAAGCTGGCGCAGCTGCTCGGTGACTTCCGTTGGGGCCGCATGGACGAGGTGTTCGGGCAACGCTTGAACGCGGCCGGCGCGGCGGCCTGACGAGCGCCAGACCCGCAACACACGGACCGCTTGCACCACTGTGCCGACGATCGAACGCTTGCACGCCGGCGACGCCCGCCAGGCCGCCGCCTGGGACGAGTTCGTCCTCGCCTGCCCGAAAGCGACCTTCTTCCACCGCAGCGGCTGGCAGCGCGTGCTGGAGCAGGTGTTCAGCCACCGCACGCACTACCTGTTCGCCACCGAGGGCGGCCGCATCACCGGCGTGCTGCCGCTGGCACACGTGAAGAGCCTGCTGTTCGGCAATGCGCTGACGAGCCTGCCGTTCGCCGTCTACGGCGGCGTGGCGGCGAATGACGAAGCCAGCGCCGCGGCGCTGGAGGCCGAGGCCGAGCGCCTGGCGCTGAGCCTGAAGGTGCAGCACCTGGAGCTGCGCCACACCGAACGCCGGCACCCGGACTGGCCGGCGCAGGACCTGTACGTCACCTTCCGCAAGCCCATCGTCGCCGACGAGGAGGCCAACATGCTCGCCATCCCGCGCAAGCAGCGCGCGATGGTGCGCAAAGGCATCAAGAACGAGCTGAAGAGCGAGCTCGACGCCGGAGTCGAGCGCTTCTTCGCGCTCTATGCCGACAACGTGCACCGGCACGGCACGCCGGCGCTGCCGCGCCGCTACTTCGAGACGCTGCGGCGCGAGTTCGGCCCCGACTGCGAAGTGCTCACCGTCACCGGCAAGGACGGCCGGCTGCTCTCCAGCGTGCTGAGCTTCTACTTCCGCAACGAGGTGCTCCCGTACTACGCCGGCGACGACTTCGCCGCGCGCGAACTCGCCGCCAACGACTTCAAGTACTGGGAGCTGATGCGCCGCGCCGGCGCGCGCGGCCTGACGCTGTTCGACTACGGCCGCAGCAAGCAGGGAACGGGGCCGTTCGCGTTCAAGAAGAACTGGGGCTTCGAGCCGCAGCCGCTGGCCTACGAGTACCGCCTGTACAAGCGCGACGCCGTGCCGCAGAACAACCCGGCCAACGCGAAGTACAAGCTGATGATCGAGGCGTGGCGGCGGCTGCCGCTCGGCTTCGCGAACTGGCTCGGGCCGTTCGTGGTGCGCTCGCTGGGCTGAGGCAGCCGGACATGGCAACGCTGCTCTTCCTGGCTCACCGGCTGCCCTATCCGCCGGACAAGGGCGACAAGGTGCGCTCGTGGAACCTTCTGCGTCACCTGGCGCAGCGGCACCGCGTCTTCTTGGCGACGTTCGTCGACGACCCCGCCGACCTGCGGCATGTCGAGACGGTGGCCGGGCAATGCGCCGGCTTGCACGCGAGCCGCCTGGTGCCGCAGCGCGCGCGCCTGGCAAGCATGGCCGGCCTGCTCGACGGGCAGGCGCTGACGGTGCACTACTACCGCGACAAGGCCCTGCAGCGCTGGGTCGATGCGACGCTCGCCCGCGAACGCATCGATGCCGCACTGGTGTTCTCGTCGTCGATGGCGCAGTACCTCGACCGTCATGCCGACCTCCCGATGCTCGTCGACTTCGTCGATGTCGACTCGGCGAAGTGGGCTGCCTACGCCGGGCGCAAGCGCTGGCCGATGTCGTGGATCTATGCCCGCGAGGGCCGCACGCTGCTGGCCGAGGAGCGGCGCATCGCCGCCCGGGCCCGCGCCGGCTTCTTCGCCACCGGGAAGGAAGCGCAACTGTTCCGCTCGCTGGCGCCGGAGTCCGCCGCGCGCTGCTTTGCGCTGGACAACGGCGTCGATGCGGCGTTCTTCGCTCCTGCAATTCAGCGGTCCTCGCCTTTCGCCCCCGGGGAGGCGGCCGTGGTGTTCACCGGGGCGATGGACTACTGGCCCAACGAAGACGCGGTGCGCTGGTTCGCCGCCGAAGTGCTGCCGCAGCTGCGGGCAAGGCGGCCGGACGTGCGCTTCTACATCGTCGGTCGGAACCCGACCAGCGCCGTGTGCTCGCTCGCCGGCGACGGCGTGGTCGTGACGGGCACGGTGTCCGACGTGCGACCCTATCTGCAGCACGCTGCGGTGGTCGTCGCGCCGCTGCGGCTGGCGCGCGGCGTGCAGAACAAGGTGCTCGAGGCGATGGCGATGCAGCGCGCCGTGGTCGCGGCCGCCGAATGCGTGAGCGCGTTGAATGTCAGGGTCGGAGCCGAGATCATTGCCGCTGAAACGGCGGTCGAGTACTCGCGCGAGGTGCTGGGCTTGCTCGATCGCGCCGCTGCTGCCGAGGCGATCGGCGCCGCGGCGCGGCGACGCGTGCTGCAGAGCTACTCATGGGAGGCGCACCTTGGCGTCCTGGATCGCCACCTGATGGCGCACGTGGAGCGCTCGCGCCAAAGCGCTTCCCCGCCGGCCGCTGCGGCGGTGGCCGAGGCCGGGGCATGAGCGCGCCATTGGCGACCGCGTTCGCGCCTGACTGGCGGCGCGTGGGCCTGCTGTTGGTGCCGGTCGTGGGCCTGGTGGTACTGATGTACGGCAGCACCTTCGCTGCGATGAGCAACGTCTGGCTCAATTCGCAGGCGTTCGCCCACGGCTTGGTCGTGGGCCCGATCGCCGCGTGGCTTGTCTGGCGTCAGCGTGAACGGCTGCTTGCGCTGGCGCCGCGGCCAGCGCCGTGGCTGGCTCTGCCGATGCTGGGCGCGGCGGCCCTTTGGCTGCTGGCCGACATGGCAGGCGTCAACGCCGGCGCACAGATCGCAGCCACGGCCATGGTCGTCATCGCGATCGTCATGCTGCTGGGAACGGCCATCGGTCGCGCCATTGCGTTTCCGCTGGGCTTCCTCTTCTTCATGGTGCCGTTCGGCGACTTCCTCGTGCCACAGCTGATGACGTGGACCGCGGACGTGACGGTGATGGCACTGCGCTCGCTGGGTGTGCCGGTGTACCGCGAGGGGCTGCAGTTCGTCGTGCCGACGGGCACCTGGTCGGTGATCGAGGCCTGCAGCGGCGTGCGCTACCTGACGGTCTCGGTCATGGTTGGCTTCCTGTTCGCTTACCTGAACTACAGCTCCGTCGGCAAGCGCGCGGTCTTCATCGCCTGTGCGGTGCTCGTCTCGCTGGTAGCCAACTGGGTGCGCGCGATACTGCTGGTGATGGTCGGCCATCTCTCGGAGAACCGCCTGGGAGCGGGCCCTGACCACTTCTTCTACGGCTGGGTGGTCTACGGCATCGTCATCGCCTTGATCTTCTGGATCGGAGGCCGGTTCGCTGATCCGGATGAAGCGCCGCGGCGTGCCGCGCCGCCGCAAGCGGGAGCGCCGGTTTCGACGTTCGCCTGGGTCGCGACCGCTGCGCTCGCACTGGCCGCCGCCGCGGCACCGACGCTGGCCCCGGCCACATCCCTCGGCGTCGAAGCCGGGCCCGTGCAGTTGCGATTGCCGGCGCTCGGCGAGGAGACGGTCGCTCCCGATCTACCGCGCCCGGAATTCATCGGTGCCGCAGCGTCGACTGAACGCGCCTACTTGATCCCTGGCGGCGAGGCGGCCTTGGTCCATGTCGCCTACTATCGCCAGCAGCAGTACGGCAGGAAGCTGATCAGTTCGCAGAACGTCCTCGTCAAGTCCACCAGCCACGACTGGGCACTCGTAGCGGAGGGGCGTCGCGCCCTGGCGCTTGCCGGGCGGGGCGAGTTGGTGGTCCGCACGGCCGAGATGCGTGGTGGCACGCTGGCCGCAGGGCTCGATGCCCGCAGGGTCCAGGTACGGCAGGTCTACTGGGTCGATGGCGAATTGCTGGCCGACGATCGCCGGGCCGCCCTGCGCGGGCTGTGGGGCCGGCTGCTCGGCCGAGGCGACGATGCTGCGGCTGTCACGTTCTACCTGGCTTCCGCGGATCCGGATTCGCCGGCGCTCGATGGCTTCGTCGCGCAGCATCTCGGCGCGATCGTCGGCGTCCTCGAAGGCGTTCGGGCCGAGCGTCGCGATCCCTCCTGATTGAAGAGAGCAGAGAAGGCAACAAGCATGAATACTGTGGCAGTCGTGGGCCTGGGCTATGTCGGCCTGCCGCTGGTGGTCGAGTTCGGCAAGCAATTGCGCACCATCGGCTTCGACATCGCGCAGCACAAGGTCGATGCGTGCAAGGCGGGTACCGACCCGTCGCGCGAGCTCGCCGACGCCGACCTCGCCGCTGCGCGACACGCCGTCTACACCAGTGACGCGAAGCTGCTCGGCGAGGCCGACGCCATCATCGTTGCCGTTCCGACGCCGGTCGACGACGCGCACATCCCTGACTTCCGCCCGCTCGTGGGTGCCAGCGCCAGCGTGGGCCGCCACCTGAAGCGCGGTGCCGTCGTCGTGTACGAATCGACCGTCTACCCCGGAGCCACCGAGGAGGTGTGCATTCCGGTGCTCGAGCGCGAGTCGGGCCTGAAGTGGAAGCAGGACTTCTTCGTCGGCTACAGCCCGGAGCGCATCAACCCCGGCGACCGCGAGCACACGCTGACGAAGATCCTGAAGATCGTTTCCGGCGACACGCCGGCCACGCTGGAGAAGGTGGCCGCCCTGTACGAGAAGATCATCGTGCCGGGTGTGCACCGCGCCAGCAGCATCAAGGCGGCCGAGGCGGCCAAGGTGATCGAGAACACGCAGCGCGACCTGAACATTGCGTTGATGAACGAGCTGGCGATCATCTTCGACCGTGTCGGGCTGGACACCACCGAAGTGCTGGCCGCCGCGGGAACGAAATGGAACTTCCTCAAGTTCAAGCCCGGTCTGGTGGGCGGCCATTGCATCGGCGTGGACCCCTACTACCTCACGCACAAGGCCGAGATGCTCGGCTACCACCCGCAGGTCATCCTGGCGGGCCGGCGCATCAACGACGGCATGGGCAAGTTCATCGCCGAGCGCACGATCAAGGAAATGATCGCCGCCGGCAGCCACGTGAAGGGCGCGCGCGTCAACGTGCTCGGGCTGACGTTCAAGGAAGACTGCGGCGACCTGCGCAACAGCAAGGTCATCGACATCATCCGCGAGCTGCACAGCTACGGCGTGGATGTTCACGTCACCGATCCGCTGGCCGACGTGCAGGAGGCCAGGCACGAGTACGGCGTGCGCCTCCAAACGTGGAACGACCTGCCGCGCGCCGACGCGATCGTGGCCGCCGTGGCGCACCGCGAATATGCCCGCCTGTCCCCGGCCGACCTGGCGACCAAGCTCACTCCCGGGGCGCCATTCGTCGACGTGAAAGCCGCCTTCGATGCCGCGGCGCTACGGGCGGCGGGGTTCCGCGTCTGGCGCCTGTGACGAACGCGCAGGCCGCCCCGGCCATCGCCAGCGCCGCGGCCGACCGCCGCCCGCTCCTGTTGCACCTGGTCCATCGGTTCTCGGTGGGCGGGCTCGAGAACGGCCTGGTCAACGTCGTGAACCGGCTCGCGGCGGAACGCTGGCGGCACGTCATCGTGGCGTTGACGCAGGTGGACCCCGCCTTCGCGAAGCGGCTTCAGGCGCCTGGCGTGCAGTGCATCGCGCTGAACAAGCCGCCCGGGCCGGGGCTTTGGAACTACCGCCGCATGTACAAGCTGTTCCGCGACCTTCGGCCGGCGGTCGTCCACACGCGCAACCTTGGCACGTTGGAATACCAGTCGGTGGCCTGGGCGGCCGGCGTGCCTGGACGCGTGCACAGCGAACACGGCCGCGACACCGACGACCTGGGCGGCACGAATCGCCGACACATCGCCGAGCGGCGGTTGTACCGTCCGTTCGTGCAGCAGCAGATCGCGTTGGGCAGCGAACTCGAACGCTACTTGCGCACCAGGATCGGCGTCCCTGCCGATCGGCTGAGCGTCATCGTCAACGGGGTCGACGAGCAGCGTTTCAGGCCGGCGCCGGTGCGCCCGGCCATCACGGGCTGTCCGTTCCGCGACCCGCACCTGTTCATCGTCGGCACCGTGGGGCGCATGCAGCCGGTCAAGGCGCAGACATTCCTGGCCAAGGCATTCGCGGTGATGCTGACCGAGTTCCCGCATCTGCGCGCCAGCGCGCGGCTGGTGATGGTGGGCGAGGGCCCGCTGCGGGCCGAGTGCGAGGCGATCCTCGGCGCGGCCGGCCTCGGCGCCCTGGCCTGGTTCGGCGGTGAACGCGCCGACGTGCCGGATGTCATGCGCGGGCTCGATTGTTTCGTCCTGCCCTCCCTCGTCGAGGGCATCTCCAACACGGTACTGGAGGCCATGGCGAGCGGCCTGCCCGTCGTTGCCACCGATGTCGGCGGTACGCGCGACCTCGTTGCAGAAGGCAGCACCGGCACCCTGGTGCCCGCGGGCGATCCCGATGCCCTGGCGCACGCCATCGCGCATCTGGTCGCCGATGCATCGCGCGCTCGCGCCATGGGTCGCGCCGCCAGGCTGGCGGTCGAACGACGGTTCGGCCTGGAAGGCATGGTGGCCGCCTACGGGCGCGTCTACGAATCCGTTCTCGAGCGCGCACCGGTCGTCGGCCGAGCGTGATCGGGATGAAGCTGAAATCTTGCAAACAGGCGGGCTGCTGATGGACACCTCGACCCACCCGGCGAGCGCCCCCGTGCCCGCAGGTTTCGATACGACGTCGCACGAGGACTTCTACCAGTACTACAAGGAACAGAGCCTGTCGCCGCGGACACTGCAGCGCTTCGGCGACATCGCTGCGCTGGTGCTGCGATTCATGAGCGCCGAGCGGCGGGCCGGTGCGTTTGACGTTCTCGACATCGGGTGCGGCGCCGGCACCCAGTCGCGCTTCTGGTCCGACGCCGGCCACCGCTACCACGGCGTGGACATCAACGAGCCGCTGATCCGCCTGGCGCGCGAACGGGCTGTCGAGCACGGGCGGCAGGCGGCTTTCGAGGTCGGCTCGGCCACCGCGCTGCCGTTCCCCGATGCATCCTTCGACATCAGCCTGATGCCCGAACTGCTCGAGCATGTCGAGGACTGGCAGCGCTGCGTCGACGAGGCCGTTCGCGTGCTGCGCCCGGGCGGGTTGCTGTTCCTTTCCACCAGCAGCCGCTTGTGCCCGAAGCAGCAGGAATTCAACCTGCCGGGCTACAGCTGGTACCCGGCATTCGTGAAGCGGTACGTCGTCCGCCGCGCGCTGTCGGACTGGCCGCGAGTGGCCAACTACGCCAAGTACCCCGCCGTGCACTGGTTCAGCTTCTACCAGTTGCGCGCGTATCTGCGCGAACGCGGCTTCGAGTCGTTCGACCGCTTCGACATCATGCGGCTGGACAACAAGTCGCCGCTTGCGCGCGCCGTGGTGCATGCGATCCGCGTCTTGCCGCCGCTGCGCTTCGCCGGTCATGTGATGACCGAGGGCACGATGGTGCTGGCGCGCAAGCGGGGCGCGCCGGGCCCCCGCTGAGATGACCATCGGCCCGCGCGGCACGAGGCGCCGGAGCAAGACCATGGCGAGCGGTGCGCCGATTCGCTCCCTGTTGTTCTCGACGCTCTACCCGAGCTCGGCGCGCGCCGGCCACGGCCTGTTCGTGGAGACGCGCCTGCGCAAGTTGCTGGAGACGGGCGAGGTCGACACGCGGGTGGTCGCGCCGGTACCGTGGTTCCCGTCGACGAACCCTCGGTTCGGTCACTACGCCGCCTTCGCACGCACCCCGAGCGCCGAGCAGCGCCACGACATCGACGTGGTCCACCCGCGCTACTTCCTTCCTCCGCGTGTCGGCACCAACGTGGCGCCGTGGCTGCTGGCGCGTGGCGCCTGGCGCGCGGTGTGTCGGCTTCGTGCGCAAGGCTTCGACTTCGACCTCATCGATGCGCACTACGCTTATCCCGACGGCGTCGCCGCGGCCCTGCTTGCACGGTGGAGCAACCGCCCGTTCCTTGTCACCGCGCGCGGCAGCGACATCAACCTCATCGGGCGCTACCGTACGCCTGCGGCATGGATGCGCTGGGCGTTCAGCCGAGCCGCGGCATGCATCGCCGTCAGCGAAGCATTGGCCGCGCGCATGGTCGAGCAAGGCATCGCCAGGCGTCCGGTGCACGTGCTGCGCAATGGCGTGGACGGCGGCGCGTTCAGGCCGGTGGACGCCGCTCTCGCACGGGCCGAACTCGGGGTTGCCGGTGCCCCGGTGCTGCTGACGGTGGGCAACCTGGTGCCGGGGAAGCGGCAATCGATCGCTCTCGAAGTCCTGCGCGATTTGTCGGCCACGCATCCGCAGGCGCGCCTGATCGTGGTCGGTGACGGGCCGCAGCGCCCGCGGCTGCTGGCGCAGGCGCAGCAACTGGGCATCGGGGAGCGCGTCGATTTCGCCGGCGCCGTGCCGCAGGCCCGCTTGCCGATCTACTACAGCGCGGCGGACGTGATGCTCCTTCCTTCGGAACGCGAAGGATGGCCCAATGTCGTTCTCGAGTCGCTCGCGTGCGGCACGCCGGTGGTCGCGGCCAGGGTCGGGGGCGTGCCGGAGATCCTGTCACGCCCGTTCCTGGGCGCGATCATCGACTCGACCGCAAGCGCCGAGTACGCGCGGGCCGTGCGCGAAGTGCTTGCCCGGGCCGAGCCGGCCGACAAGCTGCGTGCCTATGCGCTGGAGATGGGCTGGCAGGGAACGAGCGAGGCGCAGGTGCGCCTGTTCCGCGAAGCGCTTGCGCCCGTGCGCCATTGACACCCGGGGAGCCACCGCTTGCGCGACATCCTCCTCACCACGCTGTTCGGCGTGCTGCTGCTGGCGGTGTTCAAGCACCCGTACATCGGGCCCCTGCTGTGGGCCTGGATGTCGCTGATGAATCCGCACCGGCTCACTTACGGGTTCGCCCAGGAGTTGCCCTTCGCGATGCTGACCGCCGTCGTGACGATGGTGGTCGCGCTGTCGACCCGGCAGCGACAGGCTGTCCCGATGACCCCACTGACGGTGGTCTGGCTTCTCTTCCTGCTGTGGATGTCGATCACGTCGCTGTTCGCGCTGAACCAGCCGGAGTACGTGTTCGAGCGCTGGCTGTTCGTGCTGAAGATCCAGGTCATGGTCGTCGTCACGATCATGCTGGTGCGCACCCGTGCGCAGGTCGACTGGCTGATCTGGGTGGTCGCGCTGTCGATCGCCTTCTACGGCATCAAGGGCGGCGTCTGGACCCTGGCCACTGGCGGTGCCCACCGCGTCTGGGGCCCGGCCGGGAGCATGGTGGAGGACAACAACTCGCTGGCGGTGGCGCTGATCATGGTCGTGCCGTTCCTCTACTACCTCTACCAGGTCACCGAACGGCGGCTGCTGAGGGTCGGGCTGGTCTTCGCGATGATCACCGTGTGCCTGGGCGTCCTCGGGTCGCAGTCCCGGGGGGCGTTGCTGGGCATCGTCGCGATGGCGACCCTGCTCGGCCTGAAGAGCCGCTACCCGCTGCGCATCAGCCTGGGCATCGCGCTGCTGCTGGCCATCGGCTTCATGTTCATGCCCGACAGCTGGACAGAGCGCATGAACACGATGAAGGAGTACAAGGCCGACGAGTCGGCGATGTCGCGCCTCTATACGTGGCACACCCTGTGGAACCTGGCGCTCGACCGACCGTTCGTGGGCGGCGGCTTCCGCTCGGACTTTGCCGCGATCTTCCAGAAGTACGCGCCGACCGGGCCCGAGTACGAGGTCTTCCAGGGCATGTACTGGGTCGCGCACAGCATCTACTTCCAGGTGCTCGGCGAGCACGGTTTCGTCGCCTTCGGGCTGTTCGTGGCGATCGGGCTGCTTACATGGCGGCGGGCGGGCCAGTTGGCGGTGGCGACGCGCGGTGACCCAGAGTTCGGTGCCTGGGTTCCCAAGCTGATGCCGATGGTCCAGGCAGCGCTGATCGGCTACGCCATCGGCGGGGCCTTCCTGAGCCTGGCGTACTTCGATCTGCCGTACTACCTGGTGGCGCTCGTGCTCATCGTCGAAGCCATGCTGCGCGAATCGAGGTTACGCGGCACGGTGCCTGCGCCGTCGAATGCCGCGCCTGACCGGCCGGTAGCGCCTGCCGATGCCCGGCCTGCTGCGGTGTCCAGTGCACAGCGGCGAAGGTGATAGCTGCGACGACACGATGAACCTCGACCTGGTACTGGCATCGCGGGCAAGCCGCCTGGCCTTCGGCATCAGCGAGTCGCTGGGCGGGGCGCGCCTGTCGATCCTCATCTTCCATCGCGTGCTGGCGCTGCCGGACCCGCTGTTGCCCGGCGAGGTCGACGCGAAGCAGTTCGACCGCCTGATGCGGCTGGTCGCCCGGGCGTTCAACGTCTTGACGCTCGGAGAAGCCATCGCGCATCTGGTGCGCGGGTGCCTGCCGCCGCGCTCGTTGGTCATCACCTTCGACGACGGCTACGCCGACAACGCCCGCGTCGCCTTGCCGATCCTTCGGCAGCATGGTTTGAAGGCGACGTTGTTCGTGTCGACGGGCTTCTTGAACGGCGGGCGGATGTGGAACGACACGGTCATCGAGGCGCTGCGCAACGCCACCGTATCGCACGCCGACCTTGGCGAGTTCGGGCTCGAAAGCCAGTCGCTGGCTACGCTGGCCGATCGGCGCGCAGCGATGAACGCCTTGCTGCCGCGCATCAAGTATCGGCCGCTGGCCGAGCGCGAGACGGCGCTGCGAACGCTGATTGCGCGGCTGAAGCCGTCGTCCCTGCCCGACGACCTCATGATGAGCAGTGACCAGGTGCGGCAGCTCCGGGGTGCGGGCATGGAAATCGGCGCGCACACCGTCAATCACCCCATCTTGACCTCGCTGCCTGCGGCCCAAGCCTGGAACGAGATCGTCCAGGGGCGCGAGCAACTCGCGGCCACGATCGACCATCCCGTCGATGTCATGGCGTACCCGAACGGAGTGCCGGGCCGGGATTTCGACGCCACCCACGTCGAGATGCTCAAGCGCATGGGGTTCAGGGGAGCCGTCACCACGGCTCCAGGGGTCGCCCGTGTCGGTGACGACCCTTTCCAGTTGCCACGCTTCAGTCCGTGGGATCGTCCGTTGTGGCGCTGGGCGGCGCGGCTGCTCTTGAACCAGCGTCGCATCCACTTCGACAGCGTGCGCGCCGGGGAGGCTTCCGGGCTGGCGCCGGGAGACTGAGGTGCGCCGCCGGCGCTGGCGCGCCCGGTGGCGTCAGGTGAAGGCGCGGGGCCTGATGGCCTGAGCGGGGAGGTTGCTGTTGTCGGAGAAGACGAAGCTGGAGATGGCTGGGGCGTAGCGCAGGCGGCCCATGAGGGTTTTGTCCTGCACGGTGGAGACGGTGTTGGCGCGCAGGGCGAGGGTTTCGCC
>JAEUPF010000061.1 GCA_016790425.1 Rubrivivax sp.
CACTCGCCATGCGTGGCGTCGAGGCACCCGTCGGCCAGGAAAGCCTTGGGCAACGCCGGCACGGCCGCTGCACCGACGGCGATGTTCTTTGCCGCCACCGGCCCCTTGGGCGCGGCGGCCCGGGACTGCTTCGCCGGCGCCGGGCGCGCCGTGGCCTTGGCCGCAACCGCGGAGGTCGTCCCCGGCGCCGGCACCGGCGCGGCAACGGCCGTGGCAGCGAAGAGGACGCCGATCAACGATGCGAGCAGCGAGGGCAGCGGCGCAACGGCCGACGGTGCAGCGGGGCCGGCGGACACCGGCTTCGTCGAGGCCGGTGACGACCGCACCGGCCGTGGCGCGCCCTGCGGGGGCTGTGCAGCGTCGCTCATCGGGTTCCTTCTTCTCGTTCGTCCTGCCGCCCGGGCGGCCGTTTCAGCAGGCCGGCCTCGCGGGGCACGACCTGTCGCACGGCGCGCCGCACGCGCGCTCGTCTCGCGTCGCGCGCCGCTTCTTCTCGAAGCAGCACGCGCACCGGTTGAAAGCGTCTCCCTGCGTCCCTTGCGGCGGATCTGGGCCCGCCTGGCAGCCTCTGCAGCGATCGCGGCCCTTGCAGCAACGGGCGTTCCGCTGCTGGCCTGGGGCCGCCGGCTTCACGCATGCGGCGCCTCGTGCGCGCCGCGCCCCGTGAACCCCGGGCGAATGACCGTTGCAGTATCGCGCCGGCTGCGCTGTCCGATGATAGGGCATGCCCCGAGCCGGGCCAGCCTGTGGCGCCGGGGCGAAGAGTGTCCCTTGGTAAACTCCCGAGCCGCCTTTTCGAGGGCGCGGTCCCGTTCGGTGCCAGCGCCATCCCCATGCTTCCAAAGTTCCTGACGGCCGTCTTCGGCAGCCGCAACGATCGCCTGCTGAAGACCTACCGACGGTCGGTCGAGCGCGTCAACGCGCTGGAGCCGCAGTTCGAGAAGCTCGACGACGCGGCGCTGCGCGCCAAGACCGACGAGTTCAAGAAGCGCCTGGCCGAAGGCAGCACGCTGGACGACCTCCTGCCCGAAGCCTTCGCCGTCGTCCGCGAGGCCGGCAAGCGGGCGCTGAAGATGCGCCACTTCGACGTCCAGCTCGTGGGCGGCATCGCGCTGCACCAGGGCAAGATCGCCGAGATGAAGACGGGCGAAGGCAAGACCCTCGTCGCCACGCTGCCGGTGTACCTCAATGCCCTCACCGGCAAGGGCGTGCACGTGGTCACCGTCAACGACTACCTGGCGCGCCGCGACGCCGAGTGGATGGGGCGCCTGTACGGCTTCCTCGGGCTGACGGTGGGCGTCAACGTGCCGGGCCTGAACCCGGCGCAGAAGCGCGAGGCCTTCGCCGCCGACGTCACCTACGGCACCAACAACGAGTTCGGCTTCGACTACCTGCGCGACAACATGGTCACCGACGTGGCCGACCGCGTCGCGCGCGGCCTCGCCTACGCCATCGTCGACGAGGTCGACTCGATCCTCATCGACGAGGCGCGCACGCCGCTGATCATCAGCGGCCAGGCCGAGGACCACACCGAGATGTACGTGCGCATCGACGCCGTCATCCCGCGCCTGACCAAGCAGATCGGCGAGGCCGACCCGCGCACCGGCGAAGGCGTCATCACGCCGGGCGACTTCACCGTCGACGAGAAGACGCACCAGGTCTACCTGACCGAAGGCGGGCACGAGAAGGCCGAGGAGCTGCTGAGCCAGGCCGGTCTGCTGGCCGAGGGCGCGAGCCTGTACGACCCGGCCAACATCTCGCTGATGCACCACGTCTACGCCGCGTTGAGGGCGCACCAGCTCTACCACCGCGACCAGCACTACGTGGTGCAGAACGACGAGATCATCATCGTCGACGAGTTCACCGGCCGCCTGATGACGGGCCGGCGCTGGAGCGACGGCCTGCACCAGGCGGTGGAGGCCAAGGAGCGCGTCACCATCCAGAGCGAGAACCAGACGCTCGCCTCGGTGACGTTCCAGAACTACTTCCGCATGTACGGCAAGCTCGCCGGCATGACCGGCACCGCCGACACCGAGGCCTACGAGTTCCAGGAGATCTACGGCCTGGAGACGGTGGTGATCCCGCCCAACCGGCCGATGGTGCGCAAGGACGAGAACGACCTGATCTACAAGACGGCCAAGGAGAAGTACGACGCCGTCATCGCCGACATCCGCGACTGCCACGAGCGCGGCCAGCCGGTGCTGGTGGGCACGACGAGCATCGAGAACAGCGAGTTGATCAGCAAGCTGCTCGAAGGCGCGAAGCTGCCGCACCAGGTGCTCAACGCCAAGCAGCACGCCAAGGAGGCCGAGATCGTGGCCCAGGCGGGGCGGCCGAGCGTCATCACCATCGCCACCAACATGGCCGGCCGCGGCACCGACATCGTGCTCGGCGGCAACGTCGAGAAGCAGATCCAGTTCCTCGAGGCCGACGAGGCGCTGGCGGCCGAGGAGAAGGCGGCGCGCGCGCAGAAGCTCAAGGACGAGTGGCAAAGCCTGCACGAGCAGGTCAAGGCGCAGGGCGGCCTGCGCATCGTGGCCACCGAGCGCCACGAGAGCCGCCGCATCGACAACCAGCTGCGCGGCCGCAGCGGCCGCCAGGGCGACCCGGGCGCGAGCCGCTTCTATCTGTCGCTGGACGACCCGCTGATGCGCATCTTCGCCGGCGACCGCGTGCGCGCGATCATGGACAAGCTGCGCATGCCCGAAGGCGAGGCCATCGAGGCCGGCATCGTCAACCGCAGCATCGAGAGCGCGCAGCGGAAGGTGGAAGCGCGCAACTTCGACATCCGCAAGCAGCTGCTGGAGTACGACGACGTCGCCAACGATCAGCGCAAGGTGATCTACCAGCAGCGCAACGAGATCCTCGAGGCCGCCAGCCTGGATGACCAGATCGCCAACCTGCGCAAGGCGACGATGACGGAAATCGTCCGCGCCCACGTGCCGCCCGAGAGCCTCGAGGAGCAGTGGGACCTCGACGGGCTGGAGCGGGTGCTGCGCGACGAGTGGCAGCTCGACGTGGCGCTGAAGGCCAAGGTGGCGCAAAGCGATTCGATCACCGACGACGACATCGTCGAGGCCGTCGTCGCCGCCGCCGACGCGTCGTTCAAGGGCAAGCTCGACCTCGTGGGCGCCGAGCAGTTCACGCCGTTCATGCGCATGGTGCTGCTGCAAAGCCTGGACAACCACTGGCGCGAGCACCTCGCGGCGCTGGACTACCTGCGCCAGGGCATCCACCTGCGCGGCTACGCGCAGAAGAACCCGAAGCAGGAATACAAGCGCGAGGCTTTCGAGCTGTTCAGCCAGTTGCTGGACACGGTGAAGATGGAAGTGACGCGCGTGCTGATGACGGTGCGCATCCAGACCGAGGCCCAGGTGGCCGAGGCGGCGCACGCCATCGAGGAGCGCGTGGGGCACGTCTCCAACGTCACCTACACGCACCCCAACGAAGACGGCAGCGTGTCGCAGGAAAGCGGGGCCGACGAGGCGCTGTCGGCCGTCGCCGCGCGCACCGGCGCGGCCGGCGGCGGCGCCCTGCCGGGTGCCGATGCGATGGGCGGCATCCCCAAGGTCGGGCGCAACGACGCCTGCCCGTGCGGCAGCGGCAAGAAGTACAAGCACTGCCATGGGCGCCTTAGCTGAGCGCCGGGCGGCATGGTCACGCAGCGTGCTCGCCGTGCTGTCCATGACCGGCCTCGGCGCCTGCGCGGCGCCTCCGCAGGCCGCGCCGATGGCCGCGCCTGATCCGGCGCGCAGCAGGCCGCCCGGCCTGGCGGCGCGTGATCCCGGCGGCGCGATGCCGCGCTCGGGCAGCGTTGCGGGCAGCCTTGCGGGCGAAGTCGGCGTCGATGCCATTCGCGCCGCCGTGCTGGCCGATGCCCGTACCCACGGGCGGCTGGGCGACGGTCCCGACCTTCGCGTTGCGGTCGAAGCAGTGACCTGGGGCGACGGCTCGCTCGGCTGCCCCGTGCCGGGGCTGATGTACACGCAGGCCCTGGTGCCCGGCTGGCGGCTCGTGGTGAGCGACGCGACGCGCCAGCTCCTCTACCACGCCAGCCGGGGCGGCCACTGGGTGCAGTGCCCGGCCGAGCGCGCGCGCCAGCCGCTGCCCGGGTCGTCCGCGCGCTGAGCGCCGCCGCCCCGGCCGGTCGGCCGCAGGGCCCGCGCACTTTCGCGCGCGGCCCCTGAAGGCCCCGGGTGACCCGCGATCAGCGGTCGATCGTCATCGCCTGGTCTTCGAAGCCGGCGTTGCGCCGGTACATCATCAGCAGCCCCGTCTCCGAGCTCTGAACCGCCGGCACCGCGCTGTTCAGCGTGTACGGCACCTTGGTGATGGCGAAGCGCGGCACCGCACCCCCACTCGCCGCGGCGCTGAAGCGCGGTGCCGCGGGCGTGAACTTCATGCCGGTCATTGCATCGCTGAGATTACCGGTGAAGTAGTTGTCGTAGGCGTACACGTCGATCGTCAGCGTCGTGCCCGGGCCGCCGGCGCCCGCCAAGCCGAGCGCTGCCATCGGCACCGTGAAGATGGTGTTGCCCGAGTTCAGGTCGGCATCGTTGAAGAAGAACGCGCTCCTCGTGCTCGCCCCCGCCTTCTGCACCCAGACGAGGCTCTGCCCGCTCGCGCCGAAGCCGCCGTTCTCTTCCTGGTACACGAAGTACAGCCCGCCGGCGCCGGTGTCCACGTCCACCTCGAGCCCGCGCGGATACAGCGGGTGCGGCCGGCGGCCGTAGGTGCTGATGGCGAACTGCAGGCAACCCCCGGGCACGCCGCAACTGGCAATGAAGCGGGCACCGAACGCCTTCAGGTCGACCACGGCGAAGTTGTCGCCGGGGTGCGGCAAGGCGCTGGAGGGCAGTTGCGGGCTGGTACCCAGGAGCGAGAACAGGTCGTAGCCGCCGACCTCGGCGCCCAGGTTCGTGAGGACCACCGAGCGCCCGCTGCGCTCGCGCACCGGCACGCCCAGGGCGAGCGCCGCCTTGCGCGGCAGCACGTGCCACGGAACGCTCAGCCGCTCGGAACCGGCCGTCAGCGCGATGTAGCCGTCGTACTCCGGTCCGTTCAACGCCGAACCGTTGCCGCCCTGCGGGCCGCCGTCCAGTGTCCACTCGGGCAGCTTGCCGGCATCGATGAGCAGCGTCACCGGGATGTCGACGCTGCCGTGCGCCGGCACGGTGATGCTCGAGGGCGTGTGCACCCGCACCGCGCCGCTCGCCTCGTCGTCGGCGAAACGGAAGCTCGACTGGATGCGGAAGCGCTTGGCGCTGTGGCCGAAGTTCTCGATGCGCAGCTTGCGCACGACCGCCGTCGGGCCGGCCGCCTCGAGGGCGCCGAAAGCCAGCGCGGCGCTGTGCGCCTCGGGGCTCCAGGCGATCGACTCGAGCGCCGCGGCGCGCTGCACGCGCAGCTCGCCCGCGCCGATGCGCGAGACCGGCGCCAGCTCGCCGGGCTGGGTCGCCGGGTTCGTGTAGATCGCCGTCTCGGCGCTGTTCATCAACATCGCCTTGATCTGCATCGGCGAGCGCGTGGGGAACGCCTGCACCAGCAGCGCTGCCGCGCCGCTGACCATCGGCGCGGCGCCGGAGGTTCCGCCGAAGGCCCCTTGCACCGCGCCCGAGCCGGCCACGGCCGACACCGAAGCGCCGGGCGCGCCGATCTCCGGCTTCAGCGCCTGCAGGCTGCTCGGCCCGCGCGACGAACTGGCGACCATGCTGCCGACCAGGTTCGTCGCGATGGCTGGCGAAACGCTGACGTTGACGGGCGAGGCGATGTTGGCCTTGATCTGGCTGCTCGTGCCCTGCGTGATGACGAGGCTCGGCTTGCAGGTCCCGTTGGGAGGCTCGGGGCACTGGCCGCCGTTGGAGAACGTCTGCGCGTCGCCCTCGGCGACGAGGCCGATCAGGATGCCGATGGCGCCGGCGTCGCTGGCGCGGCGGACCTTCTCGCTGACGTTGCAGGTGCCGCGGTCGATGAGCGCCACCTTGCCGGCAGGATTCGCGAGATAGGCATCGGCGTTGCAGCCGCGCCCGACGAAGACCACGTCGCCGGTGAAGCCCGCGCCGACCGGCGCGAAGTCCAGCGTCGCGGTGTTGAACTCGGTGCGCGCGATCGCCGCCGGGCTGTTGATCTTCAGCCCCAGGGCCAGCGCGCTGGGCACCTGGGTCTGCGCCACGCTCAGCACGCCGGGGGCGATCGAAGGCGAGCCGACCTTGTACGGCCGGTCGCCGCCGTTGCCGGCCGAGGCCACCACCACGACGCCGGCGTCGACCGCATGGGTCAACGCCAGGGAGAGGTCGTCCTCGATCTGACCGTAGTCGGTGCCCAGCGACAGGTTGATCACGTCGACAGCGTCGCTCATGTCGCCGTCGCCGTTGGGGTCGAGGGCGAAGTCCACCCCCTGGAGCAACGCGATGCCGCTGCAGGAGGTGGCGACCGCACTGCACACTTTGACGGCCAGAATCCTGGCCTGCGGCGCCATGCCCTTGTGCGTCCCGTCGGCGCTGCGCCCGGCGATGATGTCCGCCACGTGCGAGCCGTGGCCTTGCTGGTCGAGCGGGTTGGGATCGGGCGCCTCGGCTGTGGTGGGCCAGGACTCGCCGACGAAGTCGTAGCCGCCGATCACCTTCGGTGCGCCCGGCCCGAACAGGGCCGCGCAGGCGCCACTGGGCGCGGCGGTGCGTTGCGCGAAGCAGGCGGCGTAGTCGGCCGGTGTGCCCGGGCCGCCGAGATTGCGGTGCGTGTAGTCCACGCCGCTGTCGAGCACCGCCACGCGCACCCCCGTGCCATCGAAGCCGGCCGCCTGCAAGGCGGCGCCGCCGGCGTAGGGCACCGTCTCGCCCAGGTGCAGCGAATAGTCGATGACGGGCCGCACGCGCAGCACGCCCGGCAGCGCAGCGAGCGAGGCCAGTTGCGCCGCGTCCACGCGCACCGCCACCGCGTTGTGCGCCACCGAGACACGCGCCAGTTCCGTTGCGCCCAGGCTGGCGAACCGCGCCGCCGCCTCGACATGCTGGGCGCGGATGGCCGTGCGCTGCGCAGACATCGCCGCCTTCACGCTCGCCGACTCGCTGGACATGCCCTCGCCGGTCTTGGCGGCCAGCATCCGCTGCCGTCCGTTGCCTGCGGCGGCCAGCTTGGCCCGGTGCTGCGCCAGCGACTCCTGGTCGAAGCTGACCCAGACCTGGACCGTGCCGCTGGCCCCGGCCAGGCGCCGGTCGATCCGCGCAGCCGTCGCCTCCACGACCGGGCTCTTCAGCGGCGCCGCGGCCTGGCTCTTGCTCGCGGCGGGCATCGCATCGGCGGTCGAACCAGGACTCGGTTCGCTCCCGCCGCAGCCGGCCACGATCGTGGCAATGGCCAAAGCGACGGCACTCGACAGCGGACGATTCATGAAGGCGCCTCCTCGTTGTTCCGGGGCCTTGCGGGCCTGCGGCCAAAATTGAAAGCGCCCGGAATGTTTCGGCTCGTCCGGGAATACGAGAACGCGGGGCCGACCCCCCGTGAATGAAGGGGGCAGCTCGCCGCGTCATCGGCGCCAGACGCCAAGCGCCAGGCGCCAGGCGCCAGACGCCAGGCGCCACGCGCCACGCGCCAAGTGAACGCGATTCGCGTTGCGCCGAGGATCTTCGGCGGCCGTCAGCGCAGGCTCGTCCCCGCGCCCGCGGGCGACCCCAGCGTCCGGCACCGACCGGCGCTGGAGGCCGCCGCACCCGCCGCCGCCACGCAGCGCACCGCCGGCTCGGGCACGACGGCGCAGTCGGACATCAACCCCAACCGCTCGTGGCGCGAGCGCCGCGCGTCGCGGTAGCGCACCGCCGCTGCCTCCAGCGCGCGCGCGTCGGTGCCCTCGGTCGACCAGGCCAGGTAGCCCTCGGGGCCGCCGCACGGCTTGCTGCCCAGCGGCAGGGCGCGGCACTGACTGTCGCTGCGACACACCGCCGGCCCCACGAGGCGCGTGATCTCGGCGCGCCAGTCGTCGGTCGGATCGGCGGGCGTGGGCGTGGGCGTGGGCGTGGGCGTGGGCGTGGGCGTGGGCGTGGGCGTGGGCGTGGGCGTGGGCGTGGGCGTGGGCGTGGGCGTGGGCGTGGGCGTGG
>JAEUPF010000094.1 GCA_016790425.1 Rubrivivax sp.
GCGCAGCAAGGAAGTCACGGTCGGCGCCGACGAGGGCCTGCGCCCGGGCACCACCTACGAGGGCATCAAGGACATCCGCAGCGCCGTGCCTGGCGGCGTGGTGACGGCCGGCAACGCCAGCCAGTTCAGCGACGGCGCCGGGGCCTGCGTGGTGGTGCACGAGAAGTTCGCCGAACAGAAGGGCCTGAAGCCGCTCGGCCGCTTCCTCGGCTTCGCGGTGGCCGGCTGCGAGCCCGACGAGATGGGCATCGGCCCGGTCTTCGCCGTGCCCAAGGTGCTCGCGCGCCTGGGCCTGAAGGTGGGCGACATCGACCTGTGGGAGCTGAACGAGGCGTTCGCGGTGCAGGTGCTGTACTGTGCCGACCGGCTCGGCATCCCGATGGAGCGGCTCAACGTCAACGGCGGCGCCATCGCGATCGGGCATCCCTACGGTGTCAGCGGCCAGCGCCTCACCGGGCACGCGCTCATCGAAGGCAAGCGGCGCGGCGCCAGGCGCGTGTGCGTGACGATGTGCGTCGGCGGCGGCATGGGCGCGGCGGGCGTGTTCGAGGTGCTCTGAGCGGCGGCGACGCCTGGCCGCAGCGAGAAGGAAAGGGGTCGCGATGGAAGTGCTGCGCACGCCGGACGAACGGTTCGCGGGCCTGCCGGACTGGCCGTATCCGCCGCGCACCCTCGAGCAGACCGTCGAAGGGGCGCCGCCGCTGCGCCGCCACTACATCGACGAAGGCGCGCGCGGCGCCGCGGTGACGGCGCTGTGCCTGCACGGCCAGCCGACCTGGAGCTACCTCTACCGCAAGATGATCCCGGTCTTCACCGAAGCCGGCCTGCGCGTCGTGGCCCCCGATTTCTTCGGCTTCGGCCGATCGGACAAGCCGGCGGAGCAGGGCTGGTACACCTTCGACCGCCACCGCGACGCGCTGCTCGATTTCATCGAGCGGCTCGACCTGCGCAACATCGTGCTCGTCTGCCAGGACTGGGGCGGGCTCATCGGCCTGACGCTGCCGATGGCGATGCCCGAGCGCTTCACGCGGCTGCTGGTGATGAACACCGGCCTGGGCACGGGCACCGTGACCGAAGGCTTCCTGCAGTGGCGCGCCTACAGCAACAGCCAGCCCGACCTCGCGGTGGGCAAGCTGCTGGCACGCGCCTGCCCGATGCTGAGCGCCGCCGAGGCGGCCGCCTACGACGCGCCGTTCCCCGACGCGCGCTACAAGGCCGGCGTGCGCGCCTTCCCGAACCTCGTGCCCGACCGCGACGACGCACCCGGCGCTGCCCTCAGCCGCGCCGCCGGCGTCTTCTGGACCGACCAGTGGCGCGGCGACGCCTTCATGGCCATCGGCATGCAGGACCCCGTGCTCGGCGCGGCGCCGATGCGCGCGCTGGCCCGGCGCATCCGCGGCTGCGCGCCGCCGCTGGAAGTGGCCGAGGGCGGCCACTTCGTGCAGGAGTGGGGCGCGCCGATCGCGGCGGCCGCGCTGGCGCATTTCAAGCTCGCGCCGCCACGGCGCTGAAGCGCGCCGGGCAGCGCACTCCCACCGCCGCACGCCACGCTCGCAGCCAGCGCATGCGCCAGACCGTCGACTTCCTGCTCAACGACTGGCTGCGCGTCACCGAGCTCACGGCGCGGCCGCGCTTCGCCGAGCATTCGGCCGAGACGTTCGCGCAGGTGCTCGACACCTGCGAGCGCATCGCGCGCGAGAAGTTCGCGCCTTTCAACCGCCTGGTCGATATCGAGGAGCCGCGCGTCGTCGCCGATGCCGACGGCCTGCGCGTCGTGCTGCCGCAGGCCACGCACGACGCCTGGGTGGCCTACGCCGCAAGCGGCATGCTGGCCGCGGCGCAGGACGCCGAGATCGGCGGCATGCAGCTGCCCTACGTGGTCGAAGCGGCCGCCGACGCGTTCTTCGCCAAGGCCTCGGTCAGCATCGGCGGCGGCTTGCTGACGCGCGGCAACGCCAGCCTGCTGATGGCGCATGGCACGCCACGCCAGCAGCAGGTGTTCGCGGCCACCGAGTTCAGCGGCCGCTGGTCAGGAACGATGTGCCTGTCCGAGCCGCAGGCCGGCTCGAGCCTGTCGGACATCGCCACGCGTGCCGAGCCGGACGGCGACGACTTCGAGCGCGACCCGCTCGGCCCGCGCTACCGCCTGCGCGGCAACAAGATGTGGATCTCGGCCGGCGAGCACGAGCTCACTGAGAACATCGTCCACCTCGTGCTGGCGAAGATCCCGCGCGACGACGGCACGCTGGTTGCGGGCACGAAGGGCATCTCGCTGTTCGTCGTGCCGAAGAAGATGGTCGATGCCGCGGGGCGCCTCACCGGCGAGCGCAACGACGTGGCGCTGGCGGGGCTGAACCACAAGTGCGGCTGGCGCGGCACCACCAACACGCTGCTCAACTTCGGCGAAGGCAGGTTCAGGCCCGGCGGCAAGGCCGGGGCCATCGGCTACCTGGTGGGGCGCGCCGGCGAAGGCCTGCGCTGCATGTTCCACATGATGAACGAAGCGCGCATCGCGGTGGGCATGGCGGCGACGATGCTCGGCATGGCCGGCTACGAAGCGTCGCTCGAGTACGCGAAGAACCGGCCGCAAGGGCGGCCGGTGGGGCCGGCGGGCAAGGACTCGTCTTCGCCGCAGGTGCGCCTGATCGAGCACGCGGACATCCGGCGCATGCTGCTGGCGCAGAAGAGCTACGCCGAGGGCGCGCTGGCGCTCGAGCTGTACTGCGCCCGCCTCGTCGACGAAGCGCACACCGGCGACGCCGCGGCGGCGCGCGAAGCGGCGCTGCTGCTCGAAGTGCTGACGCCCGTTGCCAAGAGCTGGCCGAGCGAGTGGTGCCTGGAAGCGAATTCACTGGCGATCCAGGTGCACGGCGGCTACGGCTACACGCGCGACTTCCCGGTCGAGCAGTACTGGCGCGACAACCGCCTGAACATGATCCACGAAGGCACGCATGGCATCCAGGCGCTCGACCTGCTCGGGCGCAAGGTGGTGATGGAAGGCGGCGCGGGCTTGAAGCTGCTGGCCGCGCGCGCCAACGCGACCATCGAGCGCGCCGGCCAGGTGGCCGGCCTCGCCGAGCCGGCCAACGCACTGGCCGCGGCGCTGCAGCGGCTGGGCGCGGCGACGAAGGCGGCCTGGGCCACCGGCAACCCCGAGGAAGCGTTGGCGAACGCGACGCCCTACCTCCAGGCCTTCGGCCACGTGGTGCTGGCGTGGGTGTGGCTCGACGTGGCGCTGGCCGCCGCAGCGCGCGCGCCGCGTGGTGCGCTCGAAGCAGGCAAGCTGGCCGCGATGCGCTACTTCTTCGCCTACGAGCTGCCGCGCATCGATGCGTGGCTGGGCGTCGTCGCGCGGCGCGAACCGCTGGTGCGGCAAATGCGCGAAGAATGGTTCTGATCCGCAACGCTGAGACGGCCGCGCCGCACTCGCGGCAAAGGCGCAGCAACCAAGGAAACCCATGAGCACTCCCGTGCACAAGCTCTTCGACCTCACCGGCCAGGTGGCCCTCGTCACCGGCGGCTCGCGCGGCCTCGGGCTGCAGATCGCCGAAGCGCTGGGCGAGGGCGGCGCCAAGATCATGCTCACCTCGCGCAAGGCGGCCGATCTCGAGGAGGCCGCCGCCGACCTCGCTGCCAAGGGCATCGACGCCCGCTGGGTCGCCGCCGACGCCGCCGACCCGGCCGGCGTGAAGAAGGTCGTCGACGAGACGCTGCAGCGCCTGGGCCGCATCGACATCCTCGTCAACAACGCCGGCGCCACCTGGGGCGCGCCGGCCGAGGACTACCCGCTGGAGGCCTGGGACAAGGTGATGAACCTGAACATCCGCAGCATGTTCCTGTTCTGCCAGGCGGTGGGCAAGGCGTGCATGATCCCGGCGAAGAAGGGGCGCATCATCAACGTCGCCAGCATCGCCGGCCTGTCGGGCAGCATGGACGTCGAATTCATCGCCTACGGCGCGAGCAAGGGTGCGGCGGTGAACTTCACGCGCACGCTGGCCGGCGAGTGGGGCGAGCACGGCATCACCGTCAACGCGCTGGCCCCCGGCTTCTTCCCGAGCAAGATGACGCGCGGCACGCTGGAGAAGTTCGGTGCCCAAAGGCTGGCGTCGAATTCGCCGCTCAGGCGCATCGGCGACGACGACGACCTCAAGGGCGCGGCGCTGCTCTTCGCCAGCGCCGCGGGCAAGCACATCACCGGGCAGATCCTCGCCGTCGACGGTGGCGTCTCCTGCGTGCACGGCGGGGGTTGAAGGCGTGGCCGGCGGCAGCACGACGCGCGCGCCGGGCCGCGGCCCTTCCCGCGAGCCTTCCCGCGGCCCTTCCCGCGGGCCCGTCCGCGGCACGCAGGGCGGGCCGCTGGCGTTCGTCGTGCACATCCCCTTCGTCGAGGAGATCGGCCTGCAGCTGTGGGCCGCCGGCGAGGGGCGCAGCGAGCTTCGCCTGCCGCTGGACGAGGGGCACCTGAACCACCGCCTTGTGGCGCACGGCGGGGTGCTGATGACGCTGCTGGACGTGGCGATGGCGCAGGCCGCACGCACGCTGCACGTCCCCGGCGAGGCGCTCGGCCCGGCAGTGATCACGATCGAGATGAAGACCACCTTCGTGCAGCCGGCCACCGTCGAAGCCGGTGTGCTGAAGGCCACCGGCCACGTGCTGCACCGAACGCGCTCGCTGGCCTTCTGCGAAGGGCATGTGTTCGACGGTGCCGGCGCCTTGTGCGTGCACGCCAGCGGCACCTTCAAGTACGTGCGGCCGCTGGTCGGCAAGCCCACCGGCGGCGACGGCGACTGACGAGCATGAACGACCGAAGGAGCAGGGCCATGAACAACCGCCGCATCGTCCTCGCCTCGCGCCCCGCGGCCGAGGCGACCACCGCCAACTTCCGCCTCGAGACGGTGCCCACGCCTGCGCTCGCCGAAGGGCAGGTGCTGGTGCGCAACCACTGGCTGAGCCTGGACCCGTACATGCGCATGCGCATGAACGACATGAAGAGCTACGCGCCGCCGGTGGCGGTGGACGCGGTGATGGTGGGCGGCACCGCGGGTGTCGTGGCCGAGTCGCGCAGCGACGCCTTCAAGGCCGGCGACACCGTGGTGGGCGCCGGCGGCTGGCAGGAGTGGACGGTGGTCGAGGCGGCGCAGAAGGGCGCCTGGCGCAAGGTCGACACGGCGCGCGTGCCGCTGGCGGCGTACCTCGGCGCCGTGGGCATGCCCGGCGTCACCGCGTGGGTGGGCCTGGTGCACTTCATCGAGCCCAAGGCCGGCGAGACGATCGTCGTCGATGCCGCCAGCGGCGCCGTGGGCGGCGTCGTCGGGCAGCTGGCCAAGGCGCGCGGCTGCCGCGCCGTCGGGCTGGCCGGCGGCGCCGACAAGTGCGCCTACGTGAAGGAGGAACTGCGCTTCGACGAGTGCATCGACTACAAGGCGCACCGCGACTTCGCCTCGCTCGCTGCGGCGCTGGACAAGGCGGCGCCGAACGGCGTCGACGGCCTGTTCGAGAACGTCGGCGGCCTCATCCTCGACGTCGTGCTGTCGCGCATGAACGCGTTCGGCCGCATCGCGCTGTGCGGGATGATCGCCGGCTACGACGGCGCGCCGATGCCGATCACGCAGCCGCGCCTGCTGCTGACGCAACGGCTGCGGCTGCAAGGCTTCATCGTCAGCGAGCACATGCAGCTTTGGCCGCAGGCGCTGGCCGAACTCGCCGAAGGCGTGGCCAGCGGGCGCTTGAAGTACCGCGAGACGGTGGCCGACGGCCTGGAGAACGCGCCCGAGGCATTCCTCGGCCTGCTCAAGGGCCGCAACTTCGGCAAGCAGCTGGTGAAGCTGGCCTGATGCACGGGATGTTCTCCTCCTGCCTGCCCTGCCGCGGGAGTGGCTTGGGGTGAGCGCGGGCCGCTGCGGGCCGACGCGCTGGACCTGGGCCCGCTTCGCGGACCTGCGGCGCGACGATCTCTACGACGCGCTGGCGCTGCGCAGCCGTGTCTTCGTGGTCGAGCAGCGCTGCGCCTACCTCGACCTCGATGGCCACGACCGCGCCGCCTGGCATCTGCTGGGGCGCGACGGCAGCACCGGCGCGCTGCTGAGCACCCTGCGCGTGCTGGACGAAGGCACCAAGTACGCCGAGCCTTCGATCGGCCGCGTCGTCACCGCGCCCGAAGCGCGCGGCGCCGGCCACGGCCGCGCGCTCTTCGCCGAGGGGCTGGCGCGCTGCCTGGCGGCCTGGCCGGGGCGGCGCATCCGCCTCGATGCGCAGGCTTACCTCGAATCCTTCTATGCCGGCTTCGGCTTCGCGCGCGAAGGCGCGCCCTACAGCGAAGACGGCATCGCGCATGTTTTGATGTGGAGACTGCCATGACGACCGTGACCCACGTGACCCACGAGGTGTTCAACCAGGCCGAACCGCTGGCCGACACCAACCTCTTTCGCGTCAACCGGCCGCTGCGCGATGCGCTGCGGGCGCTGGCGCCGGGCTTCGGCGGCGAGCGCCTGGCGCGCCTGGACGCGCTGGGCGCCGAGATGGGCAGCGCGGCGATGCAACGCCATGCCCGCCTGGCCAACGCGCACTCGCCGGTGCTGCACGCGCACGACCGCGTCGGCCGCCGCGTCGACCAGGTCGAGTTCCACGCCAGCTATCACGCCTTGATGGGCGCGGCGCTGCGCCATGGCCTGCACGGCACGCCGTGGACCGGCGGCCCGCTGGCGCATGTCGAGCGCGCCGCCGGCTTCATGCTCTTCACCGAGGCCGAGCCTTCGGTGCTGTGCCCGGTGTCGATGACCTACGCGGTGACGCCGGCGCTGCGCGCCAACGCGGCGCTGCAGGCCGAGTGGGGCCCGCGTCTGGCCGCGCGCGACTACGACGAGCGCTTCGTCCCCGGCACCGCCAAGCGCGCGGTGACGATGGGCATGGGCATGACCGAGAAGCAAGGCGGCTCGGACGTGCGCAGCAACACCACGCGCGCCGTCTACCACGGCGACGACGCGTGGGGCCGGCGCTACCGCATCACCGGCCACAAGTGGTTCATGTCCGCGCCGATGTGCGACGCCTTCCTCGTGCTGGCGCAGGCACCGGGCGGCCTGTCGTGCTTCTTCCTGCCGCGCCACCGGCCCGACGGCAGCGTCAACGCGTTCTTCGTGCAGCGGCTGAAGCACAAGCTCGGCAACCACGCCAACGCCAGCAGCGAAGTGGAGTTCGCCGACGCCAGCGGCTGGCTCGTCGGCGAGGAAGGCCGCGGCGTGCCGCAGATCCTGGCCATGGGCGCGCTGACGCGCCTGGACTGCGCGCTCGGCACCGCCGGCCTGATGCGGCAGGCGCTGTCGATCGCGCTGCACCACACGGCGCAGCGGCACGCCTTCGGCAAGCCGCTGGTGGCGCAGCCGCTGATGAAGAACGTGCTGGCCGACCTGGCGCTGGAAAGCGAGGCGGCCACGCTGCTGGCGCTGCGGCTGGCGCTGACGGTGGACCGCACCGAGAACGGCGCCGGCGGAGCCGACGCCGCGCACGAGCAGGTGATGCGCCGGCTGCTGACGCCGGTGGCCAAGTTCTGGGTCTGCAAGCGCGGCAGCCACTTCGGCCAGGAGGCGATGGAGTGCCTGGGCGGCAACGGTTATGTCGAAGCGGCCGGTGAAGGCGTGATGGCGCGCATCTACCGCGAGCTGCCGCTGAACAGCATCTGGGAAGGGGCCGGCAACATCATGGCGCTGGACCTGCAGCGCGCGCTGCGCGGCGCCGACGTGGCGCCGGCCATCGAGCACGAACTGCGCGGCGCGCGCGGCGCGCACGAGGCGCTGGACGCCGCGGCAGCGCGCGTGCTGGCGGCCATCGACGGCGGCGTGCCCGAAGCGCAGTCGCGCATCCTGGCGCGCGACACGGCGCTGGTGCTGCAGGCGGCCCTGCTGCACCGCGTTTCGCCGCCGGCCGTCTTCGAGGCCTTCTGCGGCGCGCGCCTGGGTGCCGGCAGCGATGTCTTCGGCGTGCTCGGCAGCAGCGTCGACGTCGACCCGATCATCGAGCGGGCGATGCCGGTGGAGGCCGCATGAGCGGGGCGAGCGGCGACAGCGCAGGCAGCGGCACGGCAGGAATGGGCGCGGGCAACGCCGGCATCGCCGTCATCACCGGCGCCGCTTCGGGCTTCGGCCTGCAGGCCAGCCGCGTGGCGGCGCAGCGCGGCATGAAGGTGGTGATGGCCGACGTGCAGGCCGACGCGCTGGCCGTCGCGCAGCACGAGGTCCAGGGGCTCGGCGCCGAGGTGCTGCCCTTCCGGCTCGACGTGTCGAAGGCGGCCGAGGTCGAGGCGCTGGCCGAGGCGACGCTGGCGCGCTTCGGCACGCCGACGTTCGTGTTCAACAACGCCGGCGTCGCCGCCGGCGGCCTGGTGTGGGAGACGAGCGCGCGCGACTGGGAGTGGGTGCTCGGCGTCAACCTGATGGGCGTGGTGCACGGCGTGCGCGTGTTCACGCCACTGATGCTGGCGGCGGCGAAACGCGACGCGGCCTGGCACGGCCACATCGTCAACACCGCCAGCATGGCCGGCCTCGTGAACCTGCCGAACATGGGCGTCTACAGCGCCAGCAAGCACGCGGTGGTGGCGTTGTCGGAGACGCTGTACCAGGACCTGGCGCTCGTCACCGCGCAGGTGCACGCGCATGTGCTGTGCCCGTTCTTCGTGCCCACCGCCATCCACAGGAGCGAGCGCAACCGGCCGCCCGGCGCGCCCGCGGCGGCGCCGACGCAAAGCCAGCTGATCGCGCAGGCGATGAGCGAGAAGGCGGTGTCCAGCGGCAAGGTCACTGCCGCGGACGTGGCGGCCCAGGTCTTCGCCGCGATGGACGAGAACCGCTTCTACGTCTACAGCCACCCGAAGGCACTCGGCTCGGTGCAGTTGCGCATGGAAGACCTGCTGATGCGCCGCAACCCCAGCGACCCCTTCCGCGACCGGCCCGAGGTGGGCGAGGCGTTGAGGAAGCAGCTGCGTGCCGGCTGAGGAGGAAGCGATGCCGGCGAGGCCGACGGCGCCCGTGCCCGCCCGCCGCGCCGCCGAACTGCGCGCGCTGCTGCACCACCACGCGCACCGCTACTACGTGCTCGACGCGCCGGAGATCCCCGACGCCGAGTACGACCGCCTGTTCCGGGAGCTGCAGGCGCTCGAGGAGGCGCACCCGGCGCTGCGCACGCCCGATTCGCCGACGCAGCGCGTGCTCGGCCGCGTGCTCGAAGGCCTGGCGCCGGTGCGGCATGCGGTGCCGATGCTGTCGATCCACACCGAGACCGACACCACGGCGGCGGGCGCCACCGCCTTCGACGCGCGCGTGCGGCGCGAGCTGGCGCTGGCCGCCGACGCGCCGCCGGTGGAATACGCCGCCGAGCTGAAGTTCGACGGCCTGGCGATCAACCTGCGCTACGAGGCCGGCGTGCTGGTGCTGGCGGCCACGCGCGGCGACGGCGAAACCGGCGAGGACGTGACGCAGAACATCCGCACGATCGGCCAGATCCCGCTGCGCCTGGACACCGCACATCCGCCACCGGTGCTGGAAGTGCGCGGCGAGGTCTACATGCGGCGCGACGCTTTCGAGCGCCTGAACGAGCGCCAGCGTGACAAGGGCGAGCGCACCTACATCAACCCGCGCAACACCGCCGCCGGGGCCGTGCGCCAGCTCGACCCGGCGATGACCGCGTCGCGGCCGCTGTCGTTCTTCGCCTACGGCCTGGGCGAAGTGCAGGGCTGGCACGGACCGCCTACGCACGCCGCGGTGCTCGACGCGCTGGCGGCGTTCGGGCTGCCGGTGTCGGCCGACCGGCGCGTGGTGCCCGGCGCCGCGGGGCTGGTCGCCTTCCACCGCGACATCGAGCTCCGGCGCGACGCGCTGCCGTTCGACATCGACGGCGTCGTCTACAAGGTGAACGCGCTCGCGCTGCAGTGCCAGCTCGGCTTCAAGACGCGCGAGCCGCGCTGGGCGGTGGCGCACAAGTACCCGGCGCAGGAGCAGGTGACGCGCCTGAACGGCATCGAAGTGCAGGTCGGCCGCACCGGCAAGCTGACGCCGGTGGCCAAGCTGGAGCCGGTGTTCGTGGGCGGCACGACGGTGAGCAACGCGACACTGCACAACGTGTTCGAGCTGCGCCGCAAGGGCGTGCGCGTCGGCGACCGCGTCATCGTGCGTCGCGCCGGCGACGTGATCCCCGAGGTGGTGGGCCGCGTTGCCGACGCCGGCGGCGCGGACGGCGCAGAGGGCGCAGAGGGCGCAGCGGGCGCAGCGGGCGTCGATGGTGCAAACCGCCGCCGCCGGCGCTACGTGCCGAACTTCCACATGCCGCGCCACTGCCCGGTGTGCGGCAGCGACGTGCAGCGCGAGAAGGGCGGCATCGACCACCGCTGCACCGGCGGCCTGTTCTGCGCCGCGCAGCGCAAGCAGGCGCTGCTGCACTTCGCCGGCCGGCGCGCCATGGACATCGAGGGGCTCGGCGACAAGCTCGTCGACCAGCTCGTCGATGCCGGGATCATCCGCACGCTGCCCGAGCTGTACAAGCTGGGCGTGGCCAAGCTGGCGGCGCTGGAGCGCATGGCCGACAGGAGCGCGGCCAACCTGGTGGCGGCGCTCGAACGCAGCAAGCAGACGACGCTGGCACGCTTCCTCTATGCGCTGGGCATCCGCCATGTCGGCGAAGCCACGGCGAAGGACCTGGCGCGCCACTTCGGCGCGCTGGACCGCGTGATGGCCGCCAGCGAGGAGCAGCTGCTGCAGGTGAACGACGTCGGCCCGGTGGTCGCGGCGAGCATCCATGCCTTCTTCGCGCAGCCGAATAACCGCGAAGTGGTGGAGCAGCTGCGCGCCGCCGGCGTGCACTGGCCCGAGCAGCAAGGCCCGGGCGGTGGCAGCAGCGGCGAACCGGCGGCGCTGCCGCTGGCGGGCAAGACGCTGGTGCTCACCGGCACGCTGCCGACGCTTTCGCGCGACGAGGCGAAGGAGCTCATCGAAGCGGCCGGCGCCAAGGTGGCCGGCTCGGTGTCGAAGAAGACGAACTGGGTCGTCGCCGGCGAAGAGGCCGGCAGCAAGCTCGACAAGGCGCGCGAACTCGGCGTGCCGGTGCTCGACGAGGCGGGCCTGCGCGCGCTGCTGGCCGCAGCCTCCGGCCTGGCCGCAGCCTCCGGCGCCGGCTGACCGAGCGGCGCGCGCGGCATACTGCGGCTCGCGCCCGACGACCACACTCGAGGAGACCCACCCATGCGCATCGCACCGCTCGCTTCATCGTTCGCTGTCGCCGCCCTGGCCCTGGCCAGTGCCGCCGCCGGCGCCGCCTGCCTCGGCGACGCCGAGGTCGTGGCCCTGGCCGAGGCTTACCTCGCCAAGCGCCCGGCCAACAACCCCGAGGGCCTCTCGGCTGCCGACGGCGAGTGCACGCGCGCCAAGTTCAACCGTCTGCTCGCGGTGCAGATGGGGCCGGTGGTCGGCTACAAGGCCGGGCTCACCAATCCGGCGGTGCAGAAGCGCTTCAACCACGACTCGCCGGTGTGGGGCACGCTGTACGAGTCGATGCTGCTCAAGGACGGCGCCGTCGTCGACGCCGCCTTCGGCGCGCGGCCGCTGTTCGAGGCCGACATGCTGGTGCGCGTCAGCGACGCCGCGATCAACCAGGCGCAGACCCCCGCCGACGTGCTGGCGGCCATCGACCAGGTGATCCCGTTCATCGAGCTGCCCGACCTCGTCGTGCAGGCGCCGCCGCGGCTGAACGGCGCCGCCGTCAACGCCATCAACGTCGGCGCGCGCCTGGGCGTGATGGGCGCGCCGATCGCCGTGCCGGCGACGCGCGCCGAGCGCTTCGCGCTGCTCGACGCGCTGCGCGACATGGTCGTCGTCGTCAGCGAAGGCGGCAAGGAGGTCGACCGCGGCAAGGGCAGCGACGTGCTCGAGCACCCGCTGAACGCCGTCGTCTGGCTGGCCAAGGACCTGGCGCGCAGCGGTGGCGGCGCGGCCATGAAGCCGGGCGACCTGATCAGCCTGGGCTCGTTCTCGCGCCTGATGCCGCCCAAGGCGGGGCAGGGCGTCGAGGTCGTCTACTGGGGCCTGCCGGGGCGGCCGGCGGTGCGCGTCTCGTTCCGCTGAACGCAAGCCGCGCATGGCCGTTCGCGAGATCCTGAAGATGGGCGACGCGCGCCTGCTGCGCGTGGCGCAGCCGGTGCGCGAGTTCGGCACGGCCGAGCTGCGCGCGCTGGTGGCCGACATGTTCGAGACGATGGCCGCGGCCGATGGCGCCGGGCTCGCCGCGCCGCAGATCGGCGTCGACCTGCAGCTCGTGATCTTCGGTTTCGAGCGCAACGAGCGCTACCCCGAAGCGCCGCCGGTGCCGCGGACGGTGCTCCTCAACCCGCTCGTCACGCCGCTCGGTGACGAGCTGGTCGAGGGCTGGGAAGGCTGCCTCTCGGTGCCGGGGCTGCGCGGCGTGGTGCCGCGCCACGCGCGCATCCGCTACCGCGGCTGGGACCTCGAAGGCCGGCCGATCGAGCGCGAAGCCGAGGGCTTCCATGCCCGCGTGGTGCAGCACGAATGCGACCACCTCATCGGCCGGCTGTACCCGACGCGGATGACCGACCTGACGAAGCTGGGCTTCACGAGCGTGCTCTTTCCGCAGGCGGGCGACGCGGCGGAGGATTGAGCGGCGGGCCCTTTGCCGGGGGGCGGTTGGACCTCAGCGCGCCGGCCGCTGCGACTCCAACTGCGCGATCAACGCCCGCGCCTCGTCGCCTTCCGGAATCGCCCGCCCGCTGTCGCGCCAGTGCACCGCGCTCTTGAAGCCGTGCGCCTGCGCCTGGCGGCGGAACCACAGGCCTTCGGGGTTGTGGCGGGTGATGCCGTCGAACAGCGTCGCGAACATCTGCGTCTGTTCCAGGCCCATCGTCAGCATGGCCTGGTTGACGACCATCTTGTGCATCGCCAGGTGCGAGCGCGGCACGCCGGCGATGCGGCGGGCGAGCGCGAGGGTCGTGGCCGCGAGCTGCTCCCCGCTCGCGCTGGCGGTGGCCAGGCCCCACGCGGCAGCGGTGCGGCCGTCGATCATGTCGCCGGTGAACATCAGCTGCTTGGCGCGCATCGGTCCCACCCGGTAGGTCCACATCGCGGTGGTCGGGCAGCCCCACACGCGAACAGGCGGGTAGCCGATCTTCGCCTCGTCGGCCATCACCAGCAGGTCGCAGCACATCGCGATGTCGCTGCCGCCGGCCAGCGCCACGCCGTGCACCATCGCGATGGTGGGCTTGCGGCAGCGCCACAGCGCCATGTAGTCCTCGGTGTAGCGCTTCATCGCCGCGTAGTCCTCGGTGGGCTCCCACGGCTGCTTCTCCTGCTGGCAGGGGTGCTCGGCGAGGCCGCCGCCGAAGTCCTGCAGGTCGTAGCCGGCACAGAACGCGCGCCCGGCGCCGGCCAGCACGATGACGTGCACGCTGTCGTCGGCCTCGGCGCGCTCGACGGCGCGCCGCAGTTCGCCCGGCAGCGCGGCGTTGATCGCGTTCAGCCGCTCGGGCCGGTTGAGGGTGATGCGCGCGATGCGCGGTTCGCCGGGCTCGGCGGCGAGGGTGAGCGTTTCGAAGTCGGCGCTGCGCGTCGGGCTGGTCACTGGAAGGCTCCTACCGTTTGTGCTGGATGGCCGCACCCGGGGCGGGGCGCTCGCGCGGCGGCTACGATGCCTGGGGCCGCTTGCGCAGCAACATGGCTTTACAAGGGCGGCCCCTGCTTGCGCACCCGCGGCGGTCATCGATGCCCGCCGGGCAGCCGTTGCCATGAACATGATGCCAGCCCGTCCCCGTCCGCCTGCCACCGCCCGGCCACCGATCGACGTTGCGTTCGAACGGGCGCGCCGGCTTGCCGTGCACCTGACGTCGTGGCTGTTCGCCGGGGCCTGTTTGTGGGCGGTGGGCCTGGCGGCCGCACGCGCGGCCGAGGCCGGCGCCGAGGAGGCCGCCGACAAGCCGGCCGCCCCCTTCGCCGCGGCTGCAGCGCCCACGGCGGGTGGGTCTGCCGCCGAAATCGACCCACCCGGCCGCGTCGGCCGCATCGTCGACCTGCAGGGCAACGTCTCGCGCTACGACGCCGAAGAAGGCCGCTGGGACGATGCCGAACGCAACCGGCCGCTGACCACCGGCGACCGCATCTCCACCGCCGGCGGCGCGCGGGTGGACCTGCGCATCGGCTCCACCGTGCTGCGCCTGGGCGCCGGCACCGAGATCGAGGTGCTGCGGCTGGACGACGAGCGCATGGCCTTCCAGCTGCACAGCGGCACGGTGGCCGTGCGCGTGCGCACGCGCGACGCCGCCGCTGAGCTGGAGGTGGTGACGCGCGAGGCGCGCCTGCTGCCGCTGCGCGCCGGCCACTACCGCATCGACCGCGTCAACGACAACACCACCTACGCCGGCAGCTGGCGCGGCGACCTGCGCGTGGACGATGCACGCCGCCTCACCGCCGGCACCGGGCAGCGGCTGGAGCTGTTCCGCGACACGCGCACGGGCGAACTGCGCCATGTCTGGCGCGGCATCGGCAGCGACGACGCCTTCGCGCGCTGGGCGCTGGCCGAAGACGACCGCGACGAGCGTCTGGCGTCTTCCGGTCATGTCTCGCCCGAGATGACCGGCGCCGAGGATCTCGACCGCTGGGGCCAGTGGGAGCGCCACCCCGACTACGGTGCGATCTGGTATCCAACCACGGTGGTGACCGGCTGGGCGCCCTACCGCTATGGCCGCTGGGTGTGGGTGCGGCCGTGGGGCTGGACCTGGGTCGACGAGGCACCCTGGGGCTTCGCGCCGTTCCATTACGGGCGCTGGGTGCACTGGCGCGGCCGCTGGTGCTGGGCGCCGGGCGGCTACGTGCAGCGGCCGGTGTACGCGCCGGCGTTGGTGGCGTGGGTCGGCGGGCCCGGCTTCGGCGTCTCGATCAACGTCGGCGGGCCCACCGTCGGCTGGGTGCCGCTGGCGCCGCGCGAGCGCTACGTGCCCTACTACCGCGCCACGCCGGTGTACATCGACCGCGTGAACATCCACCCGCGCTTCGCGCCGCCGGGGCGGCCGGGCGGGCACCCGCAGCAGCCGCTGCCCACCGGGCCGATCGCCTACGGCAACCAGGGCGTGCCCGGCGGCGTGACCGTGGTGCCGCGCGACGCCCTCGTGCGCCGCGAGCCGGTGGGCCGTGCGGTGGTGAACCTGCCGCCCGAGAGCCACCGCGGCCCGGTGACCGTGGTGGCGCCGCCGGCGCATGTGCCGCGCTTCGGTGGTGGCGGCAATGAACCGCCGCGCGTGATCGCAACGCCGCCGCGCTCGGGCGGCAATGGCGAGCCGCCGCCGCGGCGCGACGCGCCGCCGCCGGCGACCGTGACGCCGCCGCCGCGCAACGACGGCACGGTGACGGTGCCCGATCGGCGCGATCGTCGCGATGGCCGTGATCCGCGCGATGGCCGTGATCCGCGCGATGGCCGTGATGGTCGCGACCGCCGCACGACGGACCCGCGCAGCGGCCAGCCGCCGGTGCAGACGATCCAGCCTGCAGCACCCGTGCGGCCGGCCCAGCCCGCCCCCTCGGCGCAACCGGCGCAACCCACGCCACCGGCGCAGCGAACGCCCGCCGCGCCGGCCCAAGGCAGCGCGCCCGCGCCGCACCCGCCGCACCCCCCGCGCGTGGCGCCGGCGACACCGCCACCCGCCGCAGCGGCGCCGCCGGCCGCCACGGCGCCGCGCCAGGTGCCACCGGCGCGCGCGCCCGAAGGCCGCGGCGGCAACAACAACGACGAAGGGCGTCGGGCGCCGCCGCGCGAGCGCGATCGCGAAGCGGTGCGCTGAAAAGGGCCGGGCCGCGCCGCGGCCGGCCGGCCCGCCCTAGCGCAGCAACGGCTTCAACACCGGCCACACGTTGCCGAGGATGCGCGGGTGCGCCTCGGCCTTGGGGTGGATGCGATCGGGCTGGAACATCGCCTCGGCATCCGCCGCGTCGGCGACGCCGGCGAGGATGAACGGCACCAGCGCCGTGCCTTCGGCCCTGGCCACCTTCGCGAACAGGGCCATGAACTGCTCGCCGTAGCTGCGGCCGTAGTTCGGCGGCACGGCCATGCCGGACACCAGCACGCGCGCGCCGGCGGCCTTGCTCTGGCGCGCCATCTCGGTGAGGTTGGCCTCGGTCATCGCCAGCGGCAGACCGCGCAGCGCGTCGTTGCCGCCGAGTTCCAGCACCACCACCTGCGGCTTGTGCTGGCGCAGCAGCGCCGGCAGGCGCGAGCGGCCGCCCGATGTGGTGTCGCCGCTGATGCTGGCGTTCACCACCTTGTAGCCGCTGCGTTCTGCGGCCAGGCGCCGTTCGAGCAAGGCCACCCAGCCCTGGCCGCGCGCCAGGCCGTACTCGGCCGAGAGGCTGTCGCCCACGACGACGATGGTCTTGGCGGCGGCACTACCGGCTGCCGCGCTCGCCGGGCCCGAGGCGTTGCCCGATGACCCCTGGGCATGGGCGGCCGTGCCGCTGCCGAGCCAGGCCGACAGCGCCACCACGCTACAGTGCGCGACCGCCGCGCGCAGCAGCCACCGCCGCCGGGCCTGCGCGCCACCGCCGTGAAGGGCGCGCGCCGCCCCGGGCCTTTCCGGCGCTGCCGCGCAATCTTGCGCCGCAGAAGAACAAGCGATGTCCGAAGCCGAACGCGTCGAATCCGCCGAACCCGTCGAACCCGTCGAACCCATCATTGCCGTGCGCGCGCTCACCAAGCAGGTGGCCGACGCCACCGGAACGCTGACGATTCTCCACGAGATCGATTTCACCCTCGCCCCGCGCGAGAGCGTGGCCATCGTGGGCGCCTCGGGCTCGGGCAAGAGCACGCTGCTGTCGATCATCGCCGGCCTCGACGTGCCCACCCGCGGCACCGTGCGGCTCGCCGGCGCCGACCTGTTCGCCCTCGACGAGGACGCGCGCGCCGAACTGCGCGCGCGCAACGTCGGCTTCGTCTTCCAGAGCTTCCAGCTGCTGGGCAACCTGACGGCGCTGGAGAACGTCATGCTGCCGCTCGAGCTGATGGGGCGGCGCGACGCCCGCGACAGCGCCACCGAGATGCTGACGCGCGTCGGCCTGGCCGAGCGGCTGGCGCACTACCCGAAGGTGCTCTCCGGCGGCGAACAGCAGCGCGTGGCGCTGGCGCGCGCGTTCGTCGTGCACCCGCAGGTGCTGCTGGCCGACGAACCCACCGGCAGCCTCGACTTCGCCACCGGCGAGCGCGTGATGGAGCTGATGTTCGCGATGAACCGCGAACTGGGCACGACGCTGGTGCTGGTGACGCACGACCGGGCGATCGCGACGCGCTGCGAGCGGCAGTTGCGCATCGAGGCCGGGCGCATCGCGGGGGACACGGCGCGCGATTTCGCCGGCTGATCCGCAGCCCTGCGCGCCGGGCTGCGCGCCGGGCTGCGCGACGGGGCTGCGGCCCGCTACGGCGCGAGGCCGAGGAACGCCCGCACCGGCTTGACGGTACGCGCCGCGTCTTCCTCCTGCGGCACATGCCCCAGGTCGTCGAAGATGACGAGCCGGCTGCCGGCGATCGAGCGGGCGAACTGCTCGCCCACCGCCAGCGGGATCAGGCGGTCGCGCCGGCCCCAGATGACGAGTGTCGGTGCGCGCACCGAGGCGATGCGCTCGGCGCCGTCGCCCGGGTGCCAGTCGCGCAGGCCCTCCATCAGCGCGCGCCGGTTGCCTTCGCGCAGCGCCAGCTCGAAGTAGCGGTCGATGAGCTCGGGCGTCACGCGCTGCGGGTCGCCGTAGCACAGCGTCACGCCTTCGGCCACCACCGAGCGCGGCAGCACCGATTCGAACAGCCGGTTCACGACCGGCACGCGCGCCAGCCGCCAGCCGAGCGGCAATTCGGGCGGCACGAAGGCGGGGCCGGCGGCGTCGACGAGGACGAGCTGGTGCACGCGCTCGGGCGCCAGCACCGCCACGCGCCAGGCGGCATCGCCGCCGAGCGAGTTGCCGGCGATGACGAAGCGGCCGAGCTGGAGCTTGTCGGCCAGGTCGAGCACGAAGCGCGCGTAGTTGTCGCCGCGGTAGGCCTGCCCCGCATAGCGCCCGGCGAAGGGCCCGGTAAGGCCGAACCCCGGCAGGTCGAAGCTGATGACGCGGCGCTCGCGCTTCAGCGCAGCGACCCAGCCTTCCCAGGTGTGCAGACTCGCCGACGTGCCGTGCAGCAGCAGCACGGGCAGCGGGTCGCTGCGCGGCCCGACGTCGCGCACGTGCACGATCTGGCCCTGCACGTCGATGAAGTCCGAAGGCGGCGGCGCCCAGCGCGCCACCAGCGAATCGACCGTGCGGTCGGGCGCGCGCGACATCGCCAGCGCGATCGCCGTCAGCACCATCAGCACGCCCAGCGCGCGCAGGAACCACCACAACATGGCGCGCGATTGTCCGGCAAAGATGAGGCGGAATCGGCTGCCTAGAATGACCGCATGAATGACCGCGTGATTGCTGTGCTGCCCGCGAGGACGAGTGAAGACGCGGCTGTGGACAACACCGGCGGCGGCATCGGCGGCAGCAGCGGCAGCGGCACCGGCAGCGGCACCGGCAGCGGCACCGGCACCGGCAGCGGCACCGGCAGCGGCACCGGCAGCGGCACCGGCAGCAGCACCGGCAGCAGCAGCGCCAACGCCGGCCAAGCACAGCCGCAGGTTGCCTCGCCGGCCGCCTTCGTCCACCTGCGCCTGCACAGCGAGTACTCGGTCGTCGACGGCACGCTGCGCATCGACGACGCCGCGGCCGCAGCGCGCGCCGACCGCATGCCGGCGCTGGCCATCACCGACCTCGGCAACCTCTTCGGCGCCGTCAAGTTCTATCGCGCCTGCCGGGCCCAGGGTGTCAAGCCGATCATCGGCGTGGACGTGTGGATGGAGCCGCTGGCCGAGGCGCGCTTCGTCCAGTGCAGCGACAAGGGCGCGAGCCGCCTCCTGCTGCTGGTGCAGGACGAGCGCGGCTGGCACCACCTCAGCGAGATGCTGGCGCGCGCCTGGGTCGGCAACGTGCAGCGCAACCAGGCGCTCGTGAAGTGGGCGTGGCTGGAGGAGCTGGGCGGCGGGCTGATCGCGCTTTCGGGCGGTGACCTCGGCGCCATGGGCATGGCGCTGGTGGCCGGTGACGAGGCGCGCGCCCGCGCCGTCGCCGCCGAGCTGGCGCGCCTGTTCCCCGGGCGCTTCTACATCGAGCTGCAGCGTGCCGGGCTGCCGCAGCACGAGGCGCATGTGCGCGCCGCGGTACCGCTGGCCGCGGCGATGCGGCTGCCGGTGGTGGCCACGCACCCGGTGCAGTTCCTCACCCCCGACGACCACGAAGCGCACGAGGCGCGCGTGTGCATCGCCGAGGGCGACACGCTGGCCAACCCGCGCCGCATCAAGCGCTTCACGCGCGAGCAGCACCTCAAGAGCGCCGCGGCGATGGCGGCGCTGTTCGCCGATGTGCCCAGCGCCTTGGCCAACAGCGTGCACATCGCGCGCCGCTGCAACCTCGAGCTGACGCTGGGCAAGCCGCAGCTGCCCGACTTCCCCACCCCGCCGGGCGCCGACGGCGTGCCGATGCCGCTGGCCGAATACTTCCGCCAGCAGGCGCAAGCCGGGCTGGACAAGCGCCTGGCTTCGCTCTACCCCGAAGCCGGGCCGCGCGAACGCGAGCGGCCGCGCTACGAGGAGCGGCTGGCCTTCGAGCTGGCGACGATCGAGCAGATGGGGTTCGCCGGCTACTTCCTGATCGTCAGCGACTTCATCGTCTGGGCCAAGGGGCACGGCTGTCCGGTGGGGCCGGGGCGCGGCTCGGGCGCCGGCTCGCTGGTGGCCTACGCGCTGGCGATCACCGACCTCGACCCGCTGGCCTACAAGCTGCTGTTCGAGCGCTTCCTCAACCCCGAGCGCGTGTCGATGCCCGACTTCGACATCGACTTCTGCCAGGCCAACCGCGACCGCGTCATCGAGTACGTGAAGGACAAGTACGGGCGCGACGCGGTGAGCCAGATCGCCACCTTCGGAACGATGGCGGCCAAGGCGGCGCTGCGCGACGTGGGCCGCGTGCTCGGCATGGGCTACGGGCATGTCGACTCCATCGCCAAGCTCATCCCCGCGCCGCCGGGCAAGACGGTGACGCTGGCCCCGGTACCCGAGGGCTACGACCCCGAGAAGGACGCGACGATCTACGCCCGCCGCGAGGCGCCGGAGCTGAACCAGCGCGAAGCGGCCGAAGAGGAGGTGCGCGAACTGCTGGCGCTGGCCACGCGCGTGGAAGGCATCGTGCGCAACGTCGGCATGCACGCCGGCGGCGTGCTGATCGCGCCGGGCAAGATCACCGACTTCTGCCCGCTGTACCAGCAGCCGGGCAGCGACAGCGCGGTGAGCCAGTTCGACAAGGACGATGTCGAGGCGATCGGCCTGGTGAAGTTCGACTTCCTGGGCCTGGCGACGCTGACGATCCTCGAGCTCGCGCGCGAGTTCATCCGCATGAAGCCGGGGCAGCAGGACTTCGCCTTCGAGCGGCTGCCGTTCGACGACGCGGCGGTCTACAGGCTCTTCACCGAAGGCCGCACCGAGGCGATCTTCCAGTTCGAATCGCGCGGCATGCAGGGCATGCTGCGCGACGCCAAGCCCTCGCGGCTGGAGGACCTGATCGCGCTGAACGCGATGTACCGGCCGGGGCCGATGGAGAACATCCCCAGCTTCTGCCGGCGCAAGAACGGCCAGGAGCCCATCGAGTACCCGCACCCGCTGCTGGCCCCGGTGCTCGAGGAGACCTACGGCATCTTCGTCTACCAGGAACAGGTGATGCAGGCGGCGCAGGTGCTGGGCCGCTACACGCTGGGCGGCGCCGACCTGTTGCGCCGCGCGATGGGCAAGAAGAAGGCCGAGGAGATGGCCAAGGAGCGCGGCAAGTTCCGCGCCGGCGCCGAGGGCCTGGGCATCGGCCAGGCCAAGGCCGACGAAGTCTTCAACCTGATGGAGAAGTTCGCCGGCTACGGCTTCAACAAGAGCCACGCGGCGGCGTATTCGGTGCTGGCCTACCACACGGCGTGGCTGAAGGTGCACCACCCGGCGGAGTTCTACGCCGCCAACATGACGATCGAAGCCGACAACACCGACAAGCTGCGCGTGCTGATGGCCGACGCGAAGCTGGCCGGCGTCGCCTTCGAGCCGCCGGACATCAACCGCGGCGGCTGGCGCTTCGAGCCGGTGGGCGAGCGCACCGTGCGCTACGGCCTGGGCGCGGTGAAGGGCACGGGGCAGGGCGCGATCGAGGCCATCGTCGCGGCGCGCGAAGGCGTGGGCGTTCGCGAAGGCGAGGGCGGCGGGCCGTTCAGGAGCCTGTTCGACTTCTGCGCCCGCGTCGACCGCCAGCGCGTCAACAAGCGCGTCGTCGAGGCGCTGATCAAGGCCGGCGCGTTCGACCCGCTTGGCGGCGGCGCCGAGCCGCGTGCGGCGCTGCTGGCCAGCGTCGGCCTGGCGTTCGACTGGGCCGAGACGCAGGCGGCCAACGTGCTGCAAGGGGGCCTGTTCGACTTCGACGGCGGCGACAGCCACGGCAGCAGCACGCAGGAGCCCGGCCTCGTGCATGCGGCGCCGTGGGGCTTGCGCGAGCGGCTGATGAACGAGAAGGCGGCGCTCGGCTTCTACTTGAGCGGCCACCTCTTCGATGCCTGGTCCGACGAGGTGCGCCGCTTCGCGCGGCAGCCGATCGCCGCGCTGGTGGACAGCCGCGAGCCGCAGCTGCTGGCCGGCATCGTGACCGACCCGCGCACGGTGAACGGCCAGCGCGGCCGGGTCGTCCTGTTCCGCCTCGACGACGGCAGCGAGGCGATCGAGGCGGTCGCCGGCGAGGAGCTCTTCGAAGGCCAGCGCGAGCTGGCGCAGGAGGACCAGCTCGTCGTCGTGCAGGGCCGCCTGCAGCCCGACCGTTTCAGCGGCGGCCTGCGCCTGACGGTGACGCAGGTGTGGGACCTGCCGGCGGCGCGCGCCCGCTTCGCCCGTTACCTGACGGTGGAAGTGAACGCAGGCGTGCCGCCGGTGGGCGACGTGCTGAAGCTGTGGCCTTCGCGGCGCGTGGACACCGAGCACGGCGTGCTGCACCAGGGGCTGGCGGTGCGGGTGAGGCTCAGGCGCCGGCACGCGGTGGCCGAGATCGACCTCGGCGACGAAGCGCGCTTCTGGCCCTGCGACGAGGCGCTGGTGCGCTGGCGCAGCATCGCGCAGGGTGGCGCGGCGACAGTTGTGTACGAGTGAAACGGCGGCGCGGCGGCGACCTCGCCGCGGCATCATCGGCCGTTGTCCGCTCGTCCCTCCCGATCCACACCGTTGCGATGAATCCCTCGTACCGCCTTCGCCTGGCCCGGCTTCCCCGCCTTCGCAGCCTCCTGGCCGCCGGCCTGCTCGGGCCTTGCGTGCTCCCGGCCTTCGCGCTGGAGATCTCCCTGCCGCCGCCGCCACCCATCGTGCTGCCCGGCCTGCCCGGGCGGGTCGACGTGAGCCGGCTGCCGATGCCGCAGGTGGTGCTGCCCAACCCGGTGCTCATCGCGCCGCCGCCGATGCCGCCGGCGCCGCGCCCGGGCGTCGGGGTGGCGCCGCCGCCACGGCCGCAGCCGGTGTACATGTGGGTGCCGCCGGGGCACCGCAAGAACTGGGCGAAGTACTGCCACAAGTACCAGGCCTGCGGCCACCCGGTCTACTTCGTTCGCGACGACTGGTACGACCGCCATGTGCACAAGGGCGCCCGGCACCGCGACGACGACGACCATGACCGCGGCCGCGGCCACGGCGAAGGGCACGGCAACTCCGGCAAGGGCAAGGGCAAGGGCGGCTGAGGCCGTTCGCGGCTGCGGGCGCACCGCGCTCGTCCATCGCTGCCCGGCGCGGCCACAGTTGTCGCGGCGCGTGGGTCGAGCTCGGCGTGCGCCAAGGCACGGCCGGGCGCGTTGCCAAGCCAAAATGCAGCCCATGCACGAGACCCCGCTCACCGGCCTGGTCCTGAGCGGCGGCGGCGCGCGTGCCGCCTACCAGGTGGGCGTGCTGCGGGCGCTGGTGAAGCTCAGGCGCGAGGTGATGGGCCCGCGGGCGCGCATGAGCAACCCGTTCGGCGTCATCTGCGGCACTTCGGCCGGCGCCATCAACGCCGCGGCGCTGGCCGCGCACGCCGACCGCTTCGAGGCCGCCGTGGAGGTGATCGCCAAGGTCTGGCAGAGCTTCACCGCCGACCAGGTCTACCGCTCCGATTCGCTGGGCGTCATCCGCACCGGCGCGCAGTGGCTGACGATGCTGTCGATCGGCTGGATCATCGCCCGCTGGCGGCGCGCGCGGCCGCGCTCGCTGCTGGACAACGCGCCGCTGGCCGAACTGCTGGAGCGCCTCGTGCCGCTGGAGCGCATTCCGCTCGTGCAGCAGCAGCGGCAGCTGCATGCCTTCGCCGTCACGGCTTCCAGCTACACGAGCGGCGAGCACTACACCTTCTACAGCATGCGCGAGCCGGTGGATGCCTGGGTGCGCTCGCAGCGCGTCGCGGTGCCCTCGGAGATCACGCAGAAGCACCTGCTCGCCTCGGCGGCGATCCCGTTCGTCTTTCCCTCGCAGCACCTGGACGTGCCCGGTGACCCCGGCTGGTTCGGCGACGGCTCGATGCGCAACACGGCGCCGCTGTCGCCGGCCATCCACCTCGGCGCCGAGCGGCTGTTGATCATCGGCGCGGGCCGCATGCAGGAACCCACCGGGCGGCAGATCGTGCAGACCGGCTACCCGAACCTGGCGCAGATCGCCGGCCATGCGCTTTCCAGCATCTTCCTCGATGCGCTGGCGGTGGACGTGGAACGCATGAAGCGCATCAACCGCACGCTGGCATTGCTGCCGGAGTCGGCGCTGGCGGACACGCCGCTCAGGCCGGTGGAGGCCCTGGTCATCGCGCCTTCGCAGCGGCTGGACGACATTGCGGCGCAGCACCTGTCGAGCCTGCCGGGTCCGGTGCGCACGCTCTTGCGCGGCGCCGGCGTCAGCGGCGAAGGCGAGACGGCGCGCGGCACGGCGCTGGCGAGCTATCTGCTGTTCGAAGCACCGTACACGCGCGAACTGATGGCGCTGGGCGAAGCCGACACGATGGCCCGCCGCGACGAGGTGATGCAGTTCTTCGGCTGGGACGCGCGGCAGCGGGCGCTGCGCGCGTTGCGCGACCTGCCGCCGGGCGAGCAGGCCGCGCTGGACTTCGACGTCTCGCGGCCGATGCCCGACCTCGAACTGCCCTGAGCAGCGCGCTGGCTGCCTTCAGGACGACGCGGTGGCCGCTGCCTTGCCGGCGGGCTTGGTCGTCCCCTCGCCGGCGGCCTTGCGCGTGCGCGTGGCCTTCGTGGCTGCCGGCATCTGGGCCGCGTCGAAGGCGTTGCCGCCGACGGTGAGGCCGGCCTTGGAGAGTTTGCCGGCGCTGGCCGCGCCGACGCCCGGAACGCGCTTGACCATGTCGGCCCAGTCCTTGAACTCGCCGGCCGCGCGAGCCTTGATGATCTTGGCCGAGAGGCCGGGGCCGACGCCCTTGACCGTCTCCAGTTCGGCGCGGCTGGCGCGGTTGACGTCGACGGCGGCGAAGGCGTTGAGCGCGACGGCGGCGACGAGGGCGACGATGAGTTGGCGGAACATGGCGATCTCCTTGATCGATGCGTGGGTTGAAGGTGCAACGAAGTGACGTGATGGCCCGGTGGCTGGCCGCCTGCGCTTGCTTGACTGGCGGCGGCTCGCGTTGCGGGCTGCAGCGCATTCTTCGCACGGCGAGCCCGGGCGCATTCCCCCGCGGGCAGGCACGCCGGGGGCCCCTCGGCGGGTGGGCCGCGCGCCCCCCGCAAGGGTGTCGGCGCCGTCGGGCCGGCGCCGTGTGTCGGCGCCGTCGGGCCGGCGCCGTGTGTCAGCGCCGCCGATGCGTTGCCGCCGAAGCACCGGGCAAGAAGCTCAGCGCGGTGGTCGCGCTGCCGCCGCGGTTTCGGCGAGCCTCTCGTGGACGGCCGCCAGCACCTCGCCGCGCTGCGGCCAGCGGCCGTTGCCACCGAGAAGGTGAACCTGCGGCCCCCAGGCGCGCCACTGCGCGGGGTCGGTGGGGCCGAGCACCGACAGGAGCGGCGTGTCCACCGCGGCGGCGAGATGCCCCGGGCCGGTGTCGTTGCTGATCATCAGCGCCGCTTCGGCCAGCAGCGCCGCGTAGGTGCCCAGGCCCACGCCTTCGAGACACAGCGCGCGCGGGAAGTCGCTGCGGGCGATCGCTTCCTCGCCGGGCCCGGGGCAGACCAGCACCTGCCGGCCCTGGCGCTCGGCCAGCGGCACGAGGTCGTCGTGCACGAACGCGGCGAAGCCGGGCCAGGTCTTGTCGGCCTTGTCGAAGGTGCCGCCGGCGAACGGGCAGATGACGATCGCACCGCCCGCGCGATGCGCGTCGCCGCCGATGCCGTGCTCGGCGCGCAGCTTGGCCGCGGCTTCGCGGTGCGCCGGCGCCAGCTTCAGCGCCAGGCGCTCGGGCAGTGGTGCGGCTTGGCCGAGCAGCGCGTCACCCAGTTCCCAGTAGGTCTGGAGTTCATGGCGGCCGCGCTGCAGCGGCAACGCGCGCGCCAGCAGCCAGCTTCGGCCTTCGTGCGCGTGGCCGAGAGCGCGCGCGCCGGCAAGGCGGAACTCGAGCGCGCTGGACAACGAGTAGGGCAGGCACAGGGCGTCGATGCGCTGCCGCCGCGCTGGTGCAGACGCTGCCGGCACCTTCGCTGTGCCGGCCTCGCGCAGCCGCCGCAGCAGCGCGACCCGCTCGCGCAGCGTCTTCGGCAGCACCTCGACGGGCCAGCCGTGCCCGGCCAGCAGGTCGCGCGCCCAGCCCTTGCCCACCAGGTGCAGCTCGTGGCCCGCATCGGCCAGCCGTTGCAGCATCGGCAGGCCGAGCAGCACGTCGCCGACCCAGTTGCGCAACCGCACGACGAGCGGGCCACCGTCGCGGCCGCGGCTGGGCGGTCCCGGCGATTCGGCGGTCAGCACGCGCGGCCCATAATGCGCGCCGATTCTGCCAGCGCCCCATGGAGGCTCCGGGCCATGCCACGGAGCGGGCGCGACGCAGCACGACAAGACCGCCGAACCCCTTTGCGCCAGAGCCCGCCATGACGACGACGCAGCCCTTGCCGAGCGCCGCCGCGGTCGTGGCGCTGCACGACCGGCTCATCGCCACCGCCGGCTGGCCGGCCCGCGAGCCCCCGGTGCCGGCGGCCCCGGGTGCGGCCGGCGCGATCGGCACGGACTTCTGGCGCTGGGTGCAGACCAACCACCTCTTCAACTGCCGCCTGTGGGCCGAGGAAGACCTTGCCCGGCGCACGACGGTGGCGCCGGTCGAGATCGCCGCCAACAAGCGCGCCATCGACGGCTTCAACCAGGCGCGCAACGACGCCACCGAGCGCATCGACGAGATCCTGCTGGTCGCGCTCGGCCTCGTCGATGCCGCCTCGGCGCGCACCGATGCGCCGCGCTCGACGGTGAGCGAGGGCGCACGCCTGAACAGCGAGACCGCCGGCAGCATGATCGACCGCCTGTCGATCCTGGCGTTGAAGGTGAACGCGATGCGTGCGCAGGCCGAGCGCCAAGACGCCGACGATGCGCATCGGCAAGCCAGCGCGGCGAAGCTCACGCGGCTGCAGCAGCAGCGCGCCGACCTCGCCGGCTGTCTCGATGCGCTGCTGGCCGACGCCGCCGCAGGGCGCGCCTACTTCAAGGTCTACCGCCAGTTCAAGATGTACAACGACCCGCGTTTCAACCCGGTGCTGGTCGCCGAGCAGGCGGCGGCGACGGCGGGCAAACGTCCGCCGCGGGGTTGATGCCGCGATGCGCCTGCTGATCGTCAAGACGTCGTCGATGGGCGACGTGGTGCACGCGCTGCCGGTGGTGGCCGATGTGCTGCGCCACGACCCGACGGTGGCGATCGACTGGCTCGTCGAGGCCGGGTATGCGGCGATTCCGCAGCTGCACCCCGGCGTCAAGCGGGTGCTGCCGATGTCGTGGCGCAAGTGGCGCGGCGCATTGACCTCCGCTGCCACATGGAAGGCGATGCGCGAACTGAAGGCCGAACTGCAGCGCGACCCTTACGACCTGGTGCTCGACCTGCAAGGCCTCGTGAAGAGCGCGCTGTGGGCCAGGCAGGCCCGCGGCCCGGTGGCAGGCTATGACCGCAAGAGCGCGCGCGAGCCGCTCGCCGCCTGGGCGTACGCGCGCCACGCCACAGTGCCGAAAGACCTGCACGCGGTGCAGCGGTGCCGCCTGCTCGCCGCCGCGCACCTGGGCTACCCCGCGCCCAAGGAGCCGCCCGACTTCGGCCTGCGCCCGCCGGCGCCGGGCTGGGGCCCGAAGGCGCCCTATGCGGTGCTGATCCCCAACGCCAGCCGCAAGGAGAAGCGCTGGCCCGAGCGACATTGGGTGGCGGTGGGCAAGCGGCTGCGCGAACGCGGCCTGTTGCCGATCGTGTTGTGGGGCACCGACGACGAGCAGACGCTGGCCGAGCGAATCGCCGCCGACTGCGAAGGTGACGTGCCGCCGTTCATGCGCGTGGGCGAGATGGCTGCGGTGCTGGGCGGCGCGCGCCAGGTGGTCGGGCTCGATACCGGATTCACGCACCTCGCGGCAGCGCTCGGGCGCCCGACGCTGGGCATCTACTGCGACCACGAGCCGGGGCTGGCGGGCATCACCGGCCCGGGGCGCGTGGCCAGCATCGGCGGCAAGTGGCAGGTGCCCTCGCGCAACGACGTGCTGGCGCTGGTGGAGCAGCAGCTGCGCTGAAAGAGCGCGCTGAAACGGCAGCGCCGGGTCTCACTGCAGCGCGTCGATGCGCTGCGGCGGATAGGTGTCCCAGCCGAGGCAGCCCGGGCATTGCCAGAAGTAGTGCTGCGCCTCGAAGCCGCAGGCGGCGCAGCGGTAGCGCTGCAGCGGCCGCGCGGCGCGGGCGACGGCACCGCGCAGCGTTTCCAGGCCCGCCGGGCTCAAGGCTGCCGGCGAACCGGCCAGCACCTGCTGCACGGCGCTCAGGCTCGGCGCGCGCTGCAGCTGCATCACCCAGCGTTCGCGCGCCAGGGCCGTGGCGGGCGTGGCCGCCGTGTCGGGGGCGGCCTTGGTGCCTGCGGTGGGGCCCGCGCCATCCGCGCCACCCCCGTCGAGCACGTCGAGCGCCGCGACGAGTTCGATCGCCGCGTGGTGTTCGAGCAGCGCTTGCAGCGCCGACTTCGCCACCTCGCCTCGGCCGCAGGCCAGCGCGGCGCGCGCGTAGTCCTCGGCCACGAGCAGGAAGGCGCCGCTGCCGGGCTGGCCCGGCTGCTCGCGCAGTTCGTCCCAGGCGGCCATCGCTTCGGCGGCGCGGCCGGCCTTCGCCTGGCGCTGGCCGGACAGCAGCAGGGGCCGCGCGGCGCCCGGCGCGGCGTTGCGTGCGCGTGCAAGCGCGGCTTCCGCCTCGGCGGTCCGCCCGGCGGCGTCGGCCGCCTGCGCGAGCTCGCATTCGTAGTGCGCGATGCGGGTGGCGAAGGCGCCGGCCTGGCGCTGGTCCAGGCGCGAGGCCACCTCGATGGCGCGCGGCCAGTCGCGTGAGCGTTCGGCCAGTGCCAGCTGTGCCAGGCGCGCTTCGTGGTCGAAAGACGTGCCGTCGAGCGCGCGCCAGGCGGCCTCGGCGCGGTCGAACAGGCCCGCCTTCATGAAGTCCTGCGCCAGCGCGTGCTGGGCGCGCTCGCGGTCGTGCGCCTTGAGGTCGCCGCGCGCCAGCAGGTGTTCGTGCACGCGCACCGCACGCTCGAACTCGCCGCGGCGGCGGAACAGGTTGCCGAGCGCGAAGTGCAGCTCGGCGGTGTCGGGGTCGTGCTGCACCGCTTCGACGAAAGCGTCGATGGCCTTGTCCTGCTGCTCGTTGAGCAGGAAGTTCAGGCCCTTGAAGTAGGCGCTGGGCGTCTCGCGCCGCGCCCGGCCGAGCTGGCGCAGATCCAGCCGCGAGGCCACCCAGCCGAACGCGAAGGCGAGCGGCAGGCCGATCAGCAGCCACTGGAAGTCGAACTCCATGCGCGGTGCCGTCCGGGGCTTCTCAGAGGCCGACGCGCGGCGGGTACTCGGCGGTACTGTCGGGCGCGGGCGGGCGCGTCGTCGCGCCGGCAGCAGCGTGCGGGCGCGAGTCCGCCGCCGCAGCGTGGCCGGGCGGCGCGAGCGCGCGGCGCGCGCGCCACCAGCCCGGCAGCATCGCCAGCACGCCCAGCAGCGCGCCGGTGGCGAACGCGAGCAGCACGACGACGACCAGCGGCGAGCGCCACTCGAGCCCGAAGAACCCGTGCACGGCCACCTCGTGCTGGTTGTTCAGCGCGAAGGCGAAGAGCGCGAAGAAGAGGAAGGCCCGGACCAGCCAGGCGATGAGGCGCATGGTGCGCCGGCGATTCTAGGAGCGGGCCTGCGCGGCGACCCGCCCGCGCCGGCCGCCGGCTCGTGCGGCAACGCGTCGGCCGCAGCCGCGCCGCAACGGCGTCAGATGTGATCGGCGCGCTCGGGCGGACGCTCGGCGTCGACCGCCTCGCGCAGCGCCTTGCCCGGCTTGAAGTGCGGCACCAGCTTCTCGGGGATGGTGACCTGCGCGCCGCTTCTGGGGTTGCGGCCCAGGCGCGGCGGGCGGCGGTTGATCGAGAAGCTGCCGAAGCCGCGGATCTCGATGCGGTGGCCGCGCGCCAGCGCGTCGCTCATCGCGTCGAGGATCGTCTTGACGGCGAACTCGGTGTCGCGCTGCGTGAGCTGCTGGAAGCGCTCGGCCAGGCGCGCGACGAGGTCGGAGCGGGTCATGGGCGAGGCGGAGTCGCGGGCTGCCGGGCGGCCCCGCGGGCCCGGCCCCGGCCGGAACCCGCGGCGTGCCCGGCACGCCTCTTGGCCTTACTCGTTGCTTCCCTTGTCGAGTTTGGCGCGCAGCAGCGCGCCCAGGCTCGTGGTGCCGGCGGTCTCGCGCTCGTTGCTTTGCGCCAGGCGCTGCATCGCTTCCTGCTGGTCGGCCTGGTCCTTGGCCTTGATGCTGAGCTGGATGTTGCGCATCTTGCGGTCGACGTTGACCACCATCACGCTCACCTCGTCGCCTTCCTTCAGCACGTTGCGCGCGTCCTCGACGCGGTCGCGGCTGATCTCGCTGGCGCGCAGATAGCCCGTGACATCGGCGTTGAGCTGGATCTCGGCGCCGCGCGGGTCGACCGTCTTGACCTTGCCGGTGACGATGCTGCCGCGGTCGTTGAGCGTGGTGAAGCTGGTGAAGGGATCGACGTCGAGCTGCTTGATGCCCAGGCTGATGCGCTCGCGCTCGACGTCCACCGCCAGCACGATGGCCTCCACTTCCTGGCCCTTCTTGTAGTTGCGCACGGCCGTCTCGCCGGGCTCGTTCCAGGAAAGATCCGACAGGTGCACCAGGCCGTCGATGCCGGCCGACAGGCCGACGAAGACGCCGAAGTCGGTGATGCTCTTGACGGGGCCCTTGACGCGGTCGCCGCGCTTGACCGTGGAGCTGAATTCCTCCCACGGGTTGGCCTTGCACTGCTTCATGCCCAGGCTGATGCGGCGCTTGTCCTCGTCGATCTCGAGGACCATCACCTCGACCTCTTCGCCGAGCGTGACCACCTTCGACGGCGCGACGTTCTTGTTCGTCCAGTCCATCTCCGAGACGTGCACCAGGCCCTCGATGCCCGGCTCGATCTCGACGAAGGCGCCGTAGTCGGCGATGTTGGTCACCTTGCCGAACAGGCGCGTGCCCTGCGGGTAGCGGCGCGAGACGCCCATCCACGGGTCGTCGCCGAGCTGCTTGATGCCCAGGCTCACGCGGTTCTTCTCGGCGTCGAACTTCAGCACCTTGGCGGTGAGCTCCTGGCCCACCTGCACCACCTCGCTGGGGTGGCGCACGCGGCGCCAGGCCATGTCGGTGATGTGCAGCAGGCCGTCGATGCCGCCGAGGTCGACGAAGGCGCCGTACTCGGTGATGTTCTTCACCACGCCGTGCACGATGGCGCCTTCGGTCAGGGTCTCCAGCAGCTTGGCGCGCTCCTCGCCCATCGAAGCCTCGACGACGGCGCGGCGCGACAACACGACGTTGTTGCGCTTGCGGTCGAGCTTGATGACCTTGAACTCCATCGTCTTGCCCTCGAAGGGCGTCATATCCTTCACCGGGCGCGTATCGAGCAGGCTGCCGGGCAGGAAGGCGCGGATGCCGTTCACCAGCACAGTGAGGCCGCCCTTGACCTTGCCGCTGACGGTGCCGCTGACGAAGTCGCCGGACTCGAGCGCGTTCTCCAGCGCCATCCACGAGGCGAGGCGCTTGGCCTTGTCGCGGCTGAGGATCGTGTCGCCGTAGCCGTTCTCGACGGCGTCGATGGCCACCGCGACGAAGTCGCCGACCTGGACTTCCACTTCGCCCTGGTCGTTCTTGAACTCGTCGATCGGGATGTAGCTTTCGCTCTTCAGCCCGGCGTTCACCACCACGTGGTTGAAGTCGATGCGCACGACCTCGGCCGAGATGACCTCGCCGGGGCGCATGTCGCTGGACTTGATGGATTCCTCGAAGAGGGCGGCGAACGATTCCATGCCGGCGGGGGCGGGTGCCGCCGCGGCGGTTTGGGTTGCGGACATTGCTTTCCTGGGTGCCCGGTGGGTTGGTTGAGGCGCAGAGCCGGGCGGTGCGTGCAGCGGGTGCTGCGGGTTGAGAGTCGAAACGACCACCGCGCCCGGGCACTGTCGCCCGGTCCTTGCGGCCGCAACGCCACAGGCGGCGTTCGGTGCGGTGGAGCCTGGTTTCCTTCCGCCTCAGGCCGGCCCGGTGCGGGACGACGCCAAGGCGAACGGACAACGCGCCTGCCACCACGAAAGCACCTGCGCCACCGATTGCTCGATGGTGAGGTCCGAGTTGTCCAGCAGGAGCGCGTCCTCGGCCGGCTTCAGCGGCGCGACGGCGCGGTTCTTGTCGCGCTCGTCGCGCCTCTCGAGGTCGGCGCGAAGACTGTCGATGCTAGCCTGAATTCCCTTTGAAATCAATTGCTTATAACGCCGTTCCGCGCGCTGCGCGGCATTGGCGGTGAGGAACACCTTGAGCTCGGCGCCAGGGAACACGACGGTGCCCATGTCGCGGCCGTCGGCCACGAGGCCCGGCGCACGGCGAAACGCGAGTTGCAGGCCGTGCAGCGCCTGGCGAACGGCCGGCAACGCCGAAACGCGCGAAGCGACGAGGCCGGTGTTCTCGGCACGCAGATCTTGCGTGATGTCGACCCCGGCGAGGAGCACGCGGGTCGGATCGGCCGCCGCGTGGACGGCGCCCGCATCACTGCCGGCGTCCTGATCGTCAGTAGCCCCGTCGCTGCCGTCGCTGCCGTCAGGGCCGCCGTCGGCATGCTCGAAGCGCAGGTCGAGCCTCGTCGCCAGGCGCGCCACCGCGGCTTCGTCGGTGGGCGACACCCCCGCGGCCATCGCGGCCAGCCCGGTGGCGCGGTAGAGGACGCCGGAGTCCAGCAGGTGGTAGCCGAGCGCGCGCGCCACGGCTGCGGCGAGGGTGCCCTTGCCCGAGGCGGTGGGGCCGTCGATCGTGATCACCGGCACCTCGGCCGCTGCGGCGCTGGCGACGCCGAGGAAGGCCTCGAAGTAGCCCGGGAAGGTCTTGCCCACGCAGCGCGGGTCTTCGATGCGCACCGGCAGCGCGGCGCGGCCGGCCTGCGCCGGTGCCAGCGCGTTGAACGCCGCCAGCGAGAAGCACATCGCGATGCGGTGGTCGTCATAGGTGCGGATGCTCGCGGCGCGCCATTGCCGCGGCGGCCGCACCTCGATGAAGTCGTCGCCGGTGTTCACCTCGGCGCCCAGGCGCTCCAGCTCGGCGGCCATCGCCGCGATGCGATCGGTCTCCTTGACGCGCCAGCTCGCGATGCCGCCGATCCGGCTGGGCGCAGCGGCCGGGTCGGTGTACAGCGCCATCACCGCCAGCGTCATCGCCGCGTCGGGGATGTGGTTGGCGTCGATCGTGATCGGCGCCAGCGGCCAGCGGCCGCGCCGCGCCTCGATCCAGCCGGCGCCGCTGCGGATGTCGGCGCCCATCGCGCGCGCCGCGTCGACGAAGGCGATGTCGCCCTGGATCGAATCGCTGCCGACGCCGGCGATGCGCACCGGCGCGCCGCCGGTTGCCGCGATGGCGCCCAGCGCGATGAAGTACGAAGCCGACGAGGCGTCGCCCTCGACGTGCAGCCGCCCGGGGCTGCGGTAGCGGGCGCCGCGTGGCACCACGAAGCGCGACCAGCCTTCGCGCTTCGCGGCGATGCCGAAGCGTCCCAGCAGTTCGAGCGTCATGCCGACGTACGGCTTGGAGATCAGCTCGCCTTCGACCTCGACCGTGATGTCGCGCTCGCCGGCCACCAGCGGCAGCGCCAGCAGCAGCGCAGTGAGGAACTGGCTCGAAACGTCGCCGCGCACGCGGATCGGCTGGCCCGAGGCGAGGCCGGGCAGCGTGCCGCCGGCCTGCTGGCGATCGTTGCCGCTGACGCGCAGCGGCGGGTAGCCCGGCCGGCCGAGATGCTCGATCGTGCAGCCCAGCGGCCGCAGCGCATCGACGAGGTCGCCGATCGGCCGCTCGTGCATGCGCGCCACGCCGCGCAGCGTGAAGCGCCCGCCCTGCGTGGCCGCCAGCACCGCCAGCGCGGCGGCCAGCGGCCGCATCGCGGTGCCGGCGTTGCCGAGGAACAGCTCGGCCTCGTGCACGCGCAGCCGGCCGCCGAGGCCGCTGATGCGGCACTCGCGCGGCGCATCGCCGCCGCCGCCGCTGCCCTGGCCGCCGCGCATTTCAACGCCGCAGCCGAGCTGGCGCAGCGCCTGGAGCATCACGCGCGTGTCGTCCGAATCGAGCAGGTCCAGCAGCAGCGTCTCGCCTTCGGCCAGGCCGGCCAGCAGCAGCACGCGGTTGGAGATGCTCTTCGAACCGGGCAGGCGCACGGTGCCGCCGGCGGTGCGCAGCGGCGGCAGATCGAGCGAAGCAATGTCGAACAAGGGACCTGAGGCGAGAGGAGGTGTGGATGAAAGCGCAGCGATCGGCTGGCCGCTCGCGGGGGCGACGGCGGGCGTGGGGCCCGATGCCGTCAGCGCTGTCGGTTGCCGCCGGCACTGCCGGCGCCGCTGGCGCCACCGGACCCGGCCGCAGCCCCCGGCGACGCCATGGTGCCCGACGCTGCGCCGCCGCCCGGCGGGCCGCCGCCGGCGGCCGCGGTGCCGGAATGGGCTTGCAGCGGGCCCTGGCCCTGCCCGGGCACGCGCATCGAACCCATCTGCCATGCGGCGCGGCCTTCGGCCGGGGCGCGGATCATCGCTTCCAGCGCTTCGGCGTTGCCCGTCTGCAGCGCTTGCTCGAAGGCGGTGAGGGCATGCCGGAAGAGGCTCGACTGCTTGATCACCTCTTCCCGGTTGGCGATCAGGATGTCGCGCCAGATGTCGGGGTTGCTGGCAGCGATGCGCGTGAAGTCGCGAAAGCCGGGGCCTGCCAGCGAGAGGAAGTCGCGCCCGGCCGGCTGGTTGACCACGGCGCCGAAGTAGGCGAAGGCCAGCATGTGCGGCAGGTGGCTCACGGCGGCGAACGCGGCGTCGTGGTTCTCCGGCGACATCTTCAGCACCTGCGCGCCGACGGCGGCCCAGGTGTCGGTGGCCTTCTGCAGCATCGCCACGTTGGTCTGCGGCAATGGCGTCAGGATCACCTGGCGGCCGCTGAACAGGCCCACGTCGGCGTGCTCGATGCCCGAGGCCTCCTTGCCGGCGATGGGGTGCGCCGGCACGAAGCTGCCGATGCGCTCGCGCAGCACGCGGCGCGCGGCGTCGACGACATCGCGCTTGGTCGAGCCGACATCCATGAACAGCACGTTCGGCTCGACGAGGTGGCGGATGGCGCGGAACGTCGTCTCGGTGGCCGCCACCGGCACCGACAGCAGCACGATGTCGGAGCCCGAGACGGCCAGCAGGGCGGATTCGGCACCGACGTCGACGATGCCCATCTTGCGCGCCCGCTCGATGGTCGAGGGCGACTTGCTGTAGCCGACGACGCGCTTGACGAGGCCGGCGCGGCGCAGTGCCAACGCGAACGAGCCGCCCATCAGGCCGCAACCGATGACGCCGAGCTGGTTGAACATGTCAGGTCGGCCCGGCCGGCCCGGAGGGACCGGCCCCCTCGGGGCGCAGGCAACGAAGCGAGCGGGGGGACTTCACGGTCAGTGCATGTCCACGGGGTAGGCCCCGAGCACCTTGAAGAACGCGCAGACGCCGCGCAGCTCGCCCAATGCCGCGGCGACGCGCGGCTCGTCGGGGTGGCCCTGGAGGTCGATGTAGAAGTAGTACTCCCACTGCCCCGAGCGCGCCGGGCGCGACTCGAAGCGCGACATCGACACGCCGTGGTGCTTCAGCGGCACCAGCATGTCGTGCACGGCACCGGGGCGGTTGGCCACCGAGACGACGAGGCTCGTGCAGTCGTGGCCGCTGGCACGCGGCGCCGGGTGGCGCGCCGGCTCGGCGACGATGGCGAAGCGCGTGCGGTTGTGCGCGTCGTCCTGGATCGCGGGCGCCAGCACGTGCAGGCCGAACTCGCTGGCGGCGCGCTCGCTGGCGATGGCCGCCAGCGCCGGGTCGGCGGCGGCCAGGCGGGCGCCTTCGGCGTTGCTGGCCACCGGGCGCCGCTCGGCCTGCGGCAGGTGCGTGGCCAGCCACGCCTGGCATTGCGCCAGCGCCTGCGGATGCGCCAGCACGGCGGCAATGCCTTCCAGGCGATCGACGCTGCGCATCAGGTTGTGGCGCACCAGCAGGCTCGTCTCGCCGACGATGCCAAGCGGCGTGTTGAGGAACAGGTCGAGCGAGCGCGCGACGACGCCCTCGGTCGAGTTCTCCACCGGCACCACGCCGAAGTCGGCGCCGCCGGCGGTGGTGGCGCGGAAGACCTCGTCGATGCTGCCACAGGGCACGCGCACGATCGAGCTGCCGAAATAGCCCAGCGCGGCCAGCTCGCTGAACGTGCCCGCCGGCCCGAGGTAGGCCACGCGCGTGGGCGACTCGAGCGCACGGCAGGCCGACATCACCTCACGCCAGATGGGCGCCACGCTGTCGGACTTCAGCGGGCCCGGGTTGGCCGCCTTCAGCCCTTCGATCACCTGGGCTTCGCGTTCGGGGCGGAAGACGGGGCTGCCGTCGCGCTTCTTCAGCTCGCCCACTTCGAGGGCCAGGCGGGCGCGCCGGTTCAGCAGCGCCAGCAGCTCGCGGTCGAGCGCGTCGATCTGCGTGCGCAGTGCTTGCAGCCCGGCGGCGGCTTCGGCCATCGGCGCTTCACCTGCTGGCGGCTGCGCCGGGCGGGGTCGCCGCCGGCATCGCGGCGCGCAGCCGCTGCGTCACCGACTGCTCCAGCGCGTTCAGCTTGGGCTGCACCGTACCCTTGGTCTCGGCGACGAGGCGGCCGCCGAGCGCGCGCTGCATTTCGCCCAGCGTGGCCTGGTAGCGGCGCGCCACCGGCGCTTCGAGGATGGCCAGCAACTGGCGCAGTTCCTCCTCGGTGAAGCGCTGCTCGAAGACGGCGCCCATCGTCTGCGGCGCCAGCGCCAGCGCGCGCTCGCGCAGCAGCGGCGTCACGTCCTCGACGAAGCGGCGGATGTCGGCCTCGATCTCGCGCGCGACGCCTTCGCGCTGCTCCTGCGGCACCTGCACCAGCGCCGCGCGCACGCCGAGCACGAGCTGCTGCATCTGCGGCTCGACGAGCGTGCGGCCGAGGTTCTCGATCGCCGGCTCGTGCACCTTCAGCAGGCGCGCGACGAGCTGCTTCTTCGCCGCCGACACCGGGGCCGCAGGCTGCGAGGCGGGCGACGATGCGGCGGGCGCGCCCGACTGCGCCTGCGCCGCGCCCGGCAACGCGGCGCCGGTCGCAGCCAGCGCGAGCGCGAGCCCGAGCGAAAGCGAGAGCGAGAGCGAGAGCGAAGAGAGTGAGAGCGAAGAGAGCGAGAGCGAAGAGAGCGGGAGCGAAAGGGAAAGCGGGTGGCGCAAAGCGGCGGCGGCGGCCGGCTTCGTGGCGAGAGAGCTGTTGCTGGACTTCATGCTGCGCGGGAGCCTACTTGCCGTTGGGCGGCACCGTGTCGTCGCCTTCGCTGCTGCCGCCACCGTTGGCGTCGTTCTCGACGATACGCTGCAGCCCGGACAACCGGGCGCCGTCGTCCAGCGCGATCAGCGTCACGCCTTGCGTGGCGCGGCCGAGCTCGCGGATCTCGGAAACGCGGGTGCGCACGAGCACGCCGCGGTCGGTGATGAGCATGATCTCGTCCTCGGCGCGCACCAGCGTCGCGGCGACGACCTTGCCGTTGCGCTCGCTCTGCACGATGGCGATCATGCCCTTGCCGCCGCGCTGGTGGCGCGTGTACTCGGTGATCGAGGTGCGCTTGCCGAAGCCGTTCTCGGTGGCGGTGAGCACGCTCTGGGTCTCGTCCTCGGCCACGAGCATCGCGATCACGGCCTGCCCGGGCTCCAGCTGCATGCCCTTGACCCCGGCGGCCTGGCGGCCCATCGGGCGCACGCCGCCCTCCTCGGGGTCTTCGTTGAAGCGCACCGCCTTGCCGCCGTCGGAGAACAGCATCACGTCGTGCTTGCCGTCGGTGAGCGCGGCGCCGATCAGGTAGTCGCCTTCCTCGAGATCGACGGCGATGATGCCGGCCTTGCGCGGGTTGGCGAACTCGTCCAGCGAGGTCTTCTTCACCGTGCCCAGCGCCGTGGCCATGAACACGTAGTGGTCGGCGGGGAAGCTGCGGAAGCCGTCGGTGAGCGGCAGCACCACGGTGATCTTCTCGCCGGCCTGCAGCGGGAACATGTTGACGATCGGCTTGCCGCGCGAGCCCGGGCCCCCTTGCGGCACTTCCCACACCTTCAGCCAATAGACGCGCCCGCGGTCGCTGAAGCACAGGATCCAGTCGTGCGTGTTGGCGATGAAGAGCTGGTCGATCCAGTCGTCTTCCTTCGTCACCGTGGCGCGTCTGCCGCGGCCGCCGCGGCGCTGCGCCCGGTACTCCGCCAGCGGCTGGCTCTTCACGTAGCCGGCGTGGCTGAGCGTCACCACCATGTCGGCCGGGGTGATGAGGTCCTCGGTGCCGAGCTCCTGCACGTTGCGCTCGATGACGCTGCGCCGCGCGCCGGACGGGGTCTGCCCGAACTCCTGCTTCAGCGCCGTCAGCTCACCGGCGATGATGGTCTTCACGCGCTCGGGCTTGGCGAGGATGTCGAGCAGGTCGGCGATCTGCTCCATCACTTCGCGGTACTCGGCGACGATCTTGTCCTGCTCCAGGCCGGTGAGGCGTTGCAGGCGCATCTGCAGGATCTCGCCGGCCTGCTCGTCGGAGAGGCGGTAGAGCCCGTCGGCCTGCAGCCCGTAGCCCGAGGGCAGGCCTTCGGGCCGGTAGGCGGCGCGCCCGCCGGGCGTGCCTTCCTCGGCGCGCGAGAGCATCTCGCGCACGAGCGAGCTCTCCCAGCCCTTGCCCATCAGCGCTGCCTTGGCCACCGGCGGCGTGGGCGAGTTCTTGATCGTCTCGATGAACTCGTCGATGTTGGCCAGCGCCACCGCGAGGCCCTCGAGCACGTGGCCGCGTTCGCGTGCCTTCTTCAGCTCGTAGACGGTGCGCCGCGTCACCACCTCGCGCCGGTGGTCGAGGAAGATCTCGATCAGCTGCTTGAGGTTGCACAGGCGCGGCTGGCCGTCGACCAGCGCCACCATGTTGATGCCGAAGGTGTCCTGCAGCTGCGTGTTCTTGTACAGGTTGTTGAGGACGACCTCGGGCACCTCGCCGCGCTTGAGCTCGATGACGACGCGCATGCCGGACTTGTCGCTCTCGTCCTGGATGTGCGAGATG
>JAEUPF010000096.1 GCA_016790425.1 Rubrivivax sp.
CGCCGCAGGTACAGCGCGGTGGCGTGCGCCGGGTCGCGCTCTTGCATGCGCGCGTACTGGATGGTGAAGCCGATGCCGAACAGCAGGCTGAACATGCTGTTGAACTTGCCCGAGAACAGCGCCTCGCGCACCTGCTCGGCGAACTGGTCGTAAGGCGCCTTCCACAGGTGCGAGCCGTCTGCCTCGACGAAGAACGAGGCCGAGAAGCCGGGCATGTTCATGATCAGGATGCCCATCAGCGCGAAGCCGCGCAGGATGTCGAGCACGGGCAGCCGCTCGGTCACGGGCAACTGCGCGGAGGGAGCATCGTGGGTGCTTGGCATGTTGCGGGTGGCACGGTGGCCGGTGGCGGGCGCGCGGCGGCCCGGGAGGGCGGCAGCATGCGCTTGTGGCGGCGCGATGGCAAGGCGCGAGGGCGGCCGCGACCCTTCGGTGCGCCGCTGCCTAACGGGGCCGCGGGGAGGCGGCCCGCGCGGGCCGGCGCGAAAAAACTCTTGCCCCGCCGCCGGAAATTCGGCAGGCTTGCCTCTCGCCGGCCGGAGGGACCGGTGCTCTGCCAGGGAGTTTTCCGATGAAGCCCGTTTCCGAACTGCTCGACAAGCGCGACGGCACGCTGTGGCACGTGCGCCCCGACGACACCGTCTACGCCGCGCTGGAACTGCTTGCCAGCTACGAGGTGGGCGCGCTGATGGTCATGGACGGCGGCCGTCTCGTGGGCGTGTTCTCCGAGCGCGACTACACGCGCAAGATCGCGCTCGTCGGCCGCAACTCGCGCGAAACGCGCGTGGCAGAGATCATGACCCGCAACGTCGTCACCGTCGCCCCGAAGACCACCACCACCGAGGCGATGGCGCTGATGAGCGAGAAGAAGATCCGCCACCTGCCGGTGCTCGACGGCACCACGGTGCTCGGCATGATCTCCATCCGCGACATCATGGACGACATCATCGCCGACCACGAATCGACGATCGCGCACCTGGAAAGCTACATCCAGTCCTGAGCCGCGGCAGAACCGCGAACACCGCCACCCCGCCGGCGGCGCGGTTCTGCCGCGGACCAGGGGCGAACCGATATCCTCTGGGGCTGATGACCGGCCCTGCCGTCCCCGACGCTGCTGCCCGCGCCGCCGCTGCCGCGGCCCCTGCGCAAGCGGGGGCGCCTGCCGTGCCGCCGTCTGCGCCGGCATCGAACGATGCCGCTGCGGGCCCTTCGGCCGGCATGTCCGACAGCACGCCCGGCCTGGCCGGCGCCGCCGGCCCCGGCGCCGCCGGTGCGCTGGCCGCGACCATCGCCACTTCGGTGCAGCGCGAGATGCTGCGCCTGGCGCTGCGCACGTCCACCGCCAGCGTGGCGCTGCTGGTGGCGGCGTTCAGCTACATCGCCTGGGTCGGCTGGCACGCCGGCCGGCCCGACGTGGCAGGGGTGGTGCTGGCGCTGGGGGTGCCGGCCGCGCTGTGGCGGCTGTGGCTGCGCCGGCGCTACGCCGCCACCGGCGCGCTGGCGCCGCGGGCGATCCGCGCCGCCGTGCGCCAGCTCGAAGCGAACGCGGCGCTGGTGGGCGTGATGTGGGTCACCGCCACGGCCACGGTCTACCCGCTGCTCACCGGCATGCCGGCCACCGTCTACGTCGTCATCATCTGCGGCTCGGTGGCGGTGGCCGCCTCGTTCATGTCCCTGGCCGGGCGCAGCTTCTTCATCCTGGCGGTGCTGCAGCTGGGCTCGCTGGTGCTGGTGAGCCTGGCCGTGCCGCCGGTGCAATCGGTGCCGCTGGCCGTGCTGGTGGCGCTGTACGGCTTCGCGATGGCGCGCGCGGCGCGCGAGTTCCGCGCCTCTTCCACCAGCGCCATGCGGCACAGCCTGGAAGTGGACTACGCCAACGACTCGCTGCGCCACGCCAAGGAAGCGGCCGAGGCGGCCAACATCGCCAAGAGCCAGTTCCTGGCCACGATGAGCCACGAGATCCGCACGCCGATGAACGGCGTCCTCGGCGCGCTCGAGCTGCTGCGCCACACGCCGCTGGACATGCGCCAGAAGCGGCTGGTGAAGACGGCGTCGGCCTCGGGCGAGTCGCTGATGGACATCCTCAACGACGTGCTCGACCACTCCAAGATCGAGGCCGGCAAGCTCTCGCTGGTGGCCACGCCGATGTCGCTGCACTCGGTGGTGACGGCGGCGGCGGCGCTGTTCCGCGCCAACGCCGAGACGCGCGGCCTGGCGATCACGCTGCAGATCGGCGAAGGCGTGCCCGACGGCGTCATCGGTGATGCGCCGCGGCTGAAGCAGGTGCTGCTGAACCTCATCGGCAACGGCGTCAAGTTCACCGAGCGCGGCGGCATCACGCTGCGGCTGTCGGAGGCCGACGTCATCAGCACGCCGGGGCAGCGCTCCGACCGCCGCCGCGTGCGCTTCGAGGTCAAGGACACCGGCATCGGCATCCCGCCCGATGCGCTGGGCCAGGTGTTCCTGCCCTTCCACCAGGTGCAGAACACGCGCGCGCGGCTGCGCGGCGGCACCGGCCTCGGGCTGGCGATCAGCCAGCGCATCATCGAGGCGATGGGCGGGCGGATCGAGGTGGAAAGCCGGCTGGGGGCGGGTTCGACGTTCCGTTTCGAGCTGGAGTTCGAACTGGCGCCCAACGTCGTGCTGCCCAGCACCGACAGCGACTTCGGCCGCCTGGACGGCTCCGACCGCCTGCACGGCATGGTGCTGCTGGTGGAGGACAACATCGTCAACCGGCTGGTGGGCGCGGAGATGCTGCGCTCGCTGGGGCTGGAGGTGATCGAAGCCGAGGACGGCGCCAAGGGCGTGGCGCTGCTGGAGCGCCAGCGCGTCGATCTCGTGCTGATGGACCTGCAGATGCCGCTGCTCGACGGCCTGGGGGCGACGCGGCAGGTGCGCGAGCGCGAAGCGCGGCTGCGGCTGCCGCGGGTGCCGATCGTCGCGCTGACGGCGAACGCGTTCGACGAGGACGTCACCGCGTCGATGGCGGCGGGGATGGATGGCCACCTCGCGAAGCCGTATTCGCGGGAACAGTTGTTCGAGTTGCTGCGGCGCTGGCTGTAGCGCTCACCGTCTCCGCTTTCGGCGAGCGACGGCAGGCGCGCGCTCCTGCCGCCGCGACGAAGGGGAGTGCAACCAGGCCGCGAAACCGGGCCGCGAAACCAGGCCGCGGGCCGGCGTCATCCGGGCTTGGCCGCCCGCCGGCTCGCCTCCAGATGCAGCAGCCCGTCGAAGATGAGCGTGTCCACCATCTCGAACGGCACCTCGAGCGTGGGCCCCACCTTCACCGCCGCGCCGCCCGAGATCAACAGCGCCGGCGCATGCCCCGCCCGTGCCGCCAGCCGCCGGTACTGCCGCTCGATGGCACCGGCGATGCCGTTGGTGCCGCCGCTCATCAGCGCGTCGCTCGTGTTGGTGGGGAAGTCCACCACGTCGCCGGTGGGTACGCGCAGCCCGGCGGTGCCCATCTCGAGTGCCTTCAGCATCAGGCCGAAGCCGGGCAGGATGAGGCCGCCGAGGAAGCGGCCCTTCGCGTCCAGCGCGTCGACCGTGACCGCGGTGCCCACCATCACCACGAGGGCAGCGCGCGGCGCGCTGCCGCCGGCCGCGGCGTCGGCCAGGGCGCGGTGGCGGGCGCCCGCCAGCGCCACCCAGCGGTCGGCGCCCAGGCGGTGCGGGTGGTCGTAGCCGTTCACGAGCCCGGCTTCGGCGGCGGCGGGCACCACCCAGCGCGGCACCACTTCCCACGCCGCCATCTGCTCTTCGACGCGGCGGCGGACGGCGTCGCCGGCGACGATGGAGCCGAGCATCGCGGCCGGTTCAGGCAGCGCCTTCCAGTCGCCTTCGGCCAGTTCGTCGATCGTCTCCAGGAACACGGCGCCGTGCGCCAGCACCGCGGCACCGGGGCGCGGCGCCTCGTACAGCGCCCACTTCAGGCGCGTGTTGCCGACGTCGATGGCCAGGAAACCGCGCGGCTGGGGCATGGGCGCGCATGGTAGCGAGCCCGGCGCGGCGATGGCATCATCGGCCGCGCCAATTGACGTTAACGTCAATTGGGCGCCTGGCCCTCCGGCCGCCCTGCCCCTGCCGGCTCTGCCGGCTCTGCAGGCCTTGCCGGCCGGCTGCCAGGCTCCTCGCTGCCCACTGCCAACGCCCTGACGCGCCTGCCGCGCGCCGCCCGCCATGACCGACCTTGCCGCCGAATTCCAGGCCCTCGCCCAGTACCGCCCGACGAACAAGGTGCGCTTCGTCACCGCGGCCAGCCTGTTCGACGGCCACGACGCGGCCATCAACATCATGCGCCGCATCCTGCAGGGCATGGGTGCCGAGGTCATCCACCTCGGCCACAACCGCAGCGTCGAGGAAATCGCCACCGCAGCGCTGCAGGAAGACGTGCAGGGCATCGCCGTCAGCAGCTACCAGGGCGGCCACGTCGAGTACTTCCGCTACATGGTCGACCTGCTGCGCGAGCGCGGCGGCGCCGGCATCCAGGTCTTCGGCGGCGGCGGCGGCGTCATCGTGCCGGCCGAGATCCGCGAACTGCAGGCCTACGGCGTGGCGCGCATCTACTCGCCCGAGGACGGGCAGCGCATGGGCCTGGCCGGAATGATCGGCGAGATGGTGATGCGCTGCGACCACGACCTGTCGGCGCAGGCGCCCACGGACGCCGCCGCGCTGCAAGGCCACACCGGGGCCGCCTGGCGCGCCTTGGCGCAGGCCATCACGGCGCTGGAAAACGGCAAGGCCGCGCCGGCGTTGAAGGCCGCGCTCGCCGGGGCCGCGAAGGACACGAAGATCCCCGTGCTCGGCGTCACCGGCACCGGCGGCGCCGGCAAGTCCAGCCTCACCGACGAGCTGATCCGCCGCCTGCGCCTGGACCAGGGCGATTCGCTGCGCATCGCCGTCATCAGCATCGACCCCAGCCGGCGCAAGAGCGGCGGCGCGCTCCTGGGCGATCGCATCCGCATGAACGCGATCTCGCCCTGGCAGCAGGGGCCGCGCGTGTTCATGCGCAGCCTCGCCACGCGCGACTTCGGCAGCGAGATCAGCCAGGCGCTGCCCGAGGTCGTCACCGCCTGCAAGGCCGCCGGCTTCGACCTCGTCGTCGTCGAGACCTCGGGCATCGGCCAGGGCGACGCGGCCATCGTGCCGCTGGTGGATGTGCCGCTGTACGTGATGACGCCGGAGTACGGTGCGGCCAGCCAGCTGGAGAAGATCGACATGCTCGACTTCGCCCAGTTCGTGGCCATCAACAAGTTCGACCGCAAGGGCGCCGCCGACGCGCTGCGCGACGTGGCCAAGCAGGTGCAGCGCAACCGGTCGGCGTTCAAGACGCCGCCCGAGCAGATGCCCGTGTTCGGCACGATGGCCAGCCGCTTCAACGACGACGGCGTCACGGCGCTGTACCAGGCGCTGCTGCCGCGGCTGGCGGAGCTGGGGCTGAAGGTGGACACCGCGGCACCCGGCGCGAAGGGCCGGCTGCCGCAGGTGACCACGCGCGCCAGCACGCACCAGGTGCCGGTCGTGCCGCCGGGGCGCGTGCGCTACCTGGCCGACATCGCCGACGCGGTGCGCAGCTACAAGCGCCGCGCGCGCGAGCAGGCGGCGCTGGCACGCGAGATCCAGCAGCTTCGCGAGAGCGCGCGCATGCTGGCCGCGGCGGCGCCGCCGATGGCCGAAGGGGCCGCGGACACGCGCAGCGTGCTCCAGGCGCAGGCGGCCCTGCGCGAGGCGAAGCTCGAGCCGGCAGCGAAGAAGCTGCTGGCGATGTGGCCGCAGATGAAGCAGGCCTACGCCGGCGACGAGTACGTGGTGAAGATCCGCGACAAGGAGATCCGCACGGCGCTCGTGCACACCACGCTGTCGGGCAGCAAGATCCGCAAGGTGGCGCTGCCCGGCTACGAGGACCACGGCGAACTCCTGAAGTGGCTGCTGCTGGAGAACGTGCCGGGCAGCTTCCCCTACACCGCAGGCGTCTTCGCCTTCAAGCGCGAGAACGAGGACCCCACGCGCATGTTCGCGGGCGAAGGCGACGCCTTCCGCACCAACCGGCGCTTCAAGCTGGTGAGCGAAGGCATGCCGGCCAAGCGCCTTTCCACCGCCTTCGACTCGGTGACGCTGTACGGCAACGACCCCGACCTGAGGCCCGACATCTACGGCAAGGTCGGCAATTCGGGCGTCAGCATCGCCACGCTCGAAGACCTGAAGGTGCTCTATTCGGGCTTCGACCTGTGCGCGCCGAACACCAGCGTCAGCATGACGATCAACGGCCCGGCGCCGACGATCCTGGCGATGTTCATGAACGCCGCCGTCGACCAGCAGCTGGACAAGTTCCGCGCCGACAACCAGCGCGAACCCACCGACGACGAAGCGGCCAAGATCCGCGCCTGGGCGCTGGCCAACGTGCGCGGCACGGTGCAGGCCGACATCCTGAAGGAAGACCAGGGCCAGAACACCTGCATCTTCTCCACCGAGTTCAGCCTGAAGGTGATGGGCGACATCGCCGAGTACTTCGTGCACCACGACGTGCGCAACTTCTACTCGGTGAGCATCTCCGGCTACCACATCGCCGAGGCCGGTGCCAACCCGATCAGCCAGCTCGCGTTCACGCTTTCCAACGGCTTCACGTATGTCGAGGCGTACCTGGCGCGCGGCATGCACATCGACGACTTCGCGCCGAACCTCAGCTTCTTCTTCAGCAACGGCATGGACCCCGAGTACACGGTGCTCGGGCGGGTGGCGCGGCGCATCTGGGCCACCGCGATGCGCGACCGCTACGGTGCCAACGAGCGCAGCCAGAAGCTGAAGTACCACTGCCAGACCAGCGGCCGTTCACTGCACGCGCAGGAGATCGCCTTCAACGACATCCGCACCACGCTGCAGGCGCTGATCGCCACCTACGACAACGCCAACAGCCTGCACACCAATGCCTACGACGAGGCGATCACCACGCCCACCGAGGAAAGCGTGCGCCGCGCGATGGCGATCCAGCTCGTCATCAACCGCGAGTGGGGGCTGGCGAAGAACGAGAACCCGAACCAGGGCGCCTTCGTCATCGACGAGCTGACCGAGCTCGTCGAGGAAGCGGTGCTGGCCGAGTTCGAGCGCATCGCCGAGCGCGGCGGCGTGCTCGGCGCGATGGAAACGGGCTACCAGCGCGGCAAGATCCAGGAGGAGAGCCTGCACTACGAGATGCTCAAGCACACCGGCGAGTACCCGATCATCGGCGTCAACACCTTCCGCAACCCGGCCGGCGACCCGGTGCCCGAGCACATCGAACTCGCCCGCAGCACCGAGGAAGAGAAGCAAAGCCAGCTCGCCCGCCTGGCCGACTTCCACGCCCGCCATGCCGCCGAGGCACCGCTGCTGCTGGAACGTCTTCAGCGCGCGGTGATCGAGAACCGCAACGTCTTCGCGGTGCTGATGGACGCGGTACGCTGCTGCTCGCTGGGGCAGATCACGAAGGCGTTGTTCGAGGTGGGCGGGCAGTACCGGCGCAGCATGTGAGGCATGCCGGCCGCGGCGGATGATCCGTCACCTGCGATCCGGAGGCCGCGATGAACAACACCATCAGCGTCGAACTGCCCGAGCCAATGCTGAGCTTCGTCGACGAAAGGGTGCGACAAGGGTCCTACGCCGATGCGGCCGACTACCTGCGCGACCTGGTGAAGCGAGACCGTGAAGCGCAGGCCGGCCAGCGACTGCGGGAGCTGGTTCAGGAGGGCTTGGACTCCGGACCCGCGAGCCCCCTGACCGAAGCCGAGATCGACGCCATCCGGGCGCGCATCGCGAGCCTCGGCCGGTGAAGCCCGCGTGACTTCGCCCTCGGGCCAAGGAAGACCTCTCCGACCAAGCCTGGTACTACGCCGAAGTGGCGGGCCAGGCTCTGGCGAACCGCTTCGTCGACGAAGCGCTCCAAGCCCTCTCGGTGATCGAAGGCAGTCCGGGCATCGGATCGATGCGCTGGAGCTTCCCGGATGCGACACCGCCGCTGCGAGCGTGGCGGGTAGAGCGCTTCCCAGTCGTGTGGCTGTACTTCGAGCGCCAGGACCACCTCGACGTGGCCCGACTGCTGGGCCAGCGGCAAGACCTCGCGGCGATACTTGCGGCAGGCCTTGACTGAAGTCGGCATCGACCTGCAACCGGCACTACCGCGGTGCCCCCGACCGGCTGCAACGAAGCGGACACTCGCGCCAAGCTGATTGGCACGAGCGAAGCGAGTGCAACGGTCTTCCGCGCGTGGGCCAAGCGTTCGATCAGCGCAGGGCAGTTCCGAGCGCCAGCGAGGAACCGCCGCATATAAGCCCCGCCACTCTCCGGCACCTCACATCATCGCCGCCGCCTTCTTGATCGCCCCGCGGATGCGGTGATAGGTGCCGCAGCGGCAGATGTTCTCGATGGCGTCGATGTCGGCGTCGCTCGGGTTCTTCTTGCGCTTGAGCAGGTCCACCGCGGCCATGATCTGGCCGGGCTGGCAGAAGCCGCATTGCGGCACGTCGAGGTCGAGCCAGGCCTGCTGCACCGGGTGGAGCTGGTCTCCGTTGGCCAGGCCCTCGATCGTCGTCACGCTCTTGCCCTGCACCTGCGAGACCTTGATCGAGCAGGTCGTCTGGGCGCGGCCGTTGACGAGGCAGGTGCAGGCCTTGCACGCGTCGACGCCGCAGCCGTACTTGGGGCCGGTGAGGCCGAGCTTGTCGCGCAGCACCCACAGGAGCGCCATGTCGGCGGGCGCGTCGACGACGACCGCCTGGTTGTTGACCGTGAAGCTGTAGTTGGGCATGTCGATGCTCCTTGGCGGTTCTGTCGTCAGGCGGCCACCGCCGGCGGCGGCAACTGTCCGGGGGGCGTGGGCGTGAAGGCGGCGCGGGCGTTGAGCGGGAAGGTGCGCGGCTTGCGGCCCGTGGCGCGCGCGTAGGCGTTGCACATCGCGCCCGAGGGCGCCGACATCGCCACCTCGCCCATGCCGGCCACGGGGTCGCCGACATCGGGCATGACGATGATCTCCACCGCCTTCGGGAAGTCGCGCTGCTTGGTGTAGCGGAACTGGTTGTAGCTGCCTTCCAGCGGCAGCCCGTCCTGGATCGTCAGCCCGGCGTTGAAGACGAGGGTGATGGCGTCGGAGATGCCGCCCAGGCACTGCTGCTCGATGCCCGAGGGGCTGATCGGGCGGCCGACGTCGATGACGAGCGTGGCGCGCGTGACCTTGCAGTTGTTGGGGTCGCGCCCGTCGAGCTCGACGATGCAGGCGCTGAACGAGCGCGATTCCATGTGCACCGCCACGCCCTGCGCGAAGCCGGCCGGCATCGACTTGCCCCACTGCGCCGCGCCGGCGCAGCGCTGCAGCACGGCGCGGGCGCGCGGCAGGCGCAGGAACTCCAGGCGGAAGGCCACCGGGTCCTTGTTCAGCGCCGCGGCCATCTCGTCGACCATGATCTCCTCGACGGTGCGCGCCGGGTTGATGTGCACCGAGCGGAACGACACCGTGTTCCAGTCCAGCCCGACCGGGAACAGCAGCTTGGCGCTGACGCCGAAGTTGTACGGAGACGCCACCATCGTCTTGAAGAAGAACTCCTCGTAGCCGAGGTTGCCCAGCGGCGCCGGCGCGCCCGGCGGCAGCGAGCCGCCGAGCGCGGTGCCGATCTCGCCGTAGCCGTGGCGCGCATCGAGTCGCACGATGCCGATGCTCTGCTGGTAGCTGACCACGTTGCCGGGCAGCAGCAGCGTGGGCGGCAGCAGCGTCGCGCGCACCTTGTGCACCTGCGGCGGGCGCAGCCGCGTGTGGCGGATGTCGTCGCTGCGGTGGTACATCAGCTTGCAGGGCCGGCCGGTGGCCTGCGAGACGTAGGCGGCGATCTGCACCGGGTCCCAGAACAGGCGGCGGCCGAACGAGCCGCCGCTGGGAACCACGTGCACCTTCACCTGCGTTTCGAGCAGGCCGAGGTCGGCGGCGATCGCCTGCTGCGTGACGATGGGCGTCTGCAGCCCGGCCCAGATCTCGGCGAACAAGCCGGCGCGCACGTCGGCGATGGCGCACTCCACTTCGAGCGGGCAGTGTGTCGCGGCGGGGAACGAGAACTCGGCATCGATCGCGATCTGGCCCGGGCCGGCGGGCAGCAGCGGCGGGATCGCCGCGCTCAGCGTCTGCTTCAGCGTCGCGTCGGTCTGGCCCTTGTTCGGGCCGTCGCCCCAGGTGATGTCGAGCGCGCGGCAGGCGTCCCACGCCTGGCCGAACGTTTCGGCCATCACCGCCACGCCCACCTGGCGCGGCACCACGGTGCCCCCGGGCGGCACGACGACGACGGCGAGCACGCCCGGCATCGCCTGCACCACGGCGAGGTTGTTGACGCTCACCACCGTGCCGCGGATCTGCGAGGGCATGCGCAGCATCGTCGGCTTGGCGCCCGGCACCGCCTGGTCCATCGTGAACTTCTTGCGCCCGGTGACGATGTCGCGCGCGTCGAGCTTGGTGACGCGCTTGCCGATCACCTGGAACTGCGAAGGATCGCCCGGCGTGCCGGTGGTGGGCGGCAGCCCGGTGGCCAGCCGCGCCTTGGCGACCAGCGCGCCGATCACCGGCGCGAAGCAGCGCACCGACGAGGAGCCGCCGGTGATCTGGTTGTACATGAGCTCTGGCGACGCATCGGCCGAGACGACGCGCACCTTGTCCAGACCCACGTGCGCTTCCTCGGCGATCATCATCGCCAGCGCCGTGGAGATGCCGGTGCCTTGCTCCAGGCGCGGCAGCTCGAGCGTGTAGACGCCGTCGCCGTCGAGCGTGAGCTTCACCAGCGGCATCGTCGGCGCGCCGAACTGCACCAGCGAGTCGGCGACGTCGTAGTTGTCCACCGAGTCCGGCGGCGTCAGCGGCAGCGGCAGCGCGTGCGCCGGCGTCGCCAGCGGCAACGTCAGCCCGGCGGCGGCGGCGCTGCCCAGCGCCGAGCCGAGCAGCGTGCGGCGCTTCACCGCGAAGCCCGCGGCTGGAGGATCCTCGGCGGCAATGGGCAGGTCGGTTCGGGCGGTGCTCATCGCGGACTCCTTGATGAAGTGAAGGACGGCGAACAGCGGGCAGCGAATGCGCGCAGCGCAGGCCGGTGTGCTGATGCGGCGCGATGCTCGGTGCAATCGGGCCGCGAAGTTGTCATGCGCAAGACAACCCTGACAGCGCTTCGACGAGGGCGCCCGCGCGGACAGCGCGGCGCTGGGCATGGCAATTGCCGCTCCTGCGACACGACCACACGGATGAGGGAGGCGCGCATGGCGCCGACGCTCGAGTCGATGATCCGCGGCAGCCTGTGGGCCGCCACGCTGCCGCCCGAGGAACTGGACCGCGTGGTGCGCGAGGCGCACGAGCGCAAGGTGCCGGTGGGCGGCCACGCGATGCGCTCGGGCGACGCGGCAGGGCTGTGGGTCGGCGTGATCGAGGGGCTGCTGAAGATGTCGGTGTCGCGCGCCGACGGCCGCCACTCCACGTTCACCGGCGTCACCACCGGCGGCTGGGCCGGCGAGGGCACCTTGCTGAAGGCGGGCAGCCACTGGCGCTACGACGGCATCGCGGTGCGGCCTTCGCGGCTGGCCTGCGTGCCGCGGCACACGTTCGAGCGGCTGGTGTCCACCTACATCACGTTCAACCGCTTCTTGCTGCAGCACATCAACGCGCGGCTGTCGCTGTTCATCGGCCTGGTGGAGTTCGACCGCCTGCTGGGCCCGGACGCGCGTGTCGCGCGTTGCCTGGCGAGCCTGCTCGACCCCGACCTCTACCCGCGCGCCGGCAACCACGTGCAGTTGAGCCAGGAGGAGATCGGCCTGCTCAGCGCGGTGTCGCGCCAGCGCGCCAACGAGTCGCTGCACCGGCTGGAGCGGGAGGGTCTGCTGCGCGTGGAATATGGTGGCGTGACGTTGCTCGACGTGGGCGGCCTGCGCGGCTACTGCGAAGAAGGCAGCGGCGGCAACGGCAGCAACGGCGGCAACGGCATGCGCCCGCCGCCGACGCTGGCGGCCAAGGCGTCGGCGACAGCGGAAACAAGAGGGGAAGCGAGAGGGTTGCCCGCCGCCGGAGGCGTGCCGGTTTGAGGCTACGCTCGGGCCCATGCCCGAGGCTGAGCCTGCCGCTGCCGCCGCACCGGTCCCCGCGGCCGGCGACGAGCCGCGCTACGGCTGGGTGGTGGTGTGGGCCTGCTTCGCCGCGCTGGCGGTGATCTTCGGCATCGCCTACTCGTTCGCGGCGTTCTTCGAGTCGTTCGCGGCCGAGTTCGGCGCCGCGCGCGCGGACGTATCGCTCGTCTTCGGCGTCACCGGGCTCGTGTATTTCGCGCTCGGCGCCTTCGGCGGCATGCTGGCCGACCGCTTCGGGCCCCGCCGGGTGACGAGCGCCGGCATGCTGTGCATCGTCGCGGCGCTGGTGGCCGGCAGCCGCAGCAGCTCGATGGCGCAGGTGACGCTCGCCTACGGCGTCGTGCTGGGCCTGGGCGTGGCGCTCGTCTACACGCCCTCCATCGGCTGCGTGCAGCCGTGGTTCACGCGCCGGCGCGGGCTGGCCGCCGGCATCGCCAGCGCCGGCATCGGCGCCGGCACGCTGCTGGTGCCGCTGGCCGCCACGGCGGCGATCGCCCAGTGGCACTGGCGCGGTGCGATGCTCGCGCTGGCGGCGTTCGTCGCCGCGGTCGGGCTCGCTTCGACGCTGCTGTTGCGGCCGGCGCCCACCGCGCGCCGCGTGGCTGGCGCGGTGGTGCCGGGCGTGCCGCTCGGCCCGGCGCTGGCGAGCGCGCGCTTCCGCTGGCTGTACGTGATGTGCCTGGCGGGCGCGCCGAGCATGTTCGTGCCGTTCGCGCACCTGTCGGCTTCGGCGCGCGACCTCGGCATCGCCGAGGCGCAGGCGGTCGGCCTCGTGGGCCTCATCGGCATCGGCAGCCTCTGTGGCCGCTTCGGCGTCGGCTGGCTCGCCGACCATCTCGGCCGCGGTCCGGCGCTGGTGGCGGTGATGGCATCGCTGGGCGCTTCGATGCTGCTGTGGCTGGTGGCGCCGGGCTACGCGACGCTGGCCGTGTTCGCGCTGTGGATGGGCCTGAGCTACGGCGGCAGCGTCTCGCTGATGCCCGCACTGTGCATGGACTTTTTCGGCGCCCGTGCGGTGAGCTCGATCATCGGCACGCTGTACAGCGGCGCGGCGCTGGGCAACCTCGCCGGGCCGTGGCTGGCCGGGCGCGTGTTCGACGCCAGCGGCAGCTATGCGCCGGTGATCGCCGCCTGCGCGGCGCTGTCGGCACTGGCCACCTATGCGGCCCGGCGGGCGACAATGCCCGCTGACGCCCGCTGACGCCCGCTGACGCCCGCAGCCTGGTGCGCCCCGGGGCACCGCGGGGCACCGCGGGGCAGACGCCGCGGGCCCGCAGAAGAAGACAACGCAAGCAACGACGACAACGCCAAACGACGAGGGAACCCACCACCATGAGCCGCCTCATCCTCGACCACGTGCTCGACCACGAAGCGAACCGCGCCGGCCAGGTCTTCTTCACCCAGCCCACCGGCGGCGGCAACGTCGTCGACTACACCTGGGGCCAGGTGGTCGGCGAAGCGCGCCGCATGGCTGCGCATCTGCAGTCGCTGGGCCTGCCGCGCGGCGCCCGCGTGGCCATCCTGTCGAAGAACTGCGCCCACTTCATCATGGCCGAGCTGGCCATCTGGCTCGGCGGCTACACGACGGTGGCGATCTTCCCCACCGAGACCGCGGAGACCATCCAGTACGTGCTCGGGCACAGCGAGTCGAGCGCGCTGTTCGTCGGCAAGCTCGACACCTGGCCCGCGCAGCAGCCGGGCGTGCCGAAGGGCATGCCGTGCATCGCCTTCCCGCTGGCGCCGGCCGAGGCGAAGCGCGACTTCGAGGGCTGGGACGCCATCGTCGCGCGCACCGCGCCGCTGGCCGGGCGCATCACGCGCGGCGCCGATGAACTGGCGATGCTGATCTACACCTCGGGGTCCACCGGCACGCCCAAGGGCGTGATGAACACCTTCGGCGCCTTCTCGTGGGCGGCGGCGGCCGCTGCCGATTTCGCGCGCCAGCGTGTCGGCGCCAACGCCGAGCGGCGCGTCATCTCGTACCTGCCGCTGGCGCACAGCTTCGAGCGCACGTGGATCGAAGGCGCCACGCTCGTCGAAGGGACGACGCAGATGTTCTTCGCCGACACGCTGGCCTCGTTCGTCGAGGACGTGAAGCGGGCGCGGCCGACGCTGTTCATCTCGGTGCCGCGGCTATGGCTGAAGTTCCAGCAGGGCGTGTTCTCGAAGATGCCGCCGGCCAAGCTCGAGCGGCTGTTGAAGATCCCGATCCTCGGCCGCATCGTTGCCAAGAAGGTGCTCGCGGGGCTCGGTCTGGACGCGGTGATCTACGCCGGCAGCGGCTCGGCGCCGCTGCCGCCGGAGCTGATCAAGTGGTACCTGCGCCTGGGCCTCAAGCTCGGCGAGGGCTACGGCATGACCGAGGACAACTCGGTCTCGCACACGTCGCTGCTGGAAGTGCCGGGCGCCGCCGAACCGGGCTGGGTGGGCGTGCCGATGAAGGGCGTGGAGGTCAAGCTCAGCGACGAAGGCGAAGTGCTGATCAAGTCGCCCGGCCAGTTCAGCGGCTACTACAAGCAGCCCGAACTCACCGCTGCGTCGTTCACCGAGGACGGCTTCTTCCGCACCGGCGACCTCGGCGAGCGGCGGCCGAACGGCCTGCTGAAGATCACCGGCCGCGCCAAGGAACTGTTCAAGACCGCCAAGGGCAAGTACGTCGCGCCCGCGCCGATCGAGAACCGGCTGCTCGCGCACCCGCTGGTCGAGTCGTGCATGGTCTCGGGGGTCGGCATGAGCGCGGCCTACGCGCTGGTGGTGCCGGCCGAGGAGATGCGCCCGCGCCTGGCCGACCCCGCCGCGCGCGAGCAGTTCGAAGGCGAAATGGCAGCGCTGCTCGAGCGCGTCAACGGCGAAGTGGCCGACTACGAGCAGCTCGCCATGCTGGTGCTGGCGCGCGAGGCGTGGACGATCGAGTCGGGCACGCTGACGCCGACGATGAAGATCAAGAGGAGCCGCATCGAAGCCAACGTGGCCCCGAGCGTCGAAGGCTGGTACGCGGCGCGGAAGCCGGTGCTGTGGGCCTGAAGCGGGTTCCCCCGGCACCCGATGGAACGCAGCCCCGTGCAACTCGCCCCCCGCCACGGCGGTGACCGCATCGCCGAGGCGCTGCAGGCCCAGGGCGTGCAGCGCATCTTCACGCTGTGCGGCGGGCACATCTCGCCGATCCTCGCTGCCTCCAAGGCACGCGGCATCCGCATCGTCGACGTGCGCGACGAGGTCACCGCCGTCTTCGCCGCCGACGCCACGGCGCGCCTCACCGGCCGCCCCGGCGTGGCCGCGGTCACCGCGGGGCCCGGCATCACCAACACCATCACGGCGCTGAAGAACGCGCAGCTGGCGCAGTCGCCGGTGGTGCTGATCGGCGGCGCCGCGCCCACCGCGCTGCAAGGCCGCGGCGCGCTGCAGGACATCGACCAGCGGCCGCTGGTGGCGCCGCACGTCAAGCGCTTCCTGAAGATGCGCCGCGTGCGCGAGCTCGGCCCCGCGGTGGCCGCGGCGTTCGAGGTGGCGATGGCGGGCGTGCCGGGGCCGGTGTTCATCGAGTGCCCGGTGGACCTGCTGTACCCCGAAGCCGAGATCCGCAAGTGGTACGCCGAGGCTGCCGGCAAGGGCACGGCGCTGGCCGACCGGGCGCTGCGCTGGTACCTGAACCGCCACGCCGAGCGGATGTTCGCCGGCAGCAGCCAGGCGCCGGCGGCTGCGCCGCCGCCGGGCGGCGTGGCCGTGCCGCGCGCCAGCGACAGCGCGCTGCGGCGCGCCGCGGCGATGCTCGAACAGGCGCGCCAACCGCTTTTCGTCATCGGCAGCCAGGCGGTGGTGCAGGCCGAGCAGGTGCACCGGCTGGCCGAAGCGGTGGGGCGCCTGAACGTGCCGGTGTACCTGTCGGGCATGGCGCGCGGCCTGCTCGGGCGCGACCACCCGCTGCAGATGCGCCACGCGCGCCGCCAGGCGCTGCGCGAGGCCGATTGCGTGCTGCTGGCCGGCGTGCCCTGCGACTTCCGGCTCGACTACGGCCGCCACGTGCGCCGCAGCGCCAGGCTGATCGCCGCCAACCGCAGCGCCAAGGATGCGCGGCTGAACCGCCGCCCCGATGTCGCGGCGATCGGCGACGCCGGCCAGTTCATCCGCGCCTTGGCCGACGTGCCGGCGCTGTCCGCCGCGGCCGGGCGCCGCTCGCAGTGGACGGCGGCCTTGCGCGCGCGCGACCAGCAGCGCGAAGCCGAGATCGACCAGCAGGCGGCCGTGCCCGGCGAGTACGTGAACCCGCTCGCCTTGTTCCGCGCGCTCGATGCCGAGGCCGGCGACGACGCCGTGTTCGTCGCCGACGGCGGCGACTTCGTCGGCACCGCCAGCTACGTGCTGCGGCCGCGGGCACCGCTCGGCTGGCTCGACCCCGGCGCGTTCGGCACCCTGGGCGTGGGCGCCGGCTTCGCGTTGGGCGCGGCGCTGGCGCGGCACGGTCAGGCCGGCGCCCAGGGCCCCGGCGAGGGCGGGGGCGAGCCGCGCGAGGTGTGGGTCGTCTTCGGCGACGGTGCCTGCGGCTGGAGCCTGGCGGAGTTCGACAGTTTCGTGCGCCAGGGCATCCCGGTCATCGCCGTGGTCGGCAACGACGCCGGCTGGACGCAGATCGCGCGCGAGCAGGTGAAGATGCTCGGCGACGACGTGGCCACCGTGCTGGCGCGCTCCGACTATCACCAGGTGGCGGCCGGCTTCGGCGCCGAGGGGCTGCTCTTGCAGCGCGGCTATGAAGTGCGCGCGGTGCTGCGCCGCGCCCGCGAGCTGGCACGCCAGGGCAAGCCGGTGCTCGTGAACGTGTGGCTCGACAAGACCGAGTTCCGCGAGGGCTCGCTGTCGATGTAGGTTTCGTCGCGCGCCCTCGGCGCGCAGCGTCCGATCGAACTGATGCCGGAAGGAAGGGCCGCGCGATGCCCATCGACCCGAAAGCCCTGCTGCCGCTGAATGCCGCGGTGCTGTCCGACACGCTGGACAGCCTCGGCCTTGCGCAGCAGGCGATGAAGCCGTTCATGCGGCCCCTGGACGACACGCTGGTGCTCGTCGGCCGCGCGCGCACCGGCTTGTACATGCCGGTGTATGCGCCGCCGGCCGCGGGCGAGAACCCCTACGAGGTGGAGATCGCGCTCGTCGACGACCTGCGGCCCGGCGAGGTGGTCGTGCTCGCCTGCGACGGCCCCAGCGAGCGCATCGCGCCGTGGGGCGAACTGCTGTCCACGGCCAGCCGCGCGCGCGGCGCCGCCGGCTGCGTCACCGACGGCCTGGTGCGCGACGTGCGGCAGATCCGCCAGATGCGCTTTCCGGTCTTCGCCGGCGGCATCGGCCCGCTGGACACCAAGGGCCGCGCACGCATGGTCGAGCGCGACGTGACGGTGCAATGCGCCGGCGTCACCGTTCGCCCGGGCGACCTCGTGTTCGGCGATGTCGACGGCGTCGTCGTCATTGCGCAGGACGTGGAGGCCGAGGTCGTGCGGCAGGCGCTGGCGAAGGTGAGCGGCGAGACCGATACGCGCGCGGCGCTGGAACGCGGCGAGAAGCTCGCCGATGTGTTCCGCCGGCTGGGGATCCTGTAGATCGGTCGGCCGGGCCCCGAGCCCGGGCCGGCCGCCGCGCCGCCGCTTTCCTACCGCGCCAGCCGCGACACCACGAGCTGGTCGCCCACCAGCGAGCCGTATTCCCAAGGCTCCTGCCGTTGCCCGGTGGCGGCGAGCACCGCCTGGCGCACGCGGCGCAGCACGAGGGCGATGTCTTCGGGCGCGTCCAGGTGCTGCAGCAGCGCGGTGGTGTAGGGGCTGTTGCGGCCGCTGCCGTCCTCGGCGGTGGAACCGTCGCGGGTGGCGTACGACAGCAGCGTGCCGCTGACCGTGGACACCGGTGCCAGCCCGGTGCCGGCGCCGCTGCGCGTGCTGCGCAGCGAGCGCGACAGCGGGTTGTCGCGGCAGGCGTCGAGGAACACCACGCGCGTGCCGGCGGGCAGGTAGTCCAGCGCGTCGTCCAGCGACACCGTGTTCAGCTTCACCGTGCCCACGCTGGCGGCGTCGCTGGTCATGTCCACCGGCACGATGTAGTTGATGCCGCCCACCTGCAGCCCGTGGCCGGCGTAGAAGAAGAGGTTGACGTCGTAGCCGGTGGCGCGCTTCTGGAACTCGGTGAGCGCGCGCACGAGGGCCGAACGATCGACGTCCTGGTACAGGTCGACCTCGATGCCGTAGCCGCGCAGCTTGGCGGCGATGGCCTGGGCGTCGCGCGGCGGGTTGGGCAGCGCGCCGAGCTGCGTGTAGCGGCCGTTGCCGATGACGAGCGCGCGCGCGCGCCGGGGTTTGGCCGGCGCCGTGTCGGTGCTGCCCGCGGCCGGCCGCGTGCGCGCCACCTGGTCGCGCAGCGAATCGAGCTGCGCGCGCAACTCGGCCAGCTCGGTGGCGGTGGCATCGGGGCGGGCGCCGGCGGCGGTGGCCGCGGGGGGCGAGGGCGAAGCGGGTGCCGCCGCGTCGCGCGCCGTGGTCGCCGTGGGTTGCCTCGCAGCGGGCGGGGCCGGCGGCGGGGTGGCGGCGGCCGTGCCGGGCGCAGGCGTTGCCGCCGCCGTGGCGGCGGCAGCCAGCGCTGCGGGCCGTTCGGCATAGGCGGCGAACTGCGCCGCCGTCAGCGGCGAGCGGCCGTCCACCAGCACCAGCCGGCACTGGCAATCGGCGCTGGCGCCGCGGTTGCGCAGGCGGCAGTCGGTGAGCGCCTTGTCGCTGCGCTGCGAGGAGTCGCCGGCCAGGCCGGTGGCGGTGACGGCGCCCAGCAGCACGCCGACGCCCACCGAGCGCTTGCACTGCGGCAGCGAAGGCGTCGCCGCCACCGAGTAGTAGCCGTTCGATGGCACGACGCGGCGCAGGTCGGCGCCGAACTGCCCCACCACGTCGTCGTTGGCCAGCGCATGGTCGGTGAGGCACGAGCGGGCGCCGTCGGCGAAGGCGATGCGATAGCGGTCGGGGCAGTCGGCGCTGCGTGCCTGCAAGGGCGCAAGCAGGAGCAGCACGAACGCGGCAGCGAGGGCGGCGAGGCGGTTCACGCGGCGATGCTAGCGCCGCAAGGCGCGCCTGAACATCGCTCGTCGAGCCGAGATTCAGCCGCAGCTCAGCCGCAGTTCAGCCGCAGTTCAGCCGAACAACCCCGGCGCGCGGGCCGGATCGACGCCATCGTCGGCATAGAAGCACGAAGGGCACACGGCCCGGTAGCGGTCGTTGCCGCCGATCAGCACCTGCTCGCCGTGCAGCACGCGCCGGCCCTGCTCGTCGATGCGCATGTTCATGCTCGCCTTGCGGCCGCAGGCGCAGATGGTCTTCATCTCCTCCAGTTCGTCGGCCAGCGTCAGCAGCCTGGCCGAGCCGGGGAAGGCCTCGCCGCGGAAGTCGCCTCGGAGGCCATAGCAGAGCACCGGCAGGCCGTCCACGTGCGCCATGCGGTGCAGCTGCCCCACCTGCTCGGGGGTGAGGAACTGCGCTTCGTCGATCAGCAGGCAGGCGATGTCGGCCGGCAGCGCGGCGCGCTCGAAGCGGGTTTCGGGGCCGAAGGTGGCGGCGCCGCGCGAAAGGCCCAGCCGCGAGCCGATGACGCCGCGGCCGCTGCGCTCGTCGTGCGCGGCGGTGAAGAGCGCCACCCTCATGCCGCGCTCCTCGTAGTTGTGCGCGGCCTGCAGGAGCGCGGTGCTCTTGCCGGCGTTCATCGCCGCGAAGCGGAAGTACAGCTTGGCCATGCCGGGGAAGGAGGAGCGGGGAAGAAGGGGAGAGCGGAAGAGCGGAAGAGGGCGCCGCCGCGCCGGCCGGCGCAGCGCGGGCGGCAAGCAGGGCGCGCGAAACCCGAATGCCGGGAAGGGGCGCAGCACCGGCGCGGGCCGCGAGCGCGGGTGGGGAAGATGGCAGGGCGGGGCGCGGCCATTGTCGGGCACCATGCCGTTCCTCGTCGCCTTCCCGCCACGGCGCTCACGTCGGGCTCGCCGCCTGCCAACGCACATGCCAGCACTGAACCCCTTCGGCCTGATCGGCCTGGCCGTGATGGGCCAGAACCTCGTGCTCAACGTCGAGAGCCGCGGCTTCGCGGTGAGCGTCTACAACCGCAGCGGCGATGTCACCGCGGGCTTCGTCGCCGCGCACCCGGGCAAGCGGCTCACGGCGGCGAAGACGCTGCCCGAGTTCGTGGCCACCCTGGCGCGGCCACGCACGGTGATGCTGATGGTGAAGGCCGGTGCCGCGGTGGACGCGGTGCTCGAGCAGCTGGTGCCCTTGCTCGAGCCCGGCGACATCGTCATCGACGGCGGCAACAGCCACTTCGCCGACACCGAGCGGCGCGACGCGGTGCTGGGGGCGCGCGGCCTGCGCTTCGTCGGCGCCGGCGTCTCCGGCGGCGAAGAAGGCGCGCGCAAGGGGCCTTCGATCATGCCCGGCGGCCCGGTGAGCACGTGGGAAGTGCTGCGGCCGATCTTCGAGAGCATCGCCGCGCGCGTGGGCCCGGCGCCCGGCGAGCCGTGCGTGATGCACATCGGCGAAGGCGGCGCGGGGCACTACGTGAAGATGGTGCACAACGGCATCGAGTACGGCGACATGCAGCTCATCTGCGAGGCCTACGCGCTGATGCGCGCCGCCGGCATGGATACCGGCGCGATGGCCGAGGTGTTCGCGCGCTGGAACGAAGGCGAGTTGCAGAGCTACCTCGTCGAGATCACCGCCCGCATCCTGGCCCAGCGCGACGAGGAAACCGGAAAGCCGGTCGTCGACCTCATCGTCGACAAGGCCGGCCAGAAGGGCACCGGGCAGTGGACGCTGGCCAGCGCCGCCGACAACGCCGTGGTGGTGAGCACGATCAACGCCGCCGTCGAGGCGCGCGTGCTGAGTTCGATGAAGGCGGCGCGGGTGGCGGCGAGCGCGCGGCTGCACGGCCCTTCGGGACCCGCGGCGCGCATCGCGCTGGCGCCGGCCGAGCTCGTGCCCAGGCTGCACGAGGCGCTGTACGCGAGCAAGATCGTCAGCTACGCGCAGGGCCTGGACCTGATGCGCACGATGAGCGCGAAGAAGGGCTGGAACCTCGACCTCGGCGGCATCGCGCGCATCTGGCGCGGCGGGTGCATCATCCGCGCCCGCTTCCTCGGCCACATCGCCGACGCCTATGGCCCGCGCGGCGAGGCGGGCGCGCCGGCCAACCTGATGCTGGCGCCGTTCTTCGAGGCCGTGCTCAACCGCGCGCAAGGCGCGTGGCGCGAGGTGGTGGCGCTGGCGGTGACGGCCGGCGTGCCGGTGCCGGCGATGAGCGCCTCGCTCGCCTACTACGACGCCTACCGCAGCGCGCGCCTGCCGGCCAACCTGCTGCAGGCACAGCGCGATTTCTTCGGCGCGCACACTTACGAGCGGGTCGACAAGCCGGCCGGGGAGTTCTTCCACACGAGCTGGCCGGAAGTGATCGGCTGAGGGACGCGCGCGTCTACGGCTCGCTGGCACTAAGGGCGCGCAAGCCGGGGCCGGTGCGCGCCTTTGTCGCGGCGCGGTCGATGCGCTCCAGGGGGCATGCACCCGGCGCCGGGCAGGCGGCGTAAGCTCGCGCCCCCCGGCGCCGACCACATCGGACAGCGCCGGCCCCACAGGCGGCGCCGGCCCACCCGCGGCGCCGCCTTCCACGGCGCCGGTCACCCGCAGCGGCGCTCCAGCGCCGCTTCCTCCAACCGCAAGGAGTGGACAACCATGACCGCCTTCAATGCCGTACGCTTTCGCGTCAAGCCCGGGCGCGAGCAAGCCTTCATCGATGCACACAAGCGCGCCGATGCCGCCTTCCGTGGCTTCGTGCGCGGCTCGCTGGTGAAGACCGGCGAGCGCACGTTCTGCATGATCGGCGAGTGGGACTCGTTCGACAGCCTCGTCGCGGCGCGGCCGAAGATGATCGCGATGCTGGACACGTTCCGCGCCGACCTCGAAGACCTGGGCGGCGGCCTGGGCCTCACCGACCCGGTCTCGGGGGAGGTGGTCGTCGACCTGAAGCGCTGAGGCCGGCGCGTGCCGTCCGGCCGCCGCGCCGGACGTCGCGCCCACCCCCCTTGTCAGGCCGCGGCGCGGGCGCGCTCGTACTGCCCGTTGCGCCGCTTGCCTTCGGCCAGCCAGGCCAGCGCCTGCGCCACGCGGCGCGCCCGCGTCTGGTCGCGCTTGGCCTCGGCGATCCACTCCACGTAGTCGCGCCGGTGGCTGGGCGCCAGTGCATCGAAGACGCGGCGCGCGCCGGCGTCGTGCGCCAGCGCCTCGGCGAAGGCAGCCGGCAGCGGCGGCACGTGCACGGCACGTTTGGCCGCCGGCGGCGTCGATTCACCGCTGCCCGACTTCGGCGCGCGCGGCGCCCGCTGGCCGGCGTCGATCAACGCCGCGGCCTTGCGCACCAGGCGGCGCAACTCGGCGCGCGAAGGCAGGTCGTCGAGCTTCGTGATGCGGCCGAACTGGCCCATCGCCTGTGCCTCGCGGCCGAGGTCGACGACGGCGCGGCCGAGCTCGAAGCCGAAGGCGCAATGGGCCCTGAACGCGGCCATGTGCGCGAGGTTGCGGCCGCCGTAGACGAAGAACGGCATGCTCCACTTGATGGCCTCGGCGGCCTCGGGGCAGGCCGCGTGCACGTCTTCGCGCAGGCGGGCGAGGATGGGCTGGGCGAAAGGCTGCGCGGCGGCGATGTAGGCGTCCACGCGGCGCTCGGTGGGGGGCATCGGATGCTTCCTCTGGCAACTGGGCCGGCCCGTCGCCGCGCCATGCACCCGAGGGTGGCCGCGCGGTCGCGGGAGGCTCCGCCATCCCAAGGGCGCGAGTATGGCCGCTTCGGCGCGGCGCGGATCCGGGTTACGCCCGAGGCGGCGCAGCCGCTGCCGCCGGCGAGGAAGTGCGACGAGGGCGCCGCCGCTACCGGGCCTGCCCGTGCCGGGCGTGCCACTGCGCCAGCGAGAAGTCCGGATAGACCTCGAAGCGCTTGTCGCCGCGGCCAACGCGCTGGACGGGTACCCAGTTCGCCTTCGATCCGAGCAGGATGTGCGCGGCCGCCGGCGGCTCGGGCAGGGGCGTGTCGATGGCGCCGGCGTGCGGGTGCACGAGGTCGGGCCAGCGCGGGTCCCACACCCACAGCGGGCTGCCGCACCGCGTGCAGAAGCTGCGCTCGGCCGGGCTGCGCCGGGCCCGCTGGCCTTCGCCGCCGCCGAGCCGGGCGCGGTAGACGCCGATGTTCTTGCGCCCCTTGACCTTCAGCGACCTGAACTCGCCGCCCAGGTTGATGGCGAAGCCGCCGCTGCCGGCCGTCTTGCGGCAGATCGAGCAGTAGCAGCGCATGAACGGCACCGGCTCGTGCGACTGGAGCGAAAAGCGCACGGCCTGACAGTGGCAGGAGCCTTCGAGCAGCATCGCGTTCCCCCGTGTTGGTCGCAGCGCGCGCCGGACCGCCGTGCCGCGCGGGGCCGAAGTGTGATGCCGCGGCGCGATCGGCGCGAGATCTTCAGTCCAGTGCAATCTCGAGCCGGCGTTCGCCGACGCGGCAGCTTCCCACCTTCACGACGAGCTTGCCGGCGCCCTCGGCCACGAGCGTCACGAAGCGCTCGTGGGCGTTGCCGCGCGTCCACGGCGCGAAGACGCTCGGGCCGCCGTACAGACCCGCGCCCCAGCCTTCGAGGTGGCCGAGTTCCACCACGGCCCCGGCCGGCGCCAGCAGCCTGGCGCCGCCTTCGCAAGCCACGGTCAGCCGCAGCGGCTCGGCGTGCGGCAGTTCCTTGGCCGAGGGCAGGCCGCAGGTGCCGAGGTAGCCGCGGTTGACGATGCGCAGCTCGATGCGCTGGGTGGTGCCCGCGGCGGCGGCGCGCTCGCGCTTGACGACCTCCACACCGACGCGCGGCACCAGCGAGGCCACGCGCAGGAAGGCGGCGCTTTGCGCCTTGCAGGTGGCGTCGATGCGTTCGAGCGGCGGGTTCCAGATGCCCACGCGCGGGTCGAAGCCGGCCACTTCCACGGTGCCGAGCTGCGGGTGCTCCAGCGTCTTCCAGGTTTTGAAGATGCGGCCGGCGTTGTGCTCGCGGTCGAACGCGGCCAGCGCCCGCATGTCCTTGCGCGCGAACTTCACGTAGTGGTCGACGAAGGGCTTCCTGCGCTCGATGCCGATCTGCGCGAACAGGTCCCACAGCTCCACCACGTAGGCCAGCGCGCCGCGGTGGTGATAGGCGAAGTCGCCCATGTCGCCGTGCAGCGGCTTGTCGGGCTCGTAGAGGAACTCGTGGTAGCCGCTCACCGTGGGGTAGCCGGCGTGCTCGCTCATCCACGCTTCCACCTGCTCGAAGATGGCGAGGTCGCCCGGGTTCATCTTCGAGTCCGGCTGGTCGCCGAGCGGGCGGATCAGCACGCCGCCGAAGGTGTGCAGGTTCAGCCACACCATGATGTTCGGGTGCGTGGTGGCGAAGTCGAGCACGGCGCGCGTCTCCGGCGCGCTGCCCGGGTAGTGGCCGGCGCCCACCTGCTTCGGGTCGGGCGCCCAGTCGTAGGGGAAGTTGCGGTTGAAGTCGTTCAGGTTGTCGGAGAGGAAGAACGGCGCCGGGATCGTGCGGCCGTCGAAGTTGACGATGCGGCCCTCGGGGTACAGCTTGTAGAAGGGGCCTTCGTCCTCGGGGGTGCGTGCCACCATCACCGGTGGCTGCAGCACGGCGCCGTCGGGCCCGTCCTGGTCGCGCAGCTCGACGAGCTCGCCTTCGGGGTCGCGCTGGCGCATCGTCAGCGCCAGGCCGTCGCCGTCGAGATCGGCCGCCTCCCAGTACGCATGACCCTTGTTGGCGCGGTCGTTGACGGGGCTGGAGCGCACGTAGCGCCCGCTCTTGAGCACCACCTCGGCGCCGTCGGGCGAGATGCGCGGCACGACGTAGAAGAGCGTGTCGCGCAGCGCCTCGCACATCGCCGCCGGCAGCGGCTTGCCGCCGGCGTCGCTGCCACCGGCATGGATGGCGAGCAGGTCCTCGGCGATGGCCAGCGCGACGCTCGAGCCGCAGACCTCGGATGCGTGCATGTTGCCGTCGACCCAGACGGCGGGGCGCTCCTCGCGCGGGTTGCGGCCGATCGTCAGCAGCCAGATCTCGCGGCCCTCGGCGCTACGGCCGATGGTGCTGACATGCGCGAGCCCGGGGTGGGCCTCGGCCCAGGCGGCGAGCTGCGCGCCGAGTTCGGCGTGGTCGAGGTAGCGCTGGCGAAACATCCGGTCTCCTGCGGTTGCGGCGGCGCGAAGCGTAGCCGAAGGCTTGCCGGCGCCGCCCGGCGTTTTGCCGAACGCCCGCACCCGGCGGTGGCCCGGCGCGTTCGATGCCCGCCGCTAGCGCTTGCCTAACGGTAGCCGGTCAAGGTGCGCGACAGGGCGGCCGGGGGCGGACGTCCGGGGCGGCGAAGGAAGCGAGGAGGCGAAGATGAACCAGCGGCGTTTTGGCGGGGATGCGGGCGTGGCGGCCGGGCGCGCCGGGGTGGCGCGGGAAGGCGTCTCGGGGGCGCGGCCGGTGCGGCCGGTGCGGGCTGCCAGGACGGATGCCCGCTGGCGGCCCGCGCTCGCCGCGGCGGCCTGCGCGATGGCCGCGGCGGTGGCCGGCTGCGGCGGCGGCGGCGACGACGGTGGCGGCAACGCGCTGCCCGCAGTGGCGCCGCGCACCTGCGGCGCCACCAACGGGCCCGCGCACGGCGGCGTCGACGTCTTCGGCAGCGGCAGCTACGCGGGCCTCTCGCGCACGCCGGGAACCACGGGCACGGTGACGTTCGACCCCGGCGAGGTCGGCTTCTCCGACCCGGCGCAGTCGGCGTCGGCGTTGAGCGGCAGCCTGCGCGTCACGCTGTGGGCTTCGACCGGCAGCTACACCGGCGGCACGCTCAGCGGCCACATCGTCGCGCGCTCGGCGCTCACGTTCACCGGCGGCACGAACCAGCTGCGCAACGGCCAGCGCTCCGACGTCCCGGCGACGACGCTGGCCGCCACGTCGCCGCCGCGCGGCTCGTACTGCATGGTCATCACGCTGGAGGAGTACGGCCCGTCGCGCTGCGCCAGCAGCGACGGCTACTGCATCGCCGACTGGGTGCAGTTCGCCAGCTCGGCCGAGTTCCAGTAGCGGACCGGGCGGCTGCGGCAGCGGGGCGCCGACACGACGACGCCCGGCCCACGCCGGGTCATGCGACGAACAGCAGCGCCGGGTGCTCCAGCAGGCTGCGTACGCGCTGGATGTACGCCGCGGCGACGGCACCGTCGACGACGCGGTGGTCGAACGACGACGACAGGTTCATCATCTGCCGCACCCGCACCGTGCTGCCGCCCGGCAGCACCACCGGCCGCGCGACGATGCGGTTGACGCCGACGATGGCGACCTCGGGGTGGTTGATCACCGGCGTGGTGACGATGCCGCCGAGCTTGCCGAGGCTGGTGACGGTGAGCGTCGAGCCGGTGAGCTCTTCGCGCGTGGCCCGGCCGGCGCGCGCCGTGGCAGCGAGCTTCGCGATGGCGGCGCTGCAGGCCCACAGGTCCAGCGTCTGCGCCTGGCGCAGCACCGGCACCATCAGGCCGCCGTCGGTCTGCGTCGCCACGCCCAGGTGCACCGCGTCGTGCAGCGTCAGCACGCCGGCTTCGTCGTCGAAGCGGGCGTTGACCTGCGGGAAGGCGGCCACGGCGCGCACGACGGCGCGGATGACGAAGGCCAGCGGCGAGAGCTCGCCGCGCGCGGCGGCGTGCTGGCGGTTCAGCTCGTCGCGCAGCGACGTCATCTCGGTCACGTCCACTTCCTCGACGTAAGTGAAGTGCGGGATGTGGCGCTTGGCGAGCTGCATCTTCTGCGCGATCTGGCGGCGCAGGCCGATGACCTTGATCTCGCGCGTGGCGGCGGTGGCGCCAGCGGCAAGGCGGGCGCTGTCGCCGCCGCTGGCGGCGGCGCCGGGGCGGGCCGCGAGCGCATCGAGATCGGCGTGCAGCACGCGGCCTTCGGGGCCGCTGCCGCGCACGGCGGCCAGCTCGATGCCGAGCGAGCGCGCGCGTTCGCGCACGGCGGGCGCGGCGAGCGTGCGGGCAACCGCCGCTGCTGGCGCCGGCGCGCGGGTGGGCGCTGGCGATGACGCCGGCGCTGGCGATGACGCCGGCGCTGGCGCCGGCGCCGGTGGCGCGGGCGGTGTCGGCGCTGCCGCCATGGCCGCCAGTGGCGCCGCCTGAGCCGGCGCCGCTGCCTTGGCCGCGCCTTCCAGCTCGATGCGGATGAGCATCGACCCCACCGCCATCATCTTGCCGACCTCGCCGCCGAGTTCGAGCACCCGCCCGGCTACCGGCGAGGGGATCTCGACCGCGGCCTTGTCGGTCATCACGTCGCACAGCACCTGGTCCTCGGCGACCGCGTCGCCGGGCTTGACGCGCCATTCGACCAGTTCGACCTCGGCGATGCCTTCGCCGATGTCGGGCATGCGCACGGTGTGGACGTTCGCGGTGCTCATGCCATCCCCATCACCTTGCGGTAAGCCTGCCCCACGCGCAGCGGCCCGGGGAAGTAGGCCCACTCCAGCGCGTGCGGGTAAGGCGTGTCCCAGCCGGTGACGCGCTCGATCGGCGCTTCGAGGTGCCAGAAGCAGTGTTCCTGCACGAGCGCGGTCAGTTCGGCGCCGAAGCCGCTGGTGCGCGTGGCTTCGTGCAGCACCACGCAGCGGCCGGTCTTCCTCACCGAGGCGACGATCGTCGCGAGGTCCAGCGGCCACAGGCTGCGCAGGTCGATGATCTCGGCGTCGATGCCGGTTTCGGCCGCGGCCGCCTCGGCGACGAAGACCATCGTGCCGTAGGTGACGACGGTCAGGTCGTCGCCCCGGCGCACCACCGCCGCCGTGTCCAGCGGCACCGTGTAGTGGCCTTCGGGCACTTCGCTCTTCGGGTGCGCGGACCAGGCCACCACCGGCTTGTCGTGGTGGCCGTCGAAAGGCCCGTTGTACAGGCGCTTGGGCTCGAGGAAGATGACCGGGTCGTCGCACTCGATGGCGGCGATGAGCAGCCCCTTGGCGTCGTACGGGTTGCTGGGCATCACCGTGCGCAGGCCGCACACGTGCGTGAACAGGGCCTCCGGGCTCTGGCTGTGCGTCTGCCCGCCGTAGATGCCGCCGCCGCACGGCATGCGGATGACCAGCGGCGCGGTGAAGTCGCCCGCCGAGCGGTAGCGCAGCCGTGCCGCCTCGGAGACGATCTGGTCGGAGGCGGGGTAGAAGTAGTCGGCGAACTGCACTTCCACCACCGGGCGCAGGCCGTAGGCGGCCATGCCGATGGCGGTGCCGACGATGCCGCCTTCGGCGATCGGCGAATCGAACACGCGGTGCTTGCCGTACCGGGCCTGCAGGCCCTCGGTGCAGCGGAAGACGCCGCCGAAGTAGCCCACGTCCTCGCCGAAGACCACCACCTGCTCGTCGCGCCCGAGCATCACGTCCATCGCCGAGCGCAGCGCCTGGATCATGGTCATCGTGGCCATCTCCTCTCACTCCCGCGGTTCGGTTTCGGCGGCGCGACCGGCCGGCCCCGCGGCACCTTCAGCGGCCTCGCCCTCGGCGGAATGCCGGGCGTCGTGACCGCTCATCGCCGCTGCGGCCGCCGCCTGCCGCATCTGCTCATGCAGGTGCGCCGGCATCTCCTTGAACACGTCCTCGAACATCGTCGCCAGCGGCGGGATGTGGCCGTCGAGCACCGAACCGTGCCGGCCCGCTTCCTTCAGCGCCGCGGCCATCTCGGCGTCGAACGCCTTCTGCGTGCGCAGGTGCTCTTCCTCCGTCCACGCGCCCAGCCCCATCAGGTGCTGCTTCAGCCGCGCCACCGGGTCGCCGAGCGGGAAGTGCTCCCAGTCGTCGGCCGGCCGGTAGCGCGAGGGGTCGTCGGAGGTGGAGTGGGCGCCGGCGCGGTAGGTGACCCATTCGATCAGCGTCGGCCCGAGGTTGCGCCGCGCCCGTTCGGCGGCCCAGCGCGACGCGGCCAGCACGGCGAGGAAGTCGTTGCCGTCCACCCGCAGCGAAGCGATGCCGGCGCCCACCCCGCGTGCCGCGAACGTGGTGCCTTCGCCGCCGGCGATGGCCTGGAAGGTGGAGATGGCCCACTGGTTGTTGACGACGTTCAGGATCACCGGCGCGCGATAGACATGCGCGAAGGTGAGCGCGTTGTGGAAATCGGCCTCGGCGGTGGAGCCGTCGCCGATCCAGCCCGAGGCGATCTTCGTGTCGCCCTTGATGGCCGAGGCCATCGCCCAGCCCACCGCCTGCACGAACTGCGTGGCCAGGTTGCCCGAGATCGAGAAGAAGCCGGCGCGCTTGTACGAGTACATCACCGGCAGCTGGCGGCCGCGCAGCGGGTCGCGCTCGTTGCTCAGCAGCTGGCACATCAGCTCGACGATGTCGATGTCCTCGCGCGCCAGCAGCAGGCCCTGCTGGCGGTAGGTGGGGAAGCACATGTCGCCGGCGGCGAGCGCCTGCGCGTGCGCCACGGCCACGGCTTCCTCGCCCAGGCACTGCATGTAGAAGGAGATCTTCTTCTGGCGCTGCGCGATGAGCATGCGGGCGTCGAAGGCGCGCGTGCGCAGCATCGCGCGCAGGCCGCGCTTCAGGTCTTCCACGCTCACCTGCGGCGCCCACGGGCCGACGGCACGGCCGGAATCGTCGAGCACGCGGATGAGCTTCCACGCCATCGTGCCGGTGTGCGAAGGCACGATGTCCACCGCCGGCCGCGGCACCTCGCCGGCGGCGGAGGCGCGCAGGTAGGCGAAGTCGGTGCTCTGCCCGGGCCGGCCGGTGGGCTCGGGCACGTGCAGGCGAAGCGGCGGCAGGTCGCCAGGCATCTCACTCGCTCCTTTCGGGCCGCAAGGCGTGCGAGGAGGCTGATTCTGGAGGAAAGCGCGGGCAGTGCGACGGTGCGGGCGCTGCGGCCCTGACCGGGCCGGGCGCCGAGGCCGCGCGTTTGATCTCGTTCAATACGGGCCGCCGTTGTTCGGCCTACCTTGCGTGCAGGTTCTTCAACCAGCAAAAGGAGTTGCGATGGGTGCTCCGATCGTGGTGTTGACGTCCCTGGCCGCGCTGGCCCTCGCTGTCGTTCCGGCGGCGCATGGGCAGACCTTGAAGAAGGTTGCCGATGCCGACCGCATCGTCGCCGCGTACCGCGAGGCCGCCGTGCCGTTCAGCTACCTCATCAGCCCGACCAAAGCGGTGGGCTTCTCCGTGGATCTCACCGAGGCGATCGTCGACGAGGTGCGTCGCCAGGTGAAGCGGCCGCAACTCGCGCTGGCCTGGGTTCCGGTGACGGGGCAGAACCGCATTCCCCTGCTCGTCGAGGGCAAGGTCGACCTCGAATGCGGGTCCACGACCAACACCGCCGCGCGCGGCAAGGACGTGGCGTTCTCGATCAGCTTCTTCTACGCCGGCACGCGCATGCTGGCGCGCAAGGACTCCGGCGTCGGCGCCTATGCGGACCTCGCGGGCAAGAAGGTGGCCACGGTGGCCGGCAGCACCAACGAGAAGGTGATGCAGGCCTACGCGACGCAGCACCAGATCGCTGCCCAGTGGCAGCCGGCCAAGGACTACCGCGATGCGTTCGAGTCGATGCAGTCGGGCCGGGCCGCGGCGATGGTGCTGGACGACGTGCTGCTGTACGGGCTGCGCGCCAACGCGGAAGATCCGGCCAGCATGCAGGTTCTGGGCGAGCCGCTGCAGGTCGAACCCTACGGGTGCATGGTGCGCAAGGACGACCCCGAGTTCAAGAAGCTGGTCGACCGGGTGATCACGAAGCTGATGACGACCGGCGAGTTCACGCGGCTGTACAAGCGCTGGTTCCAGTCGCCGATCCCGCCGCGCGGCGCCGTGATCGACATGCCGATGAGTGCCGCGCTCGTGCAGAACATCCAGCAGCGAAGCGACAAGCCGGCCAACTGAGGCGCGGTGGCTGCGCCACTGGTCGGCGCCGCTGCCGCCGAGCGCCGACAATCCGCGCATGGGAACGTTGAGCCTCGTGCGCCACGGCCAGGCGTCGTTCGGCAGCGCCGACTACGACCGCCTGAGCGAGACCGGCGCGCGCCAATGCGAAGCGCTCGGGCGCTACTGGGCCGAGCGCGGGCGCCGCTTCGACTCGGTGATCACCGGCACGCTCAAGCGGCACGCGCAGTCGCTCGAGGCGATCGCCGCTGCGCTGCCGGGCCTGCCGCCTGCGCGCGCCGATGCGGCGCTGAACGAGTACGACGCCGAGGCGATCGTGCGCGCGGTGGCCGGCGGGCGCCCTGTCGTCACCACGCCCGAAGGCGACCGGCGCGAGCATTTCCGGCTGCTGCGCGAAGGCCTCGCCAAGTGGATGCGCGGCGAGATCGAGGTGCCCGGCCTGGCCGACTGGGCGCGCTTCTCGGGCGGCGTGGCGGCATGGCTGGAGACGCTGCGCACATCGGGCGCTGCCGAGGTGCTGGTGGTCAGCAGCGGCGGGCCGATCGCCACGGCCATCGCGCATGTCCTGGGCGCACCGCCCTCGGCGGTGGTGGCGCTGAACCTGCAGCTGCGCAACAGTGCGTTGTCGGAGGTGACGTTCAGCCCCTCGCGGCACTGGCTCGTCAGCTACAACACGCTGCCGCACCTGGACCACCCGGAGCGGTCCGGGTGGGTGACGTTCTCCTGAGGCCGCACGGGGCCGGCGCCGGTGCGGCACCTTACAGCGGCGGGATGCGCAGCATCTGCCCCGGGTAGATCTTGTCCGGGTGCGTGAGCATCGGCTTGTTGGCTTCGAAGATGACGGGGTACTTGTTCGGGTCGCCGTAGAACTTCTTGGCGATCTTGGAGAGGTTGTCGCCGCTGACGACCGTGTGCCACTGCGCTTCGGGCTCGCTGGCAGCGACGGTGAGCATGTCGTTCACCGCGGCGACGCCGGCCACGTTGCCGCAGCACAGCAGCACCTTCTCCTTGGTGGCCTGGTCGGGCATCACGCCGTCGGCGGTCACGGTGGCGGTGGCGGCATCGAAGCTGACGCCCAGGCCTTCGGTGGGCAGGCCCTGGGCGCGCACGTAGTCGATGATGGCGTCGCCGGCGGCCTTGCTCAGGGCGGCGACGTTCTCGGGCGTCGGTGCCGAGGCCGCGGCGTCCTGCGCCGACTTCGCTGCACCCTTGCCGAACAGCTTCTCGCCGGCATCCTTGAAGAACGACATCAGGCCCATGGCTCACTCCTTGGCTCGGTTGTTCGGGCCCGTAGCGTGCAAGCAGCCCGTGACGGCCATGCTACGCCGCCGCCGGAAGCGCCAGCCATGCCGCGGCATGGGTGGCGGCGCAAAACCGCTTCAGCGAGCGGGCTTGGCCTGGCCGTGCGCGTGACCGTGGCCATGGCCATGGCCATGGCCATGGTCGTGCCCGTGGCCGTGCCCGTGGTCGTGCCCGTGGTCGTGCCCGTGGTCGTGCCCATGGTCGTGCCCGTGGTCGTGCCCGTGGTCGTGCCCGTGGTCGTGCCCGTGGTCGTGCCCGTGGTCGTGCCCG
>JAEUPF010000138.1 GCA_016790425.1 Rubrivivax sp.
ACCATGAAGCTCCGGATCGACGCCACCGCCTTGCTGCGCGCCACGAAGCGCGCCCGCGCGGCGTCGTCGGTCATCAGGTCGACGTAGCGCTGGCGGTACTTCTGCTCCTGGTCGGTCATGCCGTGGAACTTGTCCGGCAGCGGCCGCAGGCTCTTGGTGACGAGGCGGATCTTCGTCGCCTTCACCGACAGCTCGCCGGTGCGGGTGCGAAAGAGGGTGCCTTCGCAGCCGACGATGTCGCCCAGGTCCCAGTGCTTGAAGGCGGCCAGCGCCTCGCTGCCGACGGCGTCCTGCGTCACGTACAGCTGGATGCGGCCGGTGGCGTCCTGCAGCGTCGCGAAGCAGGCCTTGCCCATCACCCGCTTGAGCATCATGCGGCCGCCGACGCTGACGGCCACGCCCTGCGGCTCCAGCTCCTCGTTGGGCACCTGGCCGTGCCGGTGGTGCAGGTCGGCGGCGTGGTGGCGCGGCTTGAAGTCGTTCGGGAAGGCGACGCCGGCGCGGCGCAGCGCGGCGAGCTTCTCGCGGCGCTCGGCGATGAGTTGGTTGTCGTCGGACATTCGGGAAGGGGTGGGCGCTTTGGCGCCGCCGCGGGGGCCGCCGGAAGGCGGCGCAGCGGGGCACAGAGCGGGCATTCTAGGAGTGGCGTCCCAACGGCCTCTTACAATCCCCGGCCCTCCTGCCCTGCCTCCCGCATGGAATTCACCGACCTCAAGGCCCAGTACGCGGCCCTGAAGACGAGCATCGACCTGCGCATCCAGCGCGTGCTCGAGCACGGCCAGTACATCCTCGGCCCCGAGGTCCGGGAGCTGGAGGAGGCGCTGGCGAAGTTCACCGGCTCGCGCCACTGCATCACCGTCGCCAGCGGCACCGAGGCGCTGCTGATCGCGCTGATGGCGCTGGACCTGAAGCCCGGCGACGAGGTCATCACGACGCCGTTCACCTTCGCCGCCACGGCCGAGATGATCGTGCTCGCCGGCGGCCGGCCGGTGTTCGCCGACATCGAGCCCGACACCTGCAACATCGACGCCTCGCGCATCGAGGCGCTGCTGACGCCGCGCACGCGGGCGCTGATGCCGGTGAGCCTGTACGGCCAGGTGGCCGACATGGACGAGATGACCGCCATCGCCGCGCGGCACGGCCTGGCCGTCATCGAGGACGCGGCGCAGAGCTTCGGTGCCCTCTACAAGGGCCGGCGCTCGGGCGCCCTGTCGACCTTCGGCGCCACCAGCTTCTTCCCGAGCAAGCCCCTGGGCTGCTACGGCGACGGCGGCGCGCTCTTCACCGACGACGACCGCCTGGCGCAGGCGGCGCGCGAGATCCGCGTGCACGGCCAGAGCGGCCGCTACCTCCACACCCGCGTCGGCGTCGGCGGCCGCCTGGACACGCTGCAGGCCGCGGTGCTGCTGGCCAAGCTCGAGCGCTTCGACTGGGAGCTCGAGCGCCGGGCGGCGATCGGCGCGCGCTACGAGCGGCTGCTGGCCGGAGTGGCCGGCGGCACGGTCGTGGAGCGCGTGGCCGTGCGTCCCGACCGCAATTCGGTGTGGGCGCAGTACACGGTGAAGCTCGCCGACCGCACCGCCGTCCAGGCGGCGCTGCAGGCCGCCGGAGTGCCCAGCGCCGTGCACTACCCCAAGCCGCTGCATCGCCAGCCGGCGTACGCACGGTTTGCCGGCGCCGACCCGTGCCCGGTGAGCGAACGCGAGGCGCTGCGCGTGCTGAGCCTGCCGATGAGTGCCGACCTGACCGAGGCGGACCAGGACCGCGTCGTGCGTGCGCTCGCCGCCGCGGTGCAGGCAACCGGTACGCCGGGCACGCCGGGCACGCCGGCTGCCGCGCCGGCTGCCACCGCTGCCTGAGCGCGGCGACCTCGGAACGCCTGCCTTGCATCTCCAACGCACGCCCATCGCCGACCGCAAGCTGCGCTTCGCGCTCGTCGGCTGCGGCCGCATCGCGGCCAACCACTTCGAATCGATCGAGCGCCATGCCGAGCGCGCCGAGCTGGTCGCCGTGTGCGACAACGACCCGGCGGCGCTGGCGGCGGCCGTGCAGCGCACGAAGGCGCCCGGCTTCGCCAGCCTGGCCGCGCTGCTCGAAGGCAGCAAGCCCGACTGCGTGGTGCTGACCACGCCCAGTGGCCTGCACTCGCAGCAGACGATCGAGGTCGCCGCCGCCGGCATCGACGTGATGACCGAGAAGCCGATGGCCACGCGCTGGGCCGACGGGCTGGCGATGGTGCGCGCCTGCGACGAGAAAGGCGTGCGCCTGTTCGTCGTCAAGCAGAACCGGCGCAACCGCACGCTGCAGCTGCTCCGGCAGTGCATGCAGCTGGGCCGCTTCGGCCGCGTCTACATGGTCAGCGTCAACGTCTTCTGGTCGCGCCCGCAGTCGTACTACGACAGCGCCGAGTGGCGCGGCACCTGGGAGTTCGACGGCGGCGCGCTGATGAACCAGGCCAGCCACTACGTCGACCTGCTCGACTGGCTGATCGGCCCGGTGGAAAGCGTGATGGCCTACACCGGCACGCTGGCGCGCAACATCGAGGTCGAGGACACGGCGGTGGCGGCGCTCAAGTGGCGCAACGGCGCCATGGGCAGTGTCAACGTGACGATGCTCACCTGGCCGAAGAACCTCGAAGGCTCGATCACCATCCTCGGCGAGCGCGGCACGGTGCGCGTGGGCGGCGTCGCGGTGAACCAGATCCAGCACTGGGAGTTCGACACCCCGCACGAGATGGACGCGGCCATCGCCGACGCCAACTACCAGACGACTTCGGTGTACGGCTTCGGCCACCCGCTGTACTACGACAACGTCATCCGCGTCCTGCGCGGCGAGGCGCAGCCCGAGACCGACGGCCGCGAGGGCCTGAAGTCGCTCGAGCTGCTGATCGCGATGTACCTGTCGGCGCGCGACGGCAAGCGCGTCAACCTGCCGCTGGCGTACTGAGCGCGCCTGCCTCGCTGCCGCCGTGGCCGCCACGACCATCCACGAAAGCGCCATCGTCGACGCCGGCGCCACGCTGGGCGACGGCTGCCGTGTCTGGCACTTCGTGCACATCTGCGCCGGCGCGCGGATCGGGGCGCGCTGCTCGTTCGGCCAGAACGTCTTCGTCGGCAACGACGTGACCATCGGCGACAACGTCAAGGTGCAGAACAACGTCTCCGTCTACGACGCGGTGACGCTGGAGGACGACGTCTTCTGTGGCCCGAGCATGGTCTTCACCAACGTCTACAACCCGCGCTCGGCGGTGACGCGCAAGGACGAATACCGGCGCACGCTCGTCAAGCGCGGCGCCACGCTGGGCGCCAACAGCACCATCGTCTGCGGCGTCACGGTGGGGCAGTACGCGTTCGTCGGTGCCGGCGCGGTGGTCAACCGAGACGTGCCCGATTTCGCGCTGATGCTGGGCGTGCCGGCGCGCCAGGCCGGCTGGATGAGCCGGCACGGCGAGCGGCTGGCGCTGCCGCTGCAGGCCGATGCGCCGCTGCAAGCCACCTGCCCGCACACCGGCGAGCGCTACCGCCTCGCCGGCCGCCGCCTCGAACTGCTCGGGCGTTGAACGCCGGCCGCTGCCGGCCGCCGGGTGCCGCCGCGGCGACCGCGGCGCATGAATCCGGGCCGACCCCGGCCACAGAAGACTGAGAGACCTTCGTTCCATGTACCGCCAACAACGCATCGCCGTCGTCGTGCCGGCCTACAACGAGGAAACGCAGATCGCGCGCGTCATCGACACGATGCCCGCCTTCATCGACCGCGTCGTCATCGTCAACGACAAGAGCCGCGACCGCACCGCCGAGGTGGTGCGCGCCCACCCGCGCTTCGCCAGCGGCATGGTGCACCTCGTCGACCACGGCGAGAACCAGGGCGTGGGCGGCGCCATCGCCAGCGGCTACAAGCACGCGCGTGATCACGACTTCGACGTCGCCGTCGTCATGGCCGGCGATGGCCAGATGGACCCCGAGGACCTGCCGGCGATCCTCGACCCGGTGATCGACGACATCGCCGACTACACCAAGGGCAACCGCCTCGTCACCGGCGAGGCGTTCCGCAAGATTCCCAAGATCCGCTTCTTCGGCAACTCGGCGCTGTCGCTGTTCACCAAGATCGCCTCGGGCTACTGGCACGTGGCCGACTCGCAGACCGGCTACACGGCGATCAACCGCGCGGCGCTGCGCGCGATCGACTGGGACCGCATGTACAAGCGCTACGGGCAGCCCAACGACCTGCTGGTGCGGCTGAACGTGGCCGGCATGCGCGTGGTCGACGTGCCGATCGAGCCGGTCTACAACGTCGGCGAGAAGTCCGGCATCAAGATCCGCAAGGTCATCTTCACGATCGGCTCGCTGCTGGTGCGCCTGTTCTTCTGGCGGTTGAAGGAGAAGTACATCATCCGCAACTTCCACCCGCTGGTGTTCTTCTACGCCTTCGGGTTCTTCGGGTTGCTGATGAGCGCGGCGTTCTTCGTGCGCCTGGTCGTGCTGTGGGCGGCGCAGGGGGCGGTGCCCGAGATCACCTTCGTCGCCTGGCTGTTCTCGTTCTCGATCGGCTTCAACTCGCTGTTCTTCGCGATGTGGTTCGACTACGAGGCCAACAAGCACCTCAACCCGCCGCTCACGCACCGCGACGTGCGCCGGCGCGCACTGCCGCGCGATGCCGCCGAGCCCGCTCCGGCCTTGCCGCCCGCCTTGCCGCCGGGTTCGCCCTCCGGATCGCCGCCGGGGCCGCCACCGGCATCGCCGCGCTGAACGCGCGAACCACGGCCGCCGTCCTGCCGCGCGCCCCGCTTCCCATGCCGCTCCTCGACGCCCTGGCCTCGCGCTGGCGCACGCACAAGCTCACGCGCGACATTGCCTGGACGCTGGGCAGCTTTGCCGTGCTGGCCTTGAGCGGCATGGTCATCAACCTGGTCGTCGCCGGCACCCGCGACGCCGCGGCGCTGGGCGTCTTCAACCAGGCCTACGCCGTCTACATCATCGCCTCGCAGCTGGCGACGCTCGGGCTGCACTACTCGGTGCTGCGGCACGCCGCACTGCACGACGCCGATGCCGCCGAGCGCGGGCGCATGTTCCTCACCGCCGCGGCGTGCGCGCTGGCGCTGGGCGTCGCGGCGGCGGTGGTGGTCGGCCTCGGCGCCGGCCCGCTCGGCGCGCTGTTCGACAGCCGCGACACCGGCCGCGCGGTCGCCTGGGCGGCGACGGGCCTGACGCTGTTCTCGCTGAACAAGGTGCTGCTGGCCTACCTGAACGGCTTGCGGCGCATGAAGGCCTTCTCGCTGCTGCAGGGGCTGCGCTACCTGCTGGTGATGGCGGTGGTGTCGGCCATCGCCGCCGGGCCCTGGCCGATCGAGGTGGCGACCGTGGCTTTCCTCGTCGCCGAGGTCGTCACTGCGGCGGCCGCCATCGGCTACATCGGCAAGCGCGGCCTGGCGGCGCAGCTGCGCTGGGACGGCCAATGGCTGCGCCGGCACCTGCGCTTCGGTGCCAAGGGCCTGGCCGCGGGCATGTTCGCCGAGTTCAACTCGCGCATCGACGTGCTGCTGATCGGCGTCTTCCTGCCCGACCGCGAGGTCGGCATCTACAGTTTCGCGGCGATGATGGTGGACGGCATCTACCACGTGCTGGCGATGATCCGCATCAACTTCAACCCGGTGCTCGTGGGCTCGCTGCGCGACGGCGACCACGCGCAGGCGACTGCGCTGCGCCGGCAGTCGGCCCGCTTCGTGCTGCCGGCCACGCTGGCGATGGCGCTGCTGGCGGTGCTGGCGCTGTGGGGGCTGGCGACCTGGGTGGTGCCGCAGAAGGACCTGCAGCTCGGCCTGCCTTCGCTGCTCATCCTGGTCAGCGGCCTCGTGCTCGTCTCGGCGCTGGTGCCGTTCGACAACCTCTTGATGGTCAGCGGCCACCCGGGCTACCAGACGCTGCAGCAGGTGGTCACGGTGGGCGCCAACGCCGCGGTGGCGGTGGCGCTGCTGCCGGCGCTGGGCATCGCCGGGGCCGCCTGCGGCACCGCCGTGAGCTACGTCGCCGGCGCCGCGGCGCTGCTCGTCTTCAGCCGCCGCGTCGTCGGCTGGAACCTGCTGGCCAACCGTTTCGACCCGCCGGCGGCAGCGAAAGTGCGCGCCGCGTAAGGCACGGGCACGGACACAGGCGCCAGCAGCGAACCGGCAAGGAAGGCACGGCGGCAGCTCCCATGTGCGGCATCTTCGGCATCCTCGTTCGCCCGGGCTCGACGCTCGGCATCGATCGCACGCGAACGCTGCTGGCGCGGCTGTACGAGCTCTCCGAGAGCCGCGGCAAGGAGTCGGCCGGGCTGCACGTCTACCTGCCGCTGCAGGGCCGCGCCTGGACCCTCAAGGGGGCGCAGCGGGCCACCGAGCTGCTGGCCTCGAAAGACTACGCGCGGCTCATCGACGGCCCGGTGCGCGAAGCGCTCGCCGCGGCCGCGGCCGCGGGCGCCGCGCAGCCCGCGGTGGCCACCCGGGCGCTGGCGCTGCTGGCGCACTCGCGCCTGGTCACCAACGGCACCGCCGAGCTGCCGCAGAACAACCAGCCGGTGCGTTCGGGCCACGTCTCGATGATCCACAACGGCATCTGCGTCAACGTCGAGGCGCTGTGGCAGCGGCACCCGGCGCTCGAGCGGCACGCCGAGGTCGACACCGAAGTGCTGGCCGCCCTCGTCGATGCGGCGCAGGCGCAGGGCGAAGGCGCGGCGGCGGCGACGCGCACGATGTTCGCCCAGATGCGCGGCGCCGCCTCGGTGGCATGGGTGCACGACGAAGGCGCTGCGGTGACGCTGGCCACGAACACCGGCGACCTCTTCTACGCCGATGCGCTGGCTGCGAGCGGCGCCCTGGTCTTCGCCTCCGAGCGCTACATCCTCGAAAGCGCCCTCCAGGGCATCGGCGCCGACCTCGGTGCGCCGGCGGTGCAGGGGCTGCCGCCGGGGCAGGGCCTGGTCGTCGGCCTCCTCGGCAGCGGCGCCGCGCCGCCGCCGTTCGCCTTGGCCGATGGCGCGGAGAGTGGCGCCGAACAGGGCGCCGGCACCGAGGCGGTGCCGCATGCGGGGGCGGTCAGCGCGAAGGCGGCGCCGGCGGCGCCACCGGCGCCGCGCGCGCCGACGGTGCACGAAGACCTCGTCAGCGGCGCCGTTGCCGCCGCACCGGCGCTGCAGACCCGCCATGCCGACGAGTCGCTGCTGCGCTACGGCGAGTCGCGCCTGCGCGCCTTGCGCCGCTGCACGCGCTGCATCCTGCCCGAGACGTTCCCCTTCATCGCCTTCGACGCGGCCGGCGTGTGCAACTACTGCGCCAGCTACCGGCCGCGCTACGCGAACATGCATCCGGTGCAGAGCCGGCGCGAGTTCATCGAGTCGCTCGCGCGGTACCGCCGCCCCGGCAGCGAGCCCGACGTGCTGGTCGCCTTCAGCGGCGGGCGCGATTCGAGCTACGGCCTGCACCTCATCAAGAAGGAATTCGGCCTCAAGCCCGTGACCTTCACCTATGACTGGGGCATGGTCACCGATCTCGCACGGCGCAACGTCGCGCGCATCTGCGGCCAGCTGGGCATCCAGAACATCCTCGTCTCGGCGGACATCGCGAGCAAGCGCGACAACATCCGCCTCAACGTAAGCGCATGGCTGAAGAAGCCCGACCTCGGCCTGGTGCCCCTGTTCATGGCCGGCGACAAGCACTTCTTCCGCGTCGTCAACCAGCTCAAGCGGCAGACCGGCATCGCGCTCGACCTGTGGTGCGCCAACCCGCTGGAGAACACCGACTTCAAGAGCGGCTTCTGCGGCGTGCCGCCCGACTTCGGCAAGAAGCGC
>JAEUPF010000128.1 GCA_016790425.1 Rubrivivax sp.
CTCGGCGGTGTCGGCGAAGGTGAACACGCTTACCGCGTCGCGCGCCGGCGAGACGTGGCAGCCCACGCCCTTGGCGATCGAGGGCACGAGGCGCTCGTCGCGACCGGCCAGCGTGATGGACACGCCGCCCTGGATGAAGGAAGCCATCTCGGGCGGCAGTGCGATGGCGGCGTTCATCGGGCGGGATCGTAGCCAGCGACCCTGCGGCCATGCATCGAGCGGGGCGAGGCGGGCGGCCGCCCAGGGGGCGGCATCACGAGGCCATCGCCTCGAGCTGCTCGCGCAACTGCGCGGTCTGCTGGCTCCAGTAGGCCGGCGTGCCGAAGAACGGGAAGTTGAGCGGGAATGCCGGGTCGGCCCAGCGTTCGGCCAGCCACGCGCTGTGGCGCAGCATGCGCAGGGTGCGCAGCGGCTCGACGAGCGCGCGCTCGCGTTCGTCGAAGGCGCTGAACTGCGTGTAGCCGGCGAGCAGCGTTTCGAACTGGCGCGCCATCGTCGCCGGGTCGCCCGAGACGAGCATCCACAGGTCCTGCACCGCCGGGCCCTGCATCGCGTCGTCGAGGTCGACGATGTGCGGGCCGCTGCCGGGCTCGGTGCGGCGCCACAGCACGTTGCCGATGTGGCAGTCGCCGTGCAGGCGCAGCGTGGCCAGGGGCTGCACCGCGGCGAATGCCGCGGTGAGCGCGACCAGCGCGCGTTCGGCGCTGTCGCGCCACGGCACGAGCTGATCCGGCGGCACGAAGTCGCCGCCCAGCAGCAGCTCGATCGCGCGCCGGCCGTCGCGCGCCGGGTCGAGCCGGTGCCGGTGCTCGAACGGGCAGCGCCGCCCCACCGCGTGCAGCCGGCCGATGAAGCGGCCGATGCGCTCGAGCGCGCCGGGCGCCTCGAGCTCCGGTTCACGGCCGGCGCAGCGCGCCGCCACGGCGAAGCGGTGAGCGGCCACGTGCGCCAGCGTCGGCGGCTCGCCGGCCAGCGTCACGCCGGCGGGCGCGGCGGGTGCAGCGCCATCGCGAGGCGACGGGCGCTCATCGCCCGCCGCACCGGCGCTGAGCACCAGCGGTGGCACCACCGGCACCTCGGCCTCGGCCAGTTCGAGCGCGAAGGCGTGCTCTTCGAGGATCTGCGCGTCGCTCCATCGCCCGGGGCGGTAGAACTTCGCCACCACCGCCGTGCCGTCTTCGAGAAAGACCTGGAAGACGCGGTTCTCGTACGAGTTGAGCTGCAGGATGCGGCCGTCGCCGCGCAGGCCGACGGCGTCGAGCGCGTCGAGCACCTGCTGCGGCGTGAGTTCTTCGTAGCCCACGCGGCTTCTCGGAGGGGGGCTGGAAGCGGCGGCGATCTCTTGCGGTGGCGCAGGGCGCGCGCTGCTGTGCGCTGCCCGGCGGCCGCTCAGTGCCGCGTCGGCTGCGCTGGGTGGTGGTCGACCACCTTGCCGTCGCGCTCGGGCAGTACGCTCGGCAGGCTGTTGGAGAAGCCGCTGATCACGCTGTCGCGGCCGAAGGTCGAATCCTTCAGGTAGCCCGAATCGGGCCAGCGGGCGTGACGGGCCAGGCCCTGCGGCCGCGTGTCGCGTTCGAAGCCCGATGGCGGCTTGAGCTTCAGGCCGTTGCGCAGCACCGCCGCGGCGGGCACCGCGCCGGCCGGCGCACTGGCCGCAACGTGGGCGGCCGCTGCCGTCGACACGGCGACGCCCGGCCACTGCGCTGCCGCGGCGGGAACCAGCAACTGCAGCTCAGGCACCGAAGGCGTCTGCTCGGCCGCGTAACGAACGTAGCGGATGTGGCAGGCCGCCAGCACCGCCTGCTTGATCTGCAGCGCCCGCCGCGCGCCGCCGCGCCCGTCTTCGAGGTCGATGGCGGCCAGCACGCGGCCGTTGGCATTGCACACGGCAAAGCTGACGTGGATGGCGCCGAGCAACTCGAACCAGAAGCGCACCTGCGCCGGATCGGCGGGCTGGCAGAAGCGGATGAGCGGCAGCTTCGCCAGCACCACCTGTTGCGGCAGCGCCTCGCGCAACTGGCGGTGCACGCGCTTCTCGTGGTCGTTGAAGACCGGCCGCGGTGTAAGCAGCCACTCGCTCGGAAGCGAAGCCTCGCCCTTGCGCCGGCGCTCCAGCAGCACGTACGCAAGCAGACCCACCGAGCCGGCGGTGACGAGCACGAGGATCCAGGCGAGGGTCTGCGACATGCGATGCGCCGGACGATACCCAAGGAAGGCGGGCGTGGCAGCCCGGGTATACTCCCGCGCTTTCCCGTTCACGGCCGGGGTATACCGCGCTTGATGGACGCCGGCGGCGCTGCGAGTTCGTTCGCAAGCCCGCCCACCCGAAGACCGACAGAGGGCCCGGCCCCCGAAGCCGCCACCAGGCGCGCCGAACGTGGCTGACAAGGAATCCCGACGGACCCGAGGGTGTGCCACGGCGCCCTGAAGCCGCAAGATGTTTCTTGCCGTTCACGTGCCGAGGTTTCGCTTCTCCCCGGGGATGCGGCTTCGGCGCACAACCTGAGACCCTCATGAAGACCTTCAGCGCCAAGCCGGCCGAAGTGAAGCATGAATGGTTTGTGATTGACGCCACCGACAAGGTGCTCGGACGTGTTGCCAGCGAAGTGGCACTCCGTTTGCGCGGCAAGCACAAGGCCATCTACACGCCTCACGTCGATACCGGTGACTTCATCGTCGTCGTCAACGCCGGCAAGATCCGCGTCACCGGGGCCAAGGCCACCGACAAGATGTACTACCGGCACAGCGGCTACCCCGGCGGCATCTACGCCACGTCCTTCAAGGACATGCAGAAGAAGCACCCCGGCCGCGCCCTCGAGAAGGCGGTCAAGGGCATGCTGCCCAAGGGCCCCCTGGGCTACGCGATGATCAAGAAGCTGAAGGTGTACGCGGGCGACACGCACCCGCACACCGCGCAGCAACCCAAGCCGCTGGCGATCTGAGGTACGCGATGATCGGAACCTGGAACTACGGCACCGGCCGTCGCAAGTCGAGCGTCGCTCGCGTCTTCATCAAGAAGGGCGACGGCAAGATCGTCGTCAACGGCAAGCCCATCGACGCCTACTTCGGGCGCCAGACGTCGATCATGATCGTCCGCCAGCCGTTGCTGCTCACCGGCAACGAGGCGGGCTTCGACATCAAGGTCAACGTGCATGGCGGCGGCGAGAGCGGCCAAGCCGGCGCGGTGCGCCTGGGCATCACGCGCGCCCTCATCGACTACGACGCGGCGCTCAAGCCCGACCTCTCGCGGGCCGGCTTCGTGACGCGCGACGCGCGCGAGGTCGAGCGCAAGAAGGTCGGCCTGCATGGCGCGCGCCGCCGCAAGCAGTTCAGCAAGCGGTAACGTCACCGGTCACGGCTCGTTCTATACAGGCGGGTCGTCGTCCACCGGTGCCGGCGGGCGGGGCTCAGGCTCCGCCGCGCTGCGCAAGTCCCCGATGCGCTGGAAGCTGCTCCGCCGCCGCCTGTCGATCAGCGCCCCGCGCGTCATGGTGCGCAGCCACCTGCCGTGGCCGCTGCGCTGGGCGGCCGCGGCGGTGGTGCTGGGCTTCTCGGCGGCCATCGCGCTGTGGGCCTTCGAGTTCGGCCGCGAGATCGCCGGCCTCGATACCGGGGCGCGGCAGGAACTGGCGCGCCTGCGCACGGAGATCGCCCGCCTGGCCAGCGAGAACGAGAAGGCGATGTCGCTGTCGAACACCGCCGAAAGCCTGCTGCGAACCGAGCGTGCGGCGCAGGAGCGCCTGGCGCAGCAGGTACGCCAGCTCGAGGACGAGCGCACGCGCCTGCGCCAGGACCTGGGCTTCTTCGAGCGCCTGATGCCCGCCGAAGGCGAGGGCCTTCAGGTGCGCGGCCTGATGGCCGAGCCGGGGACCGCCGGGCAGCTGCGGTTCCAGATGCTGGTGATGCAGCTCGGCCGCAACGTGCCCGAATTCAACGGGCGCTACGACTTGTTGCTGAGCGGTCAGAACGACGGCAAGCCCTGGACGCTAGGATTGCCCGGCGGCGCCAGGCCGCTGACGCTGAAGCAGTACGCCCGCGTCGAGGGGCTCGTCGAGCACCCGCCGGGGGCGGTGATCAAGTCGGTGCAGGTGCGCGTCATCGACGCCAAGGGCGCCGTGCGCGCGACGCAGACGTTGAAGCTGTAGCCCGAAGCCGGACGGCCGCCAGCGCATGCACGGGAAGCGGGTACAGCCAGGAGAAATCGCGATGATCGGAATCGGAAAGAAGAAGCCGCCGCCCATCCGCAGCCTGATCGGCGAAGGCATGACGGTGAAAGGCACCGTGCATTTCAATGAAGGCCTGCGCATCGACGGCCGCGTCGAGGGCGATGTCATCGCCGCCGGCGAGGCCCACTCGATCCTCGTCATCAGCGAGAAAGCCCGCGTCATCGGCAAGGTGATGGCCGCGCACGTCATCGTCAACGGTGAAGTCGAAGGGCCGATCGTCTGCCCCGAGATGCTGGAATTGCAGCCGAAGGCGCGCGTCACGGGCGACATCCGCTACGATGTGCTGGAGATGCACCCCGGGGCGCTCGTCGATGGCGAGTTGCGCAGCTTGAAAAGCGCCGAGAAGCCCCAACTGAAACTCGCAGCGTCCAACGACGCCTGACGCCCCGACGCCCCACGCCCGAAACGCCCGCCCACCGGAGACCCCATGAACGCCGTTGCCGAAACCCTCGAAATGCCCGCGCCGCTGGTCTTCACCGACAGCGCCGCTGCCAAGGTGGCCGACCTGGTGGCCGAGGAAGGCAACCCCGACCTGAAGCTGCGCGTCTTCGTGCAGGGCGGTGGCTGCTCCGGCTTCCAGTACGGCTTCACGTTCGACGAGATCGTCAACGACGACGACACGCAGATGCAGAAGAACGGCGTGACGCTGCTGATCGACGCGATGAGCCTGCAGTACCTCGTGGGCGCCGAGATCGACTACAAGGACGACCTGCAAGGCGCGCAGTTCGTGATCAAGAATCCGAACGCCAACACCACCTGCGGCTGCGGCTCGTCGTTCTCGGCCTGAGCCAAAGGCAACCCGCTTCCCCGGTTCCCTGCCACCCGACGGCGCCCGCGCGGCGCCGTCGTCGTTTCCGGCGCCCCCGCGCGCCTTCGGTGCTCTCAGCGCGGGTACAGCGCGCCCAGCACGCGCGGCCCGGCCGCCCCGGTGACTTCAGCCAGACTGCCGCCGCGCCGCGCGCAGAAGGCGCGCGCCAGCCAGGCGAAGGCCAGCGCCTCGACGTGGTCGGGCTCGATGCCCGCCGTGGCCGTGCTGGCCACGCTGACCGGCTGCGCCAGCGCCACACCGGCCCGCGCGGCCAGCCGGGCGAGCAGGTGGCCGTTGAAGGCGCCGCCGCCGCAGACCAGCAGCGTGCGGGTGCCAGGGGCGTGCCGCGCCAGCGCGTCGCAGGCGGCGGCGGCAGTCAACTCGGCCAGCGTGGCCATCACGTCCTCGGCACCGATATCACCCTCGGGTGCCTCGCCGGTGCCGAGTTCCGTCTGCACGGCAGCCAGGCGTGCGTCGAGCCATTGGCGGCCGAAGAGATCGCGCCCGGTGCTCTTCGGCGGCTTGCGCGCGAAGAACGGGTCGCCGAGGCAATGCTGCAGCAGTCCCTGATGCACCCGGCCGGCGGCGGCCAGGCGCCCGCCCTCGTCGAAGGGCCGGCCGGTGCAGTGTTCGCACCAGAAGTCCATCAGCACGTTGCCCGGCCCGCAATCGAAGCCGCGCACCGGCGCTGCCGCGCTGCCGGCCGCCGGCAGCAGCGTGAGGTTCGCGATGCCGCCGATGTTCAGCACCGCGACGTCGCTGGTGCCGTCGCGAAAGACCTCGGCGTGGAACGCCGGGACCAGCGGCGCGCCCTGTCCGCCGGCAGCCACGTCGCGCGAGCGGAAGTCGCACACCACGTCGATGCCGGCAAGCTCGGCCAGCAGCGCGCCGTTGAGAAGCTGGGTCGTGTAGCCGGTGCCGTCGAACTCGCGCGGCCGGTGGCGCACCGTCTGCCCGTGCGCACCCAGGGCCTGCACGGCGGGCGCTGCCACGCCGGCTGCGTCGAGCAGCGCCTGCGTCGCCTGCGCGTACAGCCGCGCCAGCGCGTTGGCCGCGAGCTCGGCGCGGTGCAGCTCGCCCTCGCCGCCGGCGCTGTTCAGCGCCAGCAGCTCTTCGCGCAGGCGCGGCGGCATCGGCCGGTGCACGAAGGCACGTTCGACCGGGCGAGCGGGGCGGCTGCCGCTGCCGCTGCCGCCGCCTTCCCCTTCCTCGGGCCATTGCGCCAGCACGGCGTCGACGCCGTCCAGCGACGTGCCCGACATCAGGCCGGCGAAGAGCGCCATCGCATCGTGCCGGCCGGCTTCTCGGCCACCTTCGCCGGCGCCGGCGCCGGCGCGGCCCGCTTCGGCACGCCCCCGTCGACGCGCGCCACGGTCGCGCCGGTGGCGGGGCTGCCGGCGATGTCCGGCGCCAGCGAAGACGCCAGCGCCAGCTGAGCCAGGGCCCGCCGGCGCTGCTCGGCGAAGCGCGCCAGCGCCGGTGACGACAGCGGCCGGACCTCGGCGTTGCGGGCGTCGGCCGCGATGGCCAGCGGGTCCTGGTGAGAGCCGTGGACGCGGAACTCGAAGTGCAGGTGCGGCCCCGTCGCCCAACCGGTGGCGCCGACGGCGCCGATCGTCTGCCCCTGCGCCACGCGCTCGCCCGGCTTCACGTCGATGCGGGCGAGGTGCGCGTACAGCGTGACGCGGTCCTTGCCGTGCGCCAGCGTCACCGTCTGCCCGTAGCCGCCGGAGTCGCCGGCGGTCTCGACGACGCCGTCGCCCACGGCGCGCACCGGCGTGCCTTCCGGCGCCACGTGGTCCACGCCGAGGTGTGCGCGCCACAGCCGGTTGATCGGGTCGCGCCGCATCGCGAAGCCCGAGGAGACGCGCGAGAACGCCAGCGGGCTGGCGAGGAAGGCACGGCGGCGGCTGGTGCCATCGGGCCCGACATAACTGCCGCGCGTGCCGGTGGCGTCGGCCGGGTCGGCGAACCACAGCGCCCGATGCACGCGAGCGCCGTTGACGAACTCGGCGGCCAGCACGCGCCCGGCGCCGTCGTTCCACGGCACCGGTTCGCCGTCGGCGCTGAGCATCTCGTAGACGACGACGAAGCGGTCGCCGCGCTTGAGCTGACGGTGGAAGTCCAGGTCGACAGCGAAGATCTCGGCCAGTTGCACCGCCACGGCGTCAGGCACGTCGGCCGCTTCGGTGGCGGCGAAGAGCGTGCTGCGGATCGTTCCCGCGGCCAGCCGCAACTGCGTGCCGAAGGCCGCTTCCTCGACCAGCGACTGCCATTGCCCGCCGGTGGCGCGGTTGACGACGAGGCGCGCGAACTGCGTTGCGCGGTGCGCCGGCGACTCGGAAGGAAAGCGCGCGGTGAGTTCGATCAGGCGGCCGGCGGCGTCGGTGCGCACGCGAACGAGGCTGCCGGCGCTGCCTTGCAGCACGCGCGCCGCGGCGGCATTGCGCTGCAGGAAGGCGGCCGCTTCGCGGTCCGTCACGCCCAGGCGGGCCAGCAGCGCTTCGATGCGCTCGCCCTCGCGCACGACGGCTCCGCGCGTGAGCTGCAACTCCTGCGCCGCCAGCAAGCGCAGCTGCGGCGCCACGGCGCTGCGCAGCGGCACCGGCTGCACGAGCAGGCGTTGCGGCAGCAGCGCCGCGTCCGGGGCCAGCGAGGAAATCACCGCCAGTGGCGCCACCGCCAGGGCCGACAGGCCGCTCAACGCCAGCGCGGCGATGGCCGCGGTCTTCAGCGCCCGATCGTGGCGCCCGGCCCAGCCGCTCAACCGGCTGCTGCAGGCCGAGCAGGCCGCCACCGGAACCGGGCACCGTCGGGCCGGCAGCGGCAGGGGATTCGGCGTGGAGGAGGGCGACGGGGTCATGGCGGCGCCCTCGGCACGGGCAAACGCGGCGCCATCATCGGCTCGCGGCACGCGGCGCGCGGTCTCGCTCGCGGCGGATGCGCCCGAGGCGGCGCCTAGAATCCGCGCGCTGCGCCGCCACCGTGGCCGGCGTGCCGGCGGGTGCTGCGGCCGATGCGTTGCCTGCCACCCGTGCAGGGCGCGGCGAGTATGCCAGCGGCTCCCGCGCGCCGCGCCGGCCGGCGTCCCCACCTCGTACGAACGGCTCCACTGCGCGAGGAGGCGCACTGCCCTCGCCGCGCCGGCCTCGCCGCTTCCTGCTGCACCGATGCCCTGCTGCCTTCCTTGCCACCCGCCGACATGACCGCCTCCGCCTCCCAGCCGCCTGCCGCGGCGCCCGAGCACCCCGTGACCGACCGCGTGCGCGAGGCGATGGCCGTCTCGCTGCGCGGCTGCGAGGAACTGCTGCCGCAGGACGACTGGTTGAAGAAGCTGGCCAGGAGTGAAGCCACGGGCCGGCCGTTGCGCATCAAGTTCGGCATGGACCCGACGGCGCCGGACCTGCACCTGGGCCACACCGTGATGCTCAACAAGATGCGCCAGTTGCAGGACCTCGGCCATACGGTGATCCCGCTGATCGGCGACTTCACGACGCTGATCGGCGACCCCTCCGGCCGCAACACCACGCGCCCGCCGCTCACGCGCGAGCAGATCGAGGCCAACGCCAGAACCTACTTCGACCAGGTCCGCCTGGTCATCGACATCGAGCGCGCCGAGGTGCGCTGGAACAGCGAGTGGAGCGATCCGCTCGGCGCTCGCGGCATGATCCAGCTCGCGGCGCGCTACACGCTGGCGCGCATGATGGAGCGCGACGACTTCTCGCGCCGCTACGCCAGCGGCGCGCCGATCTCGGTGCACGAGCTGCTGTACCCGCTGATGCAGGGCTACGACTCGGTGGCGCTGAAGAGCGACCTCGAGCTCGGCGGCACCGACCAGAAGTTCAACCTGCTCGTCGGCCGCGTGCTGCAGCACGAGTACGGCCAGGAGCCGCAGTGCGTCCTGACCATGCCGTTGCTCGAAGGCACCGACGGTGTCGAGAAGATGAGCAAGAGCAAGAACAACTACATCGGCATCACCGAGGATGCCAACACGATGTTCGCCAAGACCCTGTCGATCAGCGACGCGCAGATGTGGCGCTGGTTCACGCTCCTGAGCTTCCGCCCCGAGGCCGAGATCGCCAGGCTGAAGGCCGAGGTCGCCGGCGGGCGCAACCCGAAGGACGCCAAGGTGCAGCTGGCCAAGGAGATCACCGCGCGCTTCCATTCGAAGGCCGCCGCCGACGCTGCCGAGGAGGACTTCCAGCGCCGCGCCGCCGGCGGCATTCCCGACGAGATCCCCGAAGTGCGGCTGGCCGGCGCGCCGCTGGCCATCGGCGCGCTGCTGAAGCAGGCCGGGCTGGCGCCCAGCACCAGCGAAGCGCTGCGCCTGGTGGACCAGGGCGGCGTGCGCATCGACGGCGCCGTCGTCAGCGACAAGGCGCTGAAAGTCGGCGCCGGCACCCTCGTCGTTCAGGTGGGCAAGCGCAAGTTCGCGCGTGTCACGCTGACCGCCTAGCGCGCGCCCGGGGAAGAGATCCACCGCGCATGCAGGTCGCCTCCTACCTCAAGGTCAGCGTCGCGGTGGCGGTGACCACCATCGTGCTGAAGACGGCCGCCTGGTGGGTGAGCGGCAGCGTCTCGCTGCTGTCGGACGCGCTCGAGTCGCTCGTCAACCTGGCCGGCGCGGTGTTTGCGCTGGCGATGGTCACCTGGGCGGCGCTGCCGCCCGACGACGAGCACCCCTACGGCCACCACAAGGCCGAGTATTTCTCCAGCGGCTTCGAGGGCATGCTGATCTTCGTCGCGGCGCTGGCCATCGCCTGGGCCGCGGTGCAGCGCCTGCTGGCGCCGCAACCGCTCGAGCAACTCGGCTGGGGCATGGCGCTGTCGCTGGCCAGCACCGCGTTGAACGGCGCGCTGGCCTGGGCGATGCTGAAGAAGGCGCGCCAGACGCATTCGATGGCGCTCGAAGGCGACGCGCGCCACCTCTTCACCGACGTGTGGACTTCGGTCGGCGTCGTCGGCGGCCTGCTCGCCGTGCTCGCCACCGGCTGGACCTGGCTCGACCCGGCGATCGCCCTCGCCGTGGCGGCGAACATCCTGCGCGAAGGCTTCTCGCTGGTGCGCCGCTCCGCCGACGGGTTGATGGACCGGGCGCTGGAGCCGGCGGCGCAGGCCGAGATCGCGCAGGTGCTGGAGAGCTTCGCGCACCAGGCCATCCGCTTCGACCATGTCGTCTCGCGCCGGGCCGGACAGCGCCGCTTCGTCGACCTGCACATGCACATGCCCTCGGGCTGGTCGCTCGGGCGCGCCGCGGCGCTGCGCGGCTCGGTGGAGCAGGCGCTGATGAGCGCCGTGCCGGGGCTGCGCGCGACGATCCAGTTGCTGCCCACCGACGTCGAAGCGCATTTCGGCGACACGGGCAACCCGCTGTAGCGATGCTGGCGCTGGTGCAGCGGGTGCGCCAAGCGCGCGTCGAGGTCGCCGGCCGCACCGTCGGCGAGATCGGCCGCGGCCTGCTCGCCTTCGTCTGCGCCGAGCCGGCCGACAACGAGGCGCACGCGGCCCGGCTCGTCGACAAGGTGCTGAAGCTGCGCGTCTTCGCCGACGAAGCGGGCAAGATGAACCGCAGCGTCGTCGATGTCGGCGGGGCGCTGCTCGTGGTCTCGCAGTTCACCCTTGCCGCCGACACCGCCGGCGGCAACCGGCCCAGCTTCAGCGCCGCCGCGCCGCCCGAGCAGGGGCGGCGTCTCTACGAAGCGGTGCTGCGCCTGGCGCGCGAGCAGCACGCGCCGGTGGCCGCCGGCGAATTCGGCGCCGACATGCAGGTGCACCTGGTCAACGACGGGCCGGTGACGATTCCGCTGACGCTGCGTTGAGCGCCGTCGCCGCGGCCGCCTGCAGCCATTCGCGCAGCCGCAGCCCCGGCCGCGCCCCCAGCGCCGCGGCGCTGCCGTTGGCGTGCGAGACGACGCCGTCCTCGAACGTCGAGCGCGCCTCGCCGATGCGGGCGCTGGTGTGGGCGACGGCCACCGCGGCCAGCGCTTCGGCCTGCATCATCGCCAAGCCGGCGATGCCCGCCTCGTCCATGCCGACGCCGGCATCGTTGAACACGCTGAGCAGGGGCCGCGCGGCGATGGCATAGCGCGCCGCGCTCGACCCGCCGTGCGAGCCGCTGACGACGACGGCGCCTCGTTGTCGCGGCGTGACGGCGGCGATGCTGTCCAGCAGGACGATCGGCACGCCCCAGGCGGAAACGGCAAGGCCGCCCGTGGGGGCGGCCTCGGCGGTCATGGGCGGGGCTCCCGCGGCCGCGCGCCGGGTGCGCCAGCGGTCATCAGTCGGCGTACTGCGCCGCGGCCTTGATCACGTCGCCCCACTTCTTCGCTTCCGAGGCGACGAAGGCCTTGTGGTCGGCCATGTTGACGCGGCCGTCGGTCACGACGACGGCGCCGAGGTCGGCCTGGCGCTTGATGAAGTCGGGATCCTTCAGCGCATCCTTCAGCGCCGCGTTCAGGCGATCGAGCACCGCCTTGGGCGTGCCCTTGGGCGCGTACAGGCCGTGCCAGATGCTGACGCTGAAGCCCTTCAAGCCGGCTTCGTCGAGAGTGGGCAGCTTGGCCAGCACCGGCGTGTTGACGCGCTTGGTGGTCGTCACCGCGTAGGCGTTCACCGAGCCGGCGGCGATCTGGCCCGTGGTGTTGGTGGTCTGGTCGCACAGGATGTCGACCTGGCCGCCGAGCAGGTCGTTCATCGCCGGCGCCGTGCCCTTGTACGGCACGGTGGTCATGTCGACCTTGATCGCGTTCTGGAACATCAGCCCGCACAGGTGCGAAGCCGAGCCCTGGCCGGCGTTGGCGAGGTTGATCTTGCCCTTGTTGTCGTTGATCCACTTCATCAGCTCGGGGAACGTCTTCGCCGGCAGGTTCTTGCGCCCGAGCAGCGTCATCGGCACGTCGTTGATGAGGCCGAGGTACTCGAAGTCCTCGAGGCCGTTGTAGTTGAGCTTGCGGTACATCGTCGGCGTGGTCGCCATGCCGATGTGGAACAGCATCAGCGTGTAGCCGTCCGGCGCCGCCTTGGCCACCTTGCCGGCGCCCAGCGTGCCGCCGGCACCGCCGACGTTCTCGATCACCAGCGTCGCGCCGCCGAGCGGCTTGCGCATCGCCTCGGCGAAGTCGCGCGCCACCTTGTCGGTGGGGCCGCCGGCGGCGAACGGCACGACGATGGTGATCGGCTTGTCGGGGTAGGCGGCCAGCGCCGGCGCGGTGGCCGCGGCGGCCAGGGCCAGCGCGGCCAGGGCGGGAAGGGCTCTCTTGATCATCGGGATCTCCAGGAGGCAGACGGGGACGGAAAGGCAGGAAGGCGGGCGTTGGGAGAGGAACGCGGCGAGCGGCTGGCGAAGACACGAATGCCCCGGACCGCGCCCGGATGGCCGGCATGCTAGCCGCGGGAGCCGGCTGCGCAGCGCGGGAACTACCTACCGGCCCCCCGGTGAGGCTGGACGCCGCACCGGGCTCAAACGTACTTTCGTGCGTCTTCGATGACCTTGCCGTCGTTGGGCAGGCTGCCGCAGGCCACCAGTTCGACGTCGCAGCGCAGCTTGGTCACGTCGCGCACGCTGCCGGCAATCGCTTCGGCCAGGCCATTGGCGCCCGGCGTGGCCGTCTCGACCCTGAGGATCATGCGGTCATTGGCCATCTCGCCTTCGACCACGAGCCGGGCGCGCCCCAGCCCGCCATGGCGCTTGAGCACCTCGGCCACCTGGCTCGGGTGCACGAACATGCCGCGCACCTTGGCCGTCTGGTCGGCGCGGCCCATCCAGCCCTTGATGCGCAGGTTGGTGCGGCCGCTCGGGCAGCGGCCGGCCAGCACCGCCGAGAGGTCGCCGGTGCCGAAGCGCACCATCGGGTAGTCGGCGCCGAGCACGGTGACGACGACCTCGCCGACCTCGCCGTCGGGCAGCACGTCGCCGGTGCCCGGGCGCACGATCTCGACGATGACGCCTTCGTCGACGACGAGCCCCTGGCGCGCCGCCGTCTCGTAGGCGATGGTGCCGACGTCGGCGGTGGCGTAGGCCTGGAAGGCCTCGATGCCGCGCTCGCGCAGCCAGTCGCGCAGGCTCGGCGGAAAGGCCTCGCCGCTGACCAGCGCCTTCTTCAGGGTCGGCAGCGCGACGCCGCTCTCGGCCGCCTTCTCCACCAGGATGCGCAGGAAGCTCGGCGTACCGGTGTAGGCGTCGGGGCGCAGCTCGGCGATGGCCTGCAGCTGCAGCTCGGTGTTGCCGACACCGCCCGGGAACACCGTGCAGCCGATGGCCTGGGCGCCGTTGTCCATCATCCAGGCGCCGGGCGTCAGGTGATAGCTGAAGCTGTTGTGCACGAGGTCGCCGGCGCGAAAGCCGGCTGCGTGCAGTGCGCGCGCGGTGCGCCAGTAGTCGCGGCCGACGCCTTCGGGCTCGTAGATCGGCCCGGGCGACTGGTACACGCGCGTCGCGGCGCGCCTGACGGTGGTCATCGCGCGCCAGCCGATGGCCGAGAAGCCGCCGAACGGGTCCCAGGGCTGTGCGTCGGGGCCGCGGCCGGCTTGCTGGCGCTGCAGCAACTCGCCCTTGCGCGTGACCGGCAGGCGCTGCAGCGCCGCACGGCTGGTCACTGCGCGCGCATCGACGCCGGCCAGCTTGCCGGCGAAGGCCGGCACCGCCTGCGCCGCCGCCACCTGCAACGGCAGCGCTGCCATCAGGGCGGCCTCGCGCAAGGCCGGCTCGCGCGTCTCGAGGTCGTCGAAGAAACCGTGCTTCAAGTCGTCTGCATCCATCATGGGCATCAGCCCGCGCGCCAACCGGTGCCGCAACGAGCCCTCATTCCTCGCGCTCCCAGCGTTCGAGGCGCTTTCTCACTTCATCGATGACCTTGCGCTGCTCGGTGGCGGAGCGCACGGTGCTCTTGTCCCAATCGGGCGTGAGCGCCAGCTTGCGTGCCACGCGCACGACGATGGCGCCGTCGTCGGGCAGCAGCTCGACGACCCGCTTGCCGCGCAACTCGAAGGCGTTGCCGCGCTCGGCCAGCTTGAGGTCGCGCAACGAGCGCCTGAGCTGCACGAGGGCGCCTTCGGCGTTGAACGGGGGCGGCGCGAAACCGCCGAGGTCGTCGTCGCTCATCGCATCCCTCCTCGCGCCCCGTCAGGACAGCCAGCGCTTGCGCCGCTTGTAGCTCTTGGCGTCGCGGAAGCTCTTGCGGTCGCCGCCGCCCATGCCGAGGTAGAACTCCTTCACGTCCTCGTTCTCGCGCAGCGACTTCGCCTCGCCGTCCATGACGACGCGGCCGTTCTCGAGGATGTAGCCGTAATCGGCGTAGCGCAGCGCCATGTTGGTGTTCTGCTCGGCGAGCAGGAAGGTCACGCGCTCCTTGGTGTTGAGGTCCTTCACGATCTCGAACACCTCTTCCACGATCTGCGGCGCCAGGCCCATGCTCGGCTCGTCGAGCAGCACCATCTTCGGGTTGGCCATCAGCGCGCGGCCGATGGCGCACATCTGCTGCTCGCCGCCGGAGGTGTAGGCCGCCTGGCTGGTGCGCCGTTGCTTCAGGCGCGGAAAGTAGGCGTAGACCTTGTCCAGCGTCGCCGCGACGGCGCCCTTGCCCTCCTTGCGCGTGTAGGCGCCGGTGAGCAGGTTCTCCTCGATCGTCAGGTGCGCGAAGCAGTGCCGGCCTTCCATCACCTGCACCACGCCGCGCTCGACCATCGCCGAGGTGGTGAGCTTTTCGATGCGTTCGCCGCGCAGCTCGATGCTGCCCTTGGTGACTTCGCCGCGCTCGCCGGCGAGCAGGTTGCTCACCGCGCGCAGCGTCGTCGTCTTGCCGGCGCCGTTGCCGCCCAGCAGCGCCACCACGTCGCCCTCGGGCACCTGCAGCGAGACGCCCTTGAGCACGAGGATCACGTGGTTGTAGATGACCTCGATGCCGTTGACGTTGAGGAGGATGTGCGACATGGCGGCCTTTCGGGACTCGTCCGGGCGCCGCGCGCGGGCGCCGGCGCTTGCGGAGGGGGGCTCCGCGAGGAGCCCCCCGTCTCCTCAATGCGTCAGGACTGGCACTGCGCCGGTGTGCGCGGCGTGATCTTCTTTTCCGCCGCGTACTTGGCCGCGGTGGCCTTGACGAGCGGCTTGATCAGCGTCTCGTCGGCCTGGTACCAGTCGGAAGAGAACGTCCACTTGCTGCCGTCCCAGGTGTGGATGCGCGCCCACGCCGGCCCCATGTGGTCGGCGCAGGTGGTGGAGACCGGGCGCATCACCTCGCCGAAGCCGAGCGACTCGAGCTTCTTCTGGTCCAGCGACAAGTTCTCCAGTCCCCAGCGCGTCTGCTCGGCGGTCATCCACTTGCCCTTGCCGAAGCGTTCCTGGGCGCGCTTGACACCCTCGACGGCGAGCATCGCGCTCATCAGGCCGCGCATGTACAGCACCGAGCCCACTTCTTCCTTCGGCCCCGTCCCCTGGCCCTTGTCGTGCAGCGTGGCGATGACGTCCTTGATGATCTTGGCGTTGGGGTGGGCGCCGTGCTGCATCGCCAGCCCGTGGTAGCCCTTGGCACCCTCGCCCACGTCCTTCACGTCGGGCTCGGCGGCCGACCACCACACGCCGTACATCTTGTCGCGCGGAAAGCCGGTGGCCTGCGCTTCCTTCAGCGCCACCGAGTTCATCACGCCCCAGCCCCACAGGAACACGTAGTCGGGGCGGCTCTGGCGGATCTGCAGCCAGGTGGCCTTCTGCTCGACGCCGGGGGCCGTCACCGGCAGCAGCTGCAGCTCGAAGCCGTTGAGCTTGCTGCGCTCCTGCAACAGCGCGATCGGCTCCTTGCCGTAGGGGCTGTCGTGGTAGACGAGGGCGATCTTCTTGCCCTTGAGCTTGTCGAAGCCGCCTTCCTTCTTGGCGATGTGCTGGATCAGCACGTCGGCGGCAACCCAGTAGGTGCCGGCGAGCGGGAAGTTCCAGCCGAAGACCAGGCCGTCCTGCGAATCGGCGCGGCCGTAGCCGGCGGTGATGAGCGGGATCTTGTCCGCCGGCGCCTTGTCGGTCAGCGCGAACGTGATGCCCGTCGACAGCGGCTGGAACAGCGTGGCGCCGCCGTGCTTGCCCTTCAGGCGCTCGTAGCACTCGACGCCGCGCGCGGTGTCGTAGCCGGTCTCGCATTCCTCGTAGACGATCTTGACGCCGTTGATGCCGCCCTTGGCGTTGACGTACTTGAGGTAGTCGGCGTAGCCGTTGGCCCACGGCGCGCCGTTCGGGCCGTAGGGGCCGGTGCGGTAGGGCAGCGCCGGGAAGAACTGCTCCTGGGCCTGGGCCTGGGCGGCCGGGGTGGCGAGCAGCGCGCTCAGGGCAACGGCTCCGGCCGCGGCCGCGAGCGCGAAGGGCTTGAACTTCATGTCTACCTCCAGAGGTTGGAACAACGCACGCGTCCGTGCTTCTTCGAAAACCACGGCCACTGCCGCCGGCTTGGTGCCCGGCGGCCGGTCGCGGCTCAATGCGGGAACGGCCACAGCCGCAGCTTCTCCTTGCCGATCGACCACAGCCGGGCCAGGCCGTGCGGCTCGACGATCAGGAAGAACACGATCAGCGAGCCGATGATCATGAACACGATGTGCGAGACGGTGGCGGTGTCGATCGGCAACCCCACCGCGCTGCCCAGCGCCGGCAGCGCCTGGTCGAGGATGATCGGCAGGAAGACGATGAAGGCGGCGCCGAAGAAGCTGCCCATCACCGAGCCGAGGCCGCCGATGATGATCATGAACAGCAGGTCGAACGAGCGATTGATGCTGAACGCCGCCGGCTCCCACGAGCCGAGGTAGATGAACGCCCACAGCGCCCCGGCCACGCCGATGATGAACGAGCTCACCGCGAAGGCGCTGAGCTTGGCGTAGACCGGGCGGATGCCGATCACCGCGGCGGCCACGTCCATGTCGCGCATCGCCATCCACTCGCGGCCGATGTGGCCGCGCACCAGGTTCTTCACGCCCAGCGCCGCCACCGTCACCATGCCCAGGCAGAACAGGTACTTCTGCTCCGGCGAGGCGACCGGAATGCCGAGGAAGCTCAGGTCGGCCACCGACACCGAGCCCGAGGGCGAATCGTTGGTGAACCACTTGATGCGCAGGAACGCCCAGTCGACGAAGAACTGCGCCGCCAGCGTGGCGACGGCCAGGTACAGGCCCTTGATGCGCAGCGACGGCAGGCCGAACACGACGCCCACCAGCGTGGCGAAGACGCCGCCCAGCAGCACGGCGACGATCAGCGGCATGCCGTCCACGCGCACGAAGAAGTTGTAGGCCGCATAGGCGCCCACGGCCATGAAGGCGCCGGCGCCCAGCGAGATCTGGCCGCAGTAGCCCACCAGAACGTTGAGGCCGAGCGCGGCCAGCGCGAGGATGAGGAACGGGATCAGGATGGCGCGCAGCAGGTACTCGTCGGCCAGCAGCGGCACGGCGACGAAGGCGACGACGAGCAGCGCGGCGATGGCGACGCGGTCCTGCAGGATCGGGAACACCTGCTGGTCGGCGGAGTAGTTGGTCTTGAACTGGCCGTTCTCGCGGTAAAGCACGTCGTCTTCTCCTGCCTTACACGCGGTCGATGATCTTCTCGCCGAACAGCCCTTGCGGCCGCACGAGAAGGAAGGCGAGCGCCAGCACGTAGGCGAACCAGATCTCGATGCCGCCGCCGAACGCCGGGCCGAAGTAGACCTCGGACAGCTTCTCGCCCACGCCGATGATCAAGCCGCCGACGATGGCGCCGGGCACGGAGGTGAGGCCGCCGAGGATGACCACCGGCAGCGCCTTCAGCGCCACCAGCGACAGCGAGAACTGCACGCCGAGCTTGCTGCCCCAGATCATGCCGGCCACCAGCGCCACGAAACCGGCCACGCTCCAGACGATGACCCAGATGCGGTTCAGCGGAATGCCGATCGACTGCGCCGCCTGGTGGTCGTCGGCCACGGCGCGCAAGGCGCGCCCGGTGCCGGTCTTCTGGAAGAACAGCGTCAGCATCATCACCAGCAGCGCCGCGATGCCGGCCGCATAGAGGTCTTCCTTGTTGATGAGCACGCCGCCCTGGAAGGCGCTCTCGAAGAGGAAGATAGGGTCCTTCGGCAGGCCGATGTCGATCTTGTAGATGTCGCTGCCGAACACCGTCTGGCCGAAGCCGTCGAGGAAGTAGGTGATGCCCAGCGTCGCCATCAGCAGCGTGATGCCTTCCTGGTTGACGAGCCGGCGCAGCACCAGCCGCTCGACCAGCCAGGCCACGGCGATCATCACCGCCACGGCGACGCCGAAGCCCAGCACGTTGGCGAGCAGCTTGCTCTCGAAGCCCAGCGCCTGCGGCAGCCACTCGGCGAAGCGGGCCATCGCCAGCGCCGAGAACAGCACCATCGCGCCCTGCGCGAAGTTGAAGACGCCGCTGGCCTTGAAGATGAGCACGAAGCCCAGCGCGATCAGCGAATACAGCATGCCGGCCATCAGGCCGCCGAAGAGGGTCTCGAGGAAGAAGCCCATGTCGCCGCCGCTTCGTTGGCGCCGGTCAGTGCGAAGTGCCGAGGTAGGCGCTGATCACCTCGGGATCGGTGCGCACCTGCGCCGGCGTGCCGTCGCCGATCTTCTTGCCGTAGTCGAGCACGACGACGCGGTCGGAGATGTCCATCACCACGCCCATGTCGTGCTCGATGAGCACGATGGTGGTGCCGTACTCGTCGTTGACGTCGAGGATGAAGCGGCTCATGTCCTGCTTCTCCTCGACGTTCATGCCGGCCATCGGCTCGTCCAGCAGCAGCACCTGCGGCTCCATCGCCAGCGCGCGGCCGAGGTCGACGCGCTTTTGCAGGCCGTACGGCAGGCGGCCCACCGGCGTCTTGCGGTGGGCCTGGATCTCGAGGAAGTCGATGATGTGCTCGACGAACTCGCGGTGCGCCACCTCCTCGCGCTCGGCGCTGCCGAACCACGGGTTGCGGATGGCCTGCTGGAAGAGGTTGGTCTTCATCTTCAGGTTGCGCCCGCTCATGATGTTGTCCAGCACGCTCATGCCCTTGAACAGGGCCAGGTTCTGGAACGTGCGCGCGATGCCCATCTCGGCCACCTGGCGCGAGTTCATGTGGCTGAAGGTGCGGCCGCGGAAGGCGATCGTTCCCTCCTGCGGCGAGTACACGCCGTTGATGCAGTTGAGCATGCTGCTCTTGCCGGCGCCGTTGGGGCCGATGATGGCGCGCACCTCGTGCTCGCGGACGTCGAAGCTGATGTCGGTGAGCGCCTTCACGCCGCCGAAGCGCAGGCTGATGTTCTTCACCTCCAGGATCACCTCGCCCTGACGGCGGCGGCGCGCGCCGGGGGCGGCGGCCTCGGCGGTGCCTGCGGCGGCGGGGGCGGCGATCGGGTCGGCCACGGTGTTCATCGCGGGTGTTTCCTGCTGCCTCGGGTCGTGCCGGCTTCGTGTTCGGCCTTCAGGCGGCGTGCTTCAGGCCCGGCAGCACCCGGGCGTCGATGATCTTCAGCGTCGCCGACACCTTGCCGGTGCGGCCGTCCTCGAACTTCACCGCCGTCTCGATGAACTGCTCGTTGCGGCCGCCGTACAGCGCGTCCAGCAGCACCTGGTACTTCTCGCCGATGAAGCCGCGGCGCACCTTGCGCGTGCGCGTGAGCTCGCCGTCGTCGGCGTCGAGCTCCTTGTGCAGCACGAGGAAGCGGCTGATCTGGCTGCCGGCGAGCATCGTGTCGGCGGCGAGATCGGCGTTGACCTTCTCGACGCAGTCCTTCACCAGTTCCAGCACCTCGGGCTTGCCGGCCAGGTCGGTGTAGCCGGCGTAGGGCAGGTTGCGCCGCTCGGCCCAGTTGCCCACCGCCTCGAAGTCGATGTTGACGAAGGCGCAAACCTTCTCGCGCCGGTCGCCGAAGGCCACCGCCTCCTTGATGAACGGGAAGAACTTGAGCTTGTTCTCGACGTACTTGGGGGCGAACATCGCGCCGTCGTGGGCGCCGCCTTGCAGCCGCCCGACGTCCTTGGCGCGGTCGATGATCTTCAGGTGGCCGCCACCGTCGAGGAAGCCGGCGTCGCCGGTGTGGTACCAGCCGTCGGGCGTCAGCACCTCGGCGGTGGCGGCCGGGTTCTTGTAGTACTCCTTCAGCAGGCCGGCGCTGCGCACGAGGATCTCGCCGCCGTCGGCGACCTTGATCTCGACGCCCTCGATGGGCACGCCCACCGTGTCGGCGCGCACCTCGTGGTCGGGCTGCAGGCACACGAACACCGCCGTCTCGGTGCTGCCGTACAGCTGCTTGAGGTTGATGCCGATCGATCGGTAGAAGGTGAACAGGTCCGGGCCGATCGCCTCGCCGGCGGTGTAGGCCACGCGCACGCGGTTCAGCCCCAGCGTGTTGCGCAACGGGCCGTAGACGCACAGGTTGCCGACGGCGTAGGCCAGCTTGTCGGCCAAGCCCACGGGCTTCACGTCGCCGGCCTTGGCGCCGGCCAGGCGCGCGTCCATCAGCGCCGGGCCGACGCGGCGCGCCACCGCCATCGCGCGCTCGTACATCCAGCGCTTGACGCGGCTGGCGTCCTCCATGCGGATGGTGACGCTGGTCAGCAGCCCCTCGAACACGCGCGGCGGTGCGAAGTAGTAGGTGGGGCCGATCTCCTTCAGGTCGATCGACACCGTCGACGCGCTCTCGGGGCAGTTGACGACGTAGCCGCAGCAAAGCCACTGCGCGTAGCTGAAGATGTTCTGCCCGATCCACGCCGGCGGCAGGTAGGCCAGCACCTCCTCGCGCTCGGTCAGCTTGTCGAAGCGGGCGCCGGCACCGGCGCGGTCGAGCAGCGTCGCATGCGTGTGCACCACGCCCTTGGGGTGGCCGGTGGTGCCGCTGGTGAAGAACATCGCCGCCACGTCGTCGGGCTTCGAAGCGGCGACCTCGCGGTCGAAGAAGCCGGCGTGCGCGGCGTCGAAGGCGCGGCCGGCCTCCAGCAGGGCGTCGAGCGAGGCCAGCCCCGGCTCGGCGTAGTTGCGCAGGCCGCGCGGCTCGTCGTACCAGATGCGTTCGAGCCGGCCGCCCGCGCCGCCGGAGGCGGCCAGCAGGCCGCGCACCTCGAGCATCTTGTCGACCTGTTCCTGGTCTTCGACGATGGCCATGCGCACGTCGGCGTTCTGCATCGGGAAGACGTACTCGGTGGCTGCCGCGTCCTGGTACAGCGGCACCGGCACCGCGCCCAGCGATTGCGCCGCCAGCATCGCGGCATACAGGCGCGGCCGGTTCTCGCCGACGACGACGATGTGCTCGTCGCGCTTCAGGCCCGCCTCGGCCAGGCCGCAGGCAAGCGCGCGCGCCTCGGCGGCCAGTTCGGCCCAGGTGGTGGTCTGCCAGATGCCGTAGACCTTCTCGCGCAACGCCGCGGCCGCCGGGCGCTTGGCGGCGTGTTCCAACATCAGGCGCGGGAATGTCGTCTGCACCGGGCTCTCCTGGTGGGACACCTCCGGGGCGGCTGGTACAGGCAACGCAGCCCCGGCGATTCGGAGCGCGATTGTTGGGCCGGCTTTGACGCCACGTTGTCAGTGTGCCGACAATCCAAGGGTTCCCACTGACAGGCATTTCCCCCGATGGCCCGTGTCGGACTCCCGTCAGCTTCGCATGCCAACCCGGTGCTCCCGGCGCGCTCGCGCCCGGTGGACGAGGCCGACCTCGCCAACGTGCCCTGGCTCGGCCGCCTCGACGCCACCGAGCAGGAGCGGGTGCGCGCCGACATGCGCGTGGTGCAGGTGGCGGCGGGCGAACTCGTGTGCCGCGTCGGCCGCCCGGTCACCTACTGGTTCGGCGTCATCGACGGGCTGCTGAAGATGAGCAACGACTCGGCGCTCGGCATGCCCATCACCTTCACCGGCGTGCCCCCGGGCGGCTGGTTCGGCGAAGGCACGGTGCTGAAGAACGAGCCCTACCGCTACAACATCCAGGCGCTGCGCAAGAGCCGCGTCGCCGGCATCAGCGCCGGCACCTTCCACTGGCTGCTCGACCGCAGCATCGCCTTCAACCGCTTCGTGATGATGCAGCTCAACGAGCGGCTGGGGCAGTTCATCGCCGCACGCGAGATCGACCGCCTGAACGACCCCGACCAGCGCGTGGCGCGCAGCCTGGCGGCGCTGTTCCACCCGCTGCTGTACCCGGGCGTGGGGCAGCTGCTGCGCATCACGCAGCAGGAGCTGGGCTACCTCGTGGGCCTGAGCCGGCAGCGCGTGAACGAGGCGCTGAACTCGCTGCAGACGGCCGGCGTCATCCGTGTCGAATACGGCGGCGTGCGCGTGCTCGACCTGGAGGCGCTCAGGCGCTACGGGGCCAGCCACTGAGGCGGCGCCAAGGCCGCTCCCGGCGGCAGGCGCCGGGAGCGGCCCTCGACGCAAAAGGCCATTGCGCCGGGTCGGACCCGGAGGGCTTCGCATCGTGGGCCGCCGCCTAAACTGCTCCTGCCTCGCCGGCGCGCCGCCCCGGCCGCACGCGCGGGTCGAATCGTGGAGTCCGCATGCTTGCTCGCCGCATCCCGATCGCGCTGTTGTCGCTGCTGGCGCTCTGGCTGGGCGCGCTTGCTTGGCCGCCGGCGGCCGCGCAGCCGCAGCCCGACAAGCCGGTGCTGCCGATGCTGCCGCCCGGCGTCACGCTGGGCCCCAGCGTCGAAGGCATGACCGAGTTCCGCCTGGGCAACGGCCTGCAGGTGCTGCTCGTCCCCGACAACTCCAAGCCGAGCACGACGGTGAACCTCACCGTGCGCGTCGGCTCGCGGCACGAGAACTATGGCGAGACGGGCATGGCGCACCTGCTGGAGCACCTGATGTTCAAGGGCACGCCGACCACGCGCAACGTCTGGGCCGAGTTCACCAAGCGCGGCCTGCGCGCCAACGGCAGCACCTGGGTCGACCGCACCAACTACTTCGCCAGCTTCAATGCCAACGACGACAACCTGCAGTGGTACCTGTCGTGGCTCGGCGACGCGCTGGTCAACAGCTTCATCGCCAAGGAAGACCTCGCCAGCGAGATGACGGTGGTGCGCAACGAGATGGAGATGGGCGAGAACAGCCCCGACCAGGTGCTCTTCCAGCGCACGCTGGCGGCGATGTACGACTGGCACAACTACGGCAAGAGCACGATCGGCGCCCGCGCCGACGTGGAGAACGTCGACATCGCGCGCCTGCAGGCGTTCTACCGCCGCTACTACCAGCCCGACAACGCGACGCTGATCGTCGCCGGCCGCTTCGACCCGACGCGCGTGCTCGGCTGGGTGGCGGGCGCGTTCGGCGCCATCCCTGCGCCGCAGCGCAAGCTCGAGCCCACCTACACGCTCGACCCGGCACAGGACGGCGAGCGCACGGTCACCGTGCGCCGCGTCGGCGGCACGCCGCTCGTCTACGCCGCGGTCCACGTGCCGCCGGGCGCGCACCCCGACTTCGCCGCCGTCTCGCTGCTGGCGCGCGTGCTGGGCGACACGCCGAGCGGCCGCCTGCACAAGCGCCTGGTGGTGCCGCACCTGGCGGCGGCGACCTTCGCCTTCCCGCTGGCCACCGCCGAGCCGGGTGCGCTATTCGTCGGCGCGCAGCTGGGGCCCAACCAGGACACCGCGCCGGCGCGCGCGGCGCTGACCCGGACGCTCGACGGCATCGCCGCCGAACCGGTCACTGCCGAGGAACTCGAGCGCGCGCGCGTGCAGTGGCTCAACGCGTGGGAGAAGGGCTTCACCGACCCCGAGGTGATCGGCGTGCAGCTGTCCGAAGCGATCGCGCTCGGGGACTGGCGCCTGTACTTCCTCGAGCGCGACCAGATCAAGCGCGTCACGCTGGCCGACATCAACCGCGTCGCGCGCGAGTACCTGAAGCCCGACAACCGCACCGTCGCCATCTACCTGCCGGTGGCCCGTCCGCAGCGCGCGCCGGCCCCGGCCAAGGTCGACGTGGCGGCGCTGGTGAAGGACTACAAGGGCGACCCGAACGTCGCGCTGGCCGAGCCGTTCGAGGCCACGCCGGCCAACCTCGACCGCCGCACCGAGACGACCACGCTCGCCAGCGGCCTGAAGGTGGCGCTGATTCCCAAGGGCACGCGCGGTCACGCCGTGCAGGCGCGGCTGGTGCTGCGTTTCGGCGACGTGCAAAGCCTCACGGGCAGGAGCGCCGCGGCCGAGGCGCTGGGCTCGATGTTCAAGATGGGCGGGGCCGGGCTCACGCGGCAGCAGCTGGCCGACCGCCTGGATGCGCTGCGCACCGACCTCGCCATCTCGGCTTCGGACCAGACCGTGCAGCTGAGCTTCAGCACCGTGCGCGAACATCTGCCGGCGGCCATCGAGCTCATCGGCAGGCTGCTGCGCGAGCCGGCCCTGCCGCCGGCGGGGCTGGAGGAGGTGCGCCGGCAGTGGCTGGCGTCGATCGAGGAACAGCGGCGCGAACCCGAAGCGGTGGTGGCCAACACGCTGGCCCGGCACGGCAACCCGTACCCGAAGGGCGACCCGCGCTACGCCGAAACCTTCGACGAGCAGGAGCAATCGGTGAAGGCGCTCACCGTGGCGCAGGTGCGCGAGTTCCACCGCCGCTTCTACAGCGCGGCGCACGGCGAGTTCGCTGCCGTGGGCGACCAGGACAGCGCCGCGGTCAGGCGCGCGCTCGCCGCAGCGTTGGGCACCTGGCGGCAGCCGGCCGCGGGCGCGCAGCGCTACGAGCGCGTGCCACGGCCGGCGCTGGCGGTGCCGGCCGAGCGCTTCGTGCTCGCCACGCCCGACAAGCAGAACGCCGCGCTCGGCGCCCGCCTGACACTGCGCCTGAACGACTCGAGCGCCGACTATCCGCTCGTGCTGCTGGCCAACCACATCGTCGGCGCCGGCGGCAGCTCGCGGCTGTGGAAGCGCATCCGCGAGAGCGAAGGCCTCAGCTACGACGTGCGCAGCGGCGTCTCGTGGAACCCGTTCGAGGCCAACTCCACCTGGACGTCGAGTGCCATCTTCGCGCCGCAGAACCAGAGCAAGGTCGAACGCGCCTGGCGCGCCGAGCTGGCGCGTTCGGTGGCCGAAGGGTTCACGCAGGCCGAGCTCGACGAGGCGAAGGCGAGCCTCGCGAACTTCCGCCGCCTTTCGCGCGCGCAGGACGATGTCGTCGCCGGCCAGGCGGCCGGCAACCTCTTCCTCGGCCGCACCTTCGCCTTCGCCGAGCGCGTGGACGAGCAGCTCGCCCAGGCGACGCTGGAGCAGGTGAACGCGGCGTGGAAGCGGCAGTTCGATCCGGCGCAGATCACGCAGGCGTGGGGCGGCGACTTCAAGACCACGCCCTGATTCACCCGTGGCGCGGCGCGCCGGCGGCCGGCCACGGCGGCTGGCATCGCACCGGCGGCCGCGCGGGCTGGGCGATACTTGGGCGCCGTTGCGCCGACGCGGCTGGCGGCGGCGCCGCAAGACCCGAACCACGAAGGAGACCGGGCCGATGGACCCACGCCTCGAAGCCTTGCTGCGCCGCATGCCCAAGGCCGAGTTGCACCTGCACATCGAGGGCTCGCTGGAGCCGGAGATGATCTTCCGCCTGGCCGAACGCAACCACGTCAAGCTCGCCTACGGCAGCGTCGAGGCGCTGCGCGCGGCCTACGCGTTCACCAGCCTGCAGAGCTTCCTGGACATCTACTACGCCGGGGCCAGCGTGCTGCGCAAGGCCGAGGACTTCTTCGACATGGCCTTCGCGTACTTCCAGCGCGCGGCGGCCGACAACGTGGTGCACGCCGAGCTCTTCTTCGACCCGCAGACGCACACCGCGCGCGGCGTGCCGGTGGCCGCGGTGATCGAGGGGCTGGAGCACGCCTGCCGGCGCGCGCACGCCGAGTACGGCATCAGCGCCTCGCTGATCCTGTGCTTCCTGCGCCACCTGAGCGAGGAGGAGGCCTTCGCCGCACTCGAGGAAGCGCTGCCGCACCGCAAGCACTTCGTCGGCATCGGCCTGGACAGCTCCGAGCGCGGCCACCCGCCCGAGAAGTTCGCGCGCGTCTTCGCGCGCTGCGGTGAACTGGGCCTGCACCGCGTGGCGCACGCCGGCGAGGAAGGGCCGCCCGAGTACATCAGCGCGGCGCTGGACGTGCTGAAGGCCGAGCGCATCGACCACGGCGTGCGCTGCGTCGAGGACCCGGCGCTGGTGCAGCGCCTGGCGCGCCAGCGCGTGCCGCTGACGGTGTGCCCGCTGTCCAACGTCAAGCTGTGCGTGTTCGGCTCGATGGCCGAGCACAACCTGCCGGCCCTGCTGCAGGCGGGCCTGTGCGTCACGGTGAACAGCGACGACCCCGCCTACTTCGGCGGTTACGTCAACAGCAACTTCCTCACCCTCTTCGCGGCCAGGCCCGAGCTCGGCCGCGAACAGGCGCTGACGCTGGCCCGCAACAGCTTCGAGGCGAGCTTCGCCGGCGCGGCGCAGAAGGCGGCCTGGGCGCGCCAGCTCGACGCCGTGGCAGCGGCCAGCGGCTGAGCGGGCCGCGACCGCAGGCACAAGGCACCACAAGGACCGCGCCATGAACACCACCCCATCGAAGATCCTGCTGCCCGTCGACGGCTCGGCGCCGTCGCTGGCCGCGGTGCGGCACGCGCTGCGCTCGTCCGCCGCCGGCGGCGCCGCGTTCGTGCTCGTCAACGTGCAGGAGGCGGCGTCGCTGTACGAGGTGGTGGTGACGCACGACGCCGAGCGGCTGGCGGCGCTCAAGCGCGAGGCCGGCGCCGACCTGCTGCGCGAGGCCGAAGCGCTGCTCGCGGCGGCCGGTGCGGAGTTCGAGATCGAAGTCGCCGGCGGCGTGCCCGAGCACCTGATCCTCGAGCTGGCCGAGAACTACGGCTGCGACGCCATCGTGATGGGCGCCACCGGCCAGGACCATGACGCCGACACCGCCACCGGCGTCGGCCCGGTTGCGCTGGCGGTGCTCGAACACAGCGCGATTCCTGTCACCATTGTGCGAACGGCGTCCGCGGCAGCGGAAAGCGCCGAAGACATCGCCGAAAGCACATCCGCACAGGAGTCTCCATGAACCACGTCAAGAACGACAGCGCCCAAGCGCGCAGCCGCAGCGCCGACGACCTGCCGCCGCAGCCGATCAGCGCCGAGGTGTTGCTGGAGAAATACGCCAAGGGCGACGAGCGCAGCGCCGACGACGTGATGCGGCGCGTGGCGCAGGCGCTGGCCGAGGCCGAGCCGCCCGAGCAGCGCGCGCACTGGGCGGCGCGCTTCGAAGACGCGCAGCGCGCCGGCTTCGTGCCCGCCGGGCGCGTGCAGTCGGCGGCCGGCACGGGCCTGGCGGCCACGCTCATCAACTGCTTCGTGCAGCCGGTGGGCGACAGCATCTCGTCGCCCGACGAGGGCTTCCCCGGCATCTATACCGCACTGGCCGAAGCGGCGGAAACCATGCGTCGCGGCGGCGGCGTCGGCTACGACTTCAGCCGCATCCGGCCCTCGGGCGGCTGGGTCGGCAGCACGCAGAGCAACGCCAGCGGCCCGGTGAGCTACCTGCGTGTGTTCGACCGCAGCTGCGAGACGGTGGAGTCGGCCGGCGCGCGGCGCGGCGCGCAAATGGGCGTGCTGCGCTGCGACCACCCCGACGTCGAGGCGTTCATCCACGCCAAGGACGGCGGCGACCTGCGCAACTTCAACCTCAGCGTGGGCGTCAGCGACGCCTTCATGGCCGCGGTCGACGCGGGGGCCGACTGGGAGCTCGTGCACCGCGCCGAGCCCGGCCGCGCGCTGAAGGAGGCCGGCGCCTACCGGCGCGAGGACGGGCAGTGGGTCTACCGCCGCGTCAGCGCGCGCGCGCTGTGGGAGCAGATCATGCGCTGCACCTACGACCACGCCGAGCCGGGCGTGCTGTTCCTGGACGCCATCAACCGCGACAACAACCTCGGCTACTGCGAGACGATCGCCACCTGCAACCCGTGCGGTGAGCAACCCCTGCCCCCCTACGGCTGCTGCTGCCTCGGCTCGATCGACCTCACGCGCTTCGTGCGCCGGCCGTTCGAGGCCGACGCCAGCTTCGACGAAGCGGCCTTCGCGGCGCTGGTGCCCACCGCCATCCGCGCGCTGGACAACGTGCTCGAGCTCAGCCTGTGGCCGCTGCCGCAGCAGCGCGCCGAGGCGGCGTCGAAGCGGCGCGTGGGCCTCGGCTTCACCGGCCTGGGCGACGCGCTGGTGATGCTGAACCTGCACTACGGAGGCGAAGCGGCGCGCAAGCAGGCGGCGCGCATCTCCGAAGTGATGCGCGACGCCGCCTATGCCGCCAGCGTGGCGCTGGCGCGCGAGCGCGGGCCGTTCCCGCTGTTCAACGCCGACCTGTACCTCGCGAGCGGCCACTTCGCCTCGCGCCTGCCGCAGGCGCTGAAGGAAAGCATCCGCGCGCACGGGCTGCGCAACTCGCACCTGTTGTCCATCGCGCCGACGGGCACCATCAGCCTCGCCTTCTGCGACAACGCCAGCAACGGCATCGAGCCGGCGTTCAGCTGGAGCTACAAGCGCAAGAAGCGGCAGGCCGACGGCACCTTCCAGGAGCACGACGTCGAGGACCACGCCTGGCGCCTCTATCGGCACCTGAAAGGCGTGAAGGCCGGCGAGGACGTGCCGCTGCCCGAGTCGTTCGTCAACGCGCTGGAGCTGTCGGCGCAGCAGCACGCGGCGATGGTCGGCGCGGTGGCGCCGTTCATCGACACGGCGATCAGCAAGACCGTCAACGTGCCGGCCGACTACCCCTTCGACGATTTTCGCGACCTCTACCGCCAGGCGTGGAAGCTCGGCCTGAAGGGCATGGCCACGTACCGGCCGAACGCCGTGCTCGGCTCGGTGCTGTCGACGCAGCCGCCGCAGCAGCAGCCGGTGCCGCTGACGCTGGCCGACATGAACCGCCGCCTCACGCTGGCGCTGCCGCAGCAGCCGGTGCTGAGTTCGCTGCGCTGGCCGGGCCGGCCCGAGCTGGAAGCCGGCAACATGGCCTGGTGCAGCATGGTCGAGCACCCGCAGGGCGACTTCGCGCTCTTCGTGGGCGAGCTGCCGGCCGAGGAAGGCGCCGCCGCAGGCGCGCCGGGGGCGCCGAACCGCAGCCGGCCGCGGCCGTTCGAGATCTGGGTCAACGGCGCCGAGCAGCCGCGCGGCCTGGGCGCGCTGGCCAAGACGCTGTCGATGGACCTGCGCAGCAACGACCTCGCCTGGCTGCAGCTCAAGCTCGACGCGCTGGCCACCGTGGCCGAGGAGCACCCGTTCGAGATGCCGTTCCCGCCGCGCGGCGAGCGGCGCCTGTTCCCCGGCACCGTGGCCGCGGTGGCCGCGCTGGTGCGCTGGCGCTGCGAGCAGCTGGGGGTGCTGCCCGCGCCCGAAGGTGCGCCGACGCCGGTGCTCGACGCGCTGTTCAGCCGCAACGACCCGCACACCGGCGAGGACGGCACGCTCGCGTGGGCCGTGGACATCGACAACCCGGTGGCGCGCGAGAGCTTCACGCTGATGCTGAAGGAAGTGACGGTGCCCGGCCCCGACGGCGTGCACGTCACGCGGCCCTGCGCGATGGCGCTGTCGGGCCGCTACCCGCGCGCGCTCGACGGCCTGGTGCGCCTGCTGTCGCTGGACATGCGCGTGGTCGATCCGAGCTGGATCGGCATGAAGCTGCGCAAGCTGCTCAACTACGGCGAGCCGCTGGGCGACTTCATGGCTTTCGAGCCCGGCCTGCCGCCGGGCCAGCGCCGCCAGCGCCACTGGCCGAGCACGGTCGCCTACCTGGCGCGGCTGGTGATCCACCGCTATGCGATGCTCGGCGTGCTCGACGAGAACGGCTTCCCGTTGCGCGAGATGGGCGTGCTCGAAGCACCGCAGGCGCGCCGCGGCGCCCGCGGCACCAGCACCGTGCAGGCCGGCAAGCCGTGCCCCGAGTGCGGCAACGCGACGATGATCCACAAGGACGGCTGCGACTTCTGCACCGCCTGCGGGTACGTGGGGCAGTGCGGGTGAGCTCGCTGATGAAGCCCGGCCGCACGCCGGACGCCGACCGCCTGCCGCCGCCCTGACGCTTGCCGGCCCGGCGCCGCCGCCGGGCCGCCCGCCGCATTGGCAGAATCCGCCCCGGCGGGCGAGCCGCGGCGCAACCGCGGGGCTTCGAGGGGGCGGGGAAGCGCGTGTTGCGAGTGCCATTGCCGGCCTTCGAGGCCGACGCCCGCGAGCTGGTGACCACGCGGCTGGCGCTGCGCTTCCTGTGGACGGGCGCGGCGGTGTGCCTGATCGGCGCCGTGGCCTCGACGATGCTGCCCTTTCGCATCAGCGCCGGCGCCCGCACCCTGATGGTGGTCGCGCAGATGGCGATGGCGCTGGCCTGCGTGCTGTTCACCCGCCTCGTGCCGGTGCTGGCGCCGCGCCGGCTGGTGCTGGCCGCCGCGTGGATCGGCGTGGCCGCGGCCACGCTGGTGGCGCTGAGCCTGCACGGCGTGCGTTCGCTCGAGCTGGGCTACCTGCCGCTCATCGTGTGCGTCGTGGCGGTGCTGGTGGGCACGGCGGCGGCCTTCGCGCTGGCCGTGGCCTCGGCCGCGGTCTTCGGCGCATTGGCGCTGGCCGAAGCGCTGGGCTGGATCGCCGGCCCTTCCGCGCTGGCGGCAACGCCGCTCGCGCACCCACTGGTCGCCAACGGCCTGCTGTTGCTGGCCGGCTTCACCGTCGGCGCCATCGTGCTGCGGCTGTCCAACGAGTCGTACCGGCTGGCGCAGGAGCGCGAGCAGCGCTTTCGCCGGCTGCTGGCCATCGCGGCCGATCACTACATCGAACTCGACGCGCAGCTGCGCCTCGTGCGCGCCGCCGACGCCACCACCCACCAGGCGAGCGCGCTGTTCGCGCCGCAGATGATGCGGCCGCTGGCGGACATCGCCGGCGGCGGCGCCGACCCCGCGGTGCAGGCGCGCGCCCTGCAAGACCTGCGGGCGCAGCGGCCCTTCGCCGCGCTGCGGTGCGAGCTGCCCGCCGCCGACGGGCGCGTGGTGCAGCTGGAGTTCAGCGGCCAACCGCGCAGCGGCGACGACGGCCGCTTCGCCGGCTACTGGGGCGTGGCGCGCGACCTCACCGCGCAGTTCGCGGCGCAGGCGGCGCTGAAGCGCACGGAGTCGATGCTGGCCACCGTGTTCGCCACCTCGCCCGACTGCCTGGTGCTCAGCGAACTCGTCAGCGGCCGGCTGCTGATGGCGAACCAGGCGGCGCTGGACCTGTTCGGCTACACGCGCGAGCAGGCGATCGGCCGCACCGCGGCCGAGCTGCGCCTGTGGCCCAGACCCGAGGAGCGCGCGGCGCTGGTGGCGCAGCTGCGCGCGCACGGCCGCGTCAGCGGCATGCGCGTGACCTTGCGCCATCGCAGCGGGCGCGAATCGGCGCTGCTGCTGTCGGCCGCGGTGGCGCAGGTGGACGGCGTGGAGACCCTCGTGTTCAACGCGCGCGACCTGGCCGATGACGATCGCCGGCGCGACGAGCTGGCCGCCGCCCGCGACGCGGCCGAGGCCGCCAGCCGCGCCAAGACCGCCTTCCTGGCCAACATGAGCCACGAGATCCGCACGCCGCTGAACGGCCTGCTCGGGCTGGCCCGGCTGGCGATGCGCGAGGACATCGGCCAGGCGCAGCACCGCGAGTATGTCGAGCACATCCTGGACACCGCGCTGGGCCTGGCGGCCACGCTGTCGGACACGCTGGACGTCTCGAAGATCGAGGCCGGCAAGCTCGAGATCGACAGCGCCCCGTTCAACCTGCACGAAGCGCTGCAGGCGGTCTATCAGAACGAGCGCGGGCTGGCCCAGGCCAAGGGGCTGACGCTGGCGCTGAACGTCGAGAGCGGGCTGCCCGCGCGCGTGCGCGGCGACGCCACGCGCGTGCGCCAGATCGTGGCCAACTACGTCTCCAACGCCATCAAGTTCACCGACCAGGGCGGCGTGCGCATCGACGCGGCGCCGCTGCACGGCGACGTGGTGCGCCTGGCCGTGACCGACACCGGCATCGGCATCGACGCGGCGGCGCAGCGGCGGCTGTTCACGCCCTTCACGCAGGCCGACCAGTCGACCACGCGCCGTTTCGGCGGCACGGGCCTCGGGCTGTCGATCTGCCGCGAACTGGCGCGCTTGATGGGTGGCAGCGCCGGCGTGCACAGCACCCCGGGCATGGGCAGCGTGTTCTGGGCCGACCTGCCGCTGCCGGCCGCGCCGGCCGATGCGCCGGCGCCGGCGCTGGCGAAAGCCGGCGAGCTGGCGGTGTTGCGCGGCGCGCGCGTGCTGGTGGCCGAGGACAACGCGGTCAACATGTTGATCACGCTGGCGATGCTGGAGCAGTTGGGCGTGCACACGGCGCAGGCCGAGGACGGCGAGGCGGCGCTGCAGACGGTGGCAACCGCCGCCGCGGCGGGTCAGCCGTTCGACGCCGTGCTGATGGATGTGCAGATGCCGCGCGTGAGCGGCCACCAGGCGGCGCGCGAACTGCGCGCGCGCTACGGCGACCGCACGCCGCCCATCATCGCGCTGACGGCCGCGGCGCTGGTCAGCGAGCGCGAGCAGGCGCTTGCCGCCGGCATGAGCGACTTCCTGACCAAGCCGGTCGATGCCGACCGCTTGCGCAGCGTGCTGGCCCGGCACATCGGCGCGGCGCGGTGACTGCCGGCTGCGGCAGGCGAATGCCGCGGCAGCAGCGCCGCTGGCGCCTCATGCGTCATGCGGTGCAGCCGCACGACGCGATGGAGCGGCGCGGTCGACCTCAGCGGCCCTTCACCGCCGCGGTGATGATGATCTCGACCTTCATGTCCGGGCTGCCGAGGTCGGCGGCGCCGCAGGCGCGCGCCGGCGGGCTGCCTTGGTCGACCCAGGCGTCCCACACCTCGTTCATGCCGGCGAAGTGGCGCATGTCCGAGATCATCACGTGCGCAAAGAGGATGCGCGTCTTGTCGCTGCCCGCCAGCGCCAGGCGCTCGTCCACGCGCGCCAGCAGCTGGCGCGTCTGCTCGCCGATCGACGCGCCGGGGTCGAAGGGCCGATCGGGCGTGGCCGCGAAGTAGACGACGCCGTTGTGGACCGAGATCTGGCAGGCGCGCGCACGCGCCGGGTCGGTGGCCGGGTTGCGGCCGATGCGCTGGATGTCCATGTGTTCACTTCTCCGGCAAGGGGGTTCAGAAACGGTCGACGGCGTAAGGAGCGGGGTCGAAGCCCGGCGCCTGTCCGCTCACCAGGCGCGAGAGCAAGCGCCCGCTGGGCGGCCCGCCCGTCATGCCGAAATGGCCGTGCCCGAGGCACAGATACAGGCCCTCGTGCCCGGGGACGGGGCCGATGAATGGCAGGCTGTCGGGCGACGAAGGCCGGTGGCCCAGCCAGTAGGCCGGCTCGCCGGTCTGCAGCTTGGGGAAGATGCGGCGCGCGTGCCGCACCAGCACCTCGGCGCGGCGCTCGTCGGGCGGCGCCTGCAGACCCGCGATCTCCACCGTGCCGGCGGCGCGCAGGCCTTCCTCCATCGAGGTGAGCCCGAAGCCGCGGTTCTTCACCGACATCGGCACCTTCAGCTTCAGGTTAGGCGAGGGCATCATCGCGTGGTAGCCGCGTTCGGTCTCGAGCGGGATCGCCACGCCCAGCGGCGCCAGCAGCTCCGTCGACCAGGCCCCCGCCGACACGACGACGCGCCGCACGTGGTGGTTGGCCACGTTGTTCATCAGCCGGTAGCCGCCACCTTCGCGCGGGATGATCTTCACAACGCGCTCGGTCAACACCTGGCCACCGGCTTCGGCCAGCTTGCGCGCCAGCGTGCGCACCAGGCGCTGCGGGTTCACGGTGTAGGCGTTGCCGGGGATCAGCAGGCCCTGCGTGATGTCGGGCGCGATCTCGGGGTAGAGGTCGCGGATCGCGGCCTGGTCGAGCTGCCGGTGCTCGATGCCGTGGCGGCGGCAGATGTCGAGCTCGATCTGCGCGCCAGCACCCTCGCCTTCCCAGATGCGCACCTGGCCGACCGGACGGATGAGGTCGTCGTAGTCCTCGGCGCCCAGCAGCTCGCGCCAGCAGTCGAGCGCGTCCTTGTGCAGCGCGCGCATGGCGTCGGAGATGCGCAGCACGTGCGACATCTGTCCGGCCTGGATCCAGCGCCACAGCCAGGGCGTGGCGGCCGGCATGTACGACGGGCTGACGCGCAGCGGCCCCTCGCGGTCGGTCAGCCAGCGCGGCACCTTGCGCATCATGCCGGGCAGCGCGATAGGCACCGCGGTGTCCTTGCTGATGAGCCCGGCGTTTCCGTAGGAGGTGCCGCTGGCCGGCGGCTGCGCGTCGATGACGAGCACGCGCTGTCCGCTGCGCTGCAGGTACAGCGCGGCGCACAGGCCGGCGACGCCGGCGCCCAGAACGACGATGGAAGGCGACTCGCTCGACATGAGATGTGGTTCCTGATCAGTGGCGGATGAACAGTTGCCGCGGCAGGCGCGAAAGGCAGTGCGGGCCGTCGGCGCGCACGTGCACGGTCTCGCTGACGGACACGTCGGCGGCCGAGGCGTACATGTGAAAGACCATGCCGGGCTCCACCGTCCAGCGCGCCTGCGGATGAAAGATGCGCGTGAAGTCACTGGTGCGCGGGCCGGCGGCGGCGTACAGGCCGAGCGTGTAGCCGCTGATGTTGTCGAAGCTCGTGCGCAGGCCGCTGGCCAGCAGTGCGTGGCGCAGGATGGCGTCGATTGCGGCGGCGTCGGCGCCGGGGCGCATGGCGGCGATCTGCCGGTCCTGGCACTCCACCAGGCGGCGCATCGCGTCCACCGTGGCGGGCGCCGCCGCGCCGACGGCCACGCAGCGCATCAGGCGCGCGCTGTAGCCGGCCACCCGCGGTGTCAGCTCGAGATGCACCACGTCGCCGGCGCGCAGCGGGCCGTCCTCGAGGTGGCCGTGCAGGAAGTCCCAGCCGCGGCCGGCGGAGATCGGGCCGGCCGGCCCGGGGTCGGCGCCGCGCTCGACGAAAGTGGCGGCGGCGATGCGCGCGGCGTCGCGCTGCGAAGCACCGGGGCTGCAGGCCTGGGCGGCGCGTGTCATGGCTTCGTCGGCGATGGCGGCCGCACGCGTCAGCAGCTCGATCTCCGCGGGAGACTTGTGCAGGCGCAGTTCCCAGACCAGCGGGCCCAGATCGACGAAGCTGCACTGCGGCAGCGCACGCTTCAGGGACTCGAAGCGCGCCAGCGGCATGCCGTAGGACATGAAGTCGAGCCCGATGCGCGCGCCGGCCAGGCCGCGGCGTGCCAGCGCGCCGGCCAGCACGGGGAAGGGGTCGTCCCAATCGGCGTAGGCGTTGACCTCGGTGATCCAGGTGCGCTGCCTGCACGGCGTGGCGTCGAGCGCGCGGATGACGAAGAACGGCTCGGCCTGCAGCGGCACGCCGACGCAGCGCCAGCGGTTCTCGGAATTGCCGTAGCCCGACAGCCAGGTCATCGCCTCGATCTCGTCGAACAACGCCACGTCGACCCGCGCAGCGGCGAGCCGCTGGCGCAGGCGCTGCAAACGGGCAGCGTATTCGTCGGCCGTGAAGGCGCCAGCGCGGGTGGCCGCAGGGGCGGCATCAGGCGGCATGGCGTTCACGGCCCCTCAGCAGTTCGCGCGAGCGCCGGATGCCGGCGTCGAGCAGCAGGGTGAGCGCCGTCACGCCGATGAGAAAGGCGCTGACGGCGGCGATGATAGGTTCGACCTGCAGGTGCAGGCTGTTCCAGATGCGCACCGGCAGCGTCTCGGCCCGCACGCCGGCGAGGAAGAGCGAAATCACCAGCTCGTCGAATGACGCGAGGAAGGCGAACAGCGCCGCCGAAACGATGCCCGGCCAGGCCAGCGGGATCACGACGCGGGTGAACACACGCAGCCGGCTGCTGCCCAGGGACAGCGCGGCTCGCTCGAGGTTGGCGTCCACGCCCTGCAGCGCCGACAACAGGATCAGCAGCACGATGGGCAGCGACAGCACCGAGTGGCACAGCGCGATCCACACCGGATTGCCGACCATGTTCAGCGGCGCCGACACGAAGTACATCGCGATGGCCGTGATGACGTGCGGCACGATCATCGGCATCAGCACGAACGACAGGATGAGCTTCTTCATGCCGAAGCGGCCGCGCACCATCGCGTAGGCGGCCATGAAGCCGAGCGCGGTGGCCATGGCGCACGACAGCGTGGCCACCAGCAGGCTGGACATCAGCGCCTTCTGCCAGCGCGAGTCGCCGAAGAAGGCCTTGAACCAGCGCAGGCCGTAGGCCTCGGGCGGGAATTTCACGACGCCCTGGTCGCCGAAGGCCAGCACGATGACGATGACGATGGGCGCCATCAGCAGCAGCCCGGCAGCCGTCACGTAGACCGGCAACGCGCGCACCAGCAGGGGTTGGTGGTCGGTGCGGGCGGCCACGGCGTCAGCTCCCCATCATCTTCTGCAGGTCGGTGACGCGGTAGTACACCGCGTACAACACCAGCGTCAGGCCCAGCAGCACGAGCGACATCACCGCGGCGCCGGGCCAGTCGAGCGTGATCTCGACCGCGCGCTCGATCAGCATCGCGATCATCACGTCGGCAGGACCACCCATCAGCGCGGGGGTGATGAAGAAGCCGATCGCCAGGATGAAGACGATCAGCGAGCCCGAGATCACGCCGTGCAGCGAAAGCGGGAAGTACACGCGGCGGAAGGCGTACACGCTGCCTGCGCCCAGCCCGCGCGCCGCGCGCATCAGGCTCGGGTCGATGGCCTTCATCGTTGCGAACAGCGTCAGCACCATGTACGGCAGCAGCACGTACACCATGCCGATGACGACGGCCGTCTTCGTGTACAGCAGGTCCAGCGGCTGCTCGATCACGCCCAGCGCCATCAGCGCCTCGTTGATCAGCCCATTGCGGCCGAGCAGCACCATCCAGGCGTAGGTGCGCACGATGATGCTGGTGAAGTACGGCACGATGATGCAGAACAGCACCAGCGTGAAGCGCAACCCGCCGCGGTGCGCCATGTAGAAGGCGATGGGGTAACTGATGACGAGCACCGCCAGCGTGACCAGCAGCGAGATGCCGAGCGTGGTGCTCAGCGCTGTCGTCACGGCTTCGGCCGCCAGCACGGCGGCGAAGCGCCCGGCCAGCGTGGCCAGCCCGCCCTGCCCGGCAAGCGTCTGCACGAAGAACAGCAGCATCGGCCCCATGAAGCCGGCCGTCAGCAGCAGCAGCGCCGGCGCGATGAGCCAGGAGCCCTCGGACGCGAACGCGCGCCGTGCCGCCACCTCAGGCCCCGAGCAGCACGGCGTCTTCCACGCGCCAGGCCAGGCGGACGGTGTCGCCGGCCGAAGGCGGCTGCACACCACCGAGGTTCTGCTGGTCGACCGTCATCGACAGCCCTGGCGCCAGCTCGACGTCGTGACGCAGGATGTTGCCGAGGAACGAGCTGCGGCGCACGCGGCCGGGCAGAACATTCCAAAGGCCGTCGCCCGGCGCCGCGACGGCTGACGGCTGCTGCAGCAGCACTCGCTCGGGCCGCACGAAGAGGCTGGCCGCCGCGCCGGCGGCGAGCGCCGCGGCCGCCGGCAGGCGCGCCGTCAGCGCCGCTCCCGAGGGCAGGCGCAGCGTGCCCTGGCTGCTGCCGGTGCGTTCCACCGTGCCGGGCAGCAGGTTGGCCTCGCCGAGGAAGCGCGCGACGAACTCGTTGGCCGGGTCTTCGTAGATGCGGGCCGGCTCGCCGACCTGCTCGATGCGGCCGTTGTTCATGATCGCCAGGCGGTCCGACATGTTCATCGCCTCTTCCTGGTCGTGCGTCACGTAGACCACGGTCATCCCCAGGCGCTGCTGGATCTGGCGGATCTCGACCTGCATCTGGTAGCGCAGGTTCTTGTCCAGCGCGCCCAGCGGCTCGTCCATCAGCACCACCGGCGGGTGGTAGACGATGGCGCGCGCGATCGCCACGCGCTGCTGCTGGCCGCCGCTGAGCTGCCGGGCGAAGCGGTCGGCGAAGCGCTCCAGACGCACCAGTTCGAGCGCGGCCTGCACGCGCTGGCGCAGTTCGGCCTCGGGGGTGCGGCGCGCGCGCAACGCGAAGGCGACGTTCTCGAACACGTTCAGGTGCGGGAAGATCGCGTAGTTCTGGAAGACCATCCCGAAGCCGCGCCGCTGCGGCGGCTCGGCGGCCACGTCGACGCCGTCGACGAAGATGCCGCCCTCGTCGACCTCGGCGAAGCCGGCGATCATCATCAGCGTGGTCGTCTTGCCTGAGCCCGAGGGCCCGAGCAGCGAGAAGAACTCACCCGCGCGAATGGTCGTCGACACCGCATCGACCACGCGTTCGCGGCCGTAGCGCTTGGTCACCGCACGCAGCTCGATCGCCCCGCCCGGGGCCCCGCCCTGCGCCATGCTCACCGGGGTCTCACTTGGCGACGATCCACCTGGACCAGGCGTCGCTCACCTTGGTTCTGTTGTTGGCCCACCATTCGATGTCGAGCATGAAGCCCCTGGACTTGGTCCACGGGGTGCCGGTGGACGGGTCCATCAGGTCCTTCGATGCGGCGCCGTAGGACTTGACGTTGACGGGGATCGCCTTGTACTTGGACAGCCAGCGCGATTGCACCTCGGGGCTGCTGGCGTAGTCGATGTACTTGCGCGCCGCCTCGACGTTGCGGGTGCCCGCCGGAATGCCGTACGACTGCACCAGGATCGCGTTCTGGTTCCACGAGATGCCCAGCGGGGCGCCCTCGGCCATCGCGGCGTGCACGCGGGTGCTCCACAGCGAGCCCATCACCACCTCGCCGTTGGTCAGCATCGTGGACGACAGCGCGCCGGTGTCCCAGAACTTCGGGATCTGGCTGCGGATGCGCGACATGACCTTCAGGGCGCGGTCGATGTCGATGGGGTAGAGCTTGTCCATCGGCACGCCGTCGGCCAGCAGTGCGTATTCCAGGCCGACGCTGCCCGAGGCCATGTCGGCCAGTGTCCGGCGACCGGGGATCTTGTTCACGTCCCAGAAGTCGGCCCACGACCTGGGCTCGGAGCCGGGCTTCACGGCCTTGGTGTTGTAGGCCATGACCATCGCGTAGATGAACGAGCCGACCTGGAACTTGCGCCGCACCGCGGCGTCGATGTCGTTCGGGTTGGTGTACTTGAAGTCGCTGTACGGGATGGGCTGCATGTAGTTCAGCCGCTCCAGTTCGAGCAGGGCGTTGTCGCCGGTGTCGATGACGTCGAGCTCGTTCTGGCCCGATTTCATCATCGCCATCAGCTTGGCGATGGTGGCCGCCACCGGCACGACCTCGATGCCGGTCTCCTTCTTGAAGGGGTCGTAGACGGTCTCGCGCTTGATGTCGTCGAACACGCCCCCGGGCGTGCGCACCACCACCTGTGTGGCGGCCGAGGCGTGGCGCGTCCAGATCATGAACGGCGCCACCGCCGCCGATGCCAGCGACAGCGTGAGATTGCGGCGGGCCCGGGAGGGCGTCAGGAGCTTGTTCATGCGCGGTCCTCGTCAAAGGCGTGCGCCCGAAGTAGCTCGGCTTCACCCCTTGTTCGATTCAGTCTCGAAGAAGGCCCAGGCACGGTCAAGGAAGAGAAAACCCGAAATCATCACCGTGGGTGATCGCCCATCACCTGATGTGCAGCAGCGCCGCTGACAAGGCGTCGACGAAGTGCTCCTCGCTGCGGGATCAGCGCAGCGCCACGGCGTCTTGGGCCAGAGCCGCCATCTGTTGCCGCGCCAGACCGACCAGCCGCTCGCGGTCGGCAACGGGCAGGCGGCTTTCCACCCAGTACGCGTGATAGCTCAGGTACACCTGCGGCTCGAGCGCTCGCGTCACCACCTGTGCGCGCGGGAACAGCCAGGCTGGAAGCGGGTTCGTGATGGTGAAGCCGATGCCGGCGGCCACCATCGCGCACGCGGTGATGATGACCGGACATTCCACCACCGTCGCCGGGAGGCGGGCGCAGTTGCGGAACACGCGCGCTATCAGCAGGTCCATGCGCTCGACACGGCCAGGGCTGATCATCGGCTCGTCGAGCAGCTGCGCCGCCTTCAGTGGACCGCGCCCCCGTGCCAGCGGGTGCGTGGCCGCCAGGTAGCACACCATCGGCAGGCGTGCCACGAGTTCGCTTGCCAGCCCGCGTATCGGTGGCACCTCGGGCCCGAAGCCGATGTCGGCCTTCTGCGTGGCCACCATGGACGCCACCAGGTTGGCATTGCGCGACTCCACCGACAGCAGCGTCGCCGGTGCGGCGTCGCGATAGGCGCGAAGCACGCCGGGCAGCGTCGACGCGCCGAACGCCGGCGTGGCTGTCACCACCAGCCGGCGCCCCTGTCCCTGTGCCACGCGCTCCGCGGCCTGGTTGATCTCCTCCAGCCCGGTGAACGACCGCTCGATCTCGTCGAACAGTTGCGACGCGGCCGCGTTCGGCAGCAGGCAGCCGGCGCGCCGCTCGAACAGCTTGAAGCCGAGCCGGTTTTCGGCGTCGCGCAGACTGTTGCTGACCGCCGGCTGCGTGACGTTGAGCTGCCCCGCGGCCGCCGTCACCGACCCCGTCTTCAGCACGGCGCGGATGGCTTCTATGTGGCGGAACCCGAGCGCGCTGAGCATCACGACTTCTCGTCGGCGGCGGAATCTACAACGGGTGGCCCCGGCGGCGCTGGCGAACCGTGCGACGCCGAGCCGGTACCCCGGAGGGTGTGACAGTGGCCTCGTCGTGAACGCAGGGTGGGGGCGTCGTCACCTGCACCTTCAGGCCGAAGATCCGGGCGAACACAAGATCGCCGGGCAGCGTGAGCATAGCGCGCTACCCGGCCCGTGCCGGCGCCGCGAGCCGGAGCCGGCCGCCTCACCGGGGGCGCAACGGGAGCTTCCTGTGAAGGGCCGGCGCGCGCCGGTGGCGGGCCCTCCTGGCATCCAATCAAGCGCCGTAGTCCACCGGGTCGCGGCACGCGGGCTCGTCGTGCATCGCCCAGTAGGCGGCCTGCAGGCGCTTCGACACCGGCCCGGGGAACTGGGGCAGCGGCACGCCGTCCAGCCGGGCCACCGGCAGGATGCCGCCGCCGGTGGAGGTGAGGAACACCTCGTCGGCCTGGCGGAACTCGGTGGCCGGCAGCGGCTGCACGCGCAGCGGGATGCCCAGCCACCCGCACAGCTCGATCGCCGTGCGCCGCGAGACGCCTTCGAGCACGCCGCGCTCGGCGGTGTGCACGACGCCCCCCTTGACCATGAAGACGTTGAAGCCCGGGCCTTCGGCGATGTGGCCTTGCGCGTCGACGACGCAACTCGTGTCGCGGCCGCGGTCGTAGGCGTCGAACAGCGACTGCACGAGGTCGATCCAGTGGTAGTTCTTGACGCGCGGGTCCACCGACTCGGGCGCGATGCGCACGCGCTCGCTGACGTGCAGGTCGATGCCCTGCGCCTGCTTTTCCGGCGGCGCGATCCACACGAACGGCAGCGCGTAGGCGTAGAAGCGGTTGACGGCCAGGCGCGGGTCGCGCGCGCCCCTGGGCGGCACGCCGCGCGTGCAGACCATCGCCACGTAGGCGTCGCGCAGCCCCGCGCCACGCACGCAGCCGTGCAGGATGCGGCGCAGCTCGGCGCCGCTGTAGGGGATCGCCAGGCGCATCGAGGCGAGGCTGGCGAAGAAGCGCTCGATGTGCGTGTCGAGGCGGAAGAAGGCGCCTTGCCACACGCTGGCCACGTCGTAGGTGGCGTCCGAGCGCGTGAAGCCCCAGTCGAACAGCGAGATCTTCGCGTCGGCCAGGGCGCAGAAGGCGCCGTCGGCGAAGGCGCAGCCGCCCTCGAAGGCGGCCGCTGCGGGCAACGGTGGCAGCGGCATGGGAGGCGAGGGGGACGAGGGGGACGACGGGGACGACGGGGACGACGAGGGCGAGGGGGACGATGGAGGCGATGCAGGCGTGCGGGCGAGGTCGTTCATGGTGGGGTGGGGCTTTCGCAGGGCCCGGCGATCGTAGACCTCCAGCCCCGCTCGACACGCGCCGCGTCGCCGCCGGCCGGCGGCGTCGCTAGACTCGGCGCGCCATGCGCCTGCTGCTTGCGCCGATGGAGGGGTTGCTCGACGCGAGCCTGCGCGACGTGATCACGCGCGTGGGTGGCGTCGACCTCGCGGTCTCGGAATTCATCCGCATCACCGACCAGCTCCTGCCCGCGCGCGTGTTCACGCGCCTGGTGCCCGAGCTGCTGCGCGGCGGCCGCACGCCAGCCGGCACGCCGGTGCGGGCGCAGTTGCTGGGCAGCGACCCTGAATGCCTGGCCGAGAACGCGGCGCTGCTGGCCACGCTCGGGCCGCACGGTGTCGACCTCAACTTCGGCTGCCCGGCCCCCACGGTGAACCGGCACCGCGGTGGCGCGGTGCTGCTCGACGAACCCGAGCAGGTGCACGCCATCGTTGCCGCCGTTCGCCGCGCGGTGCCGCCGGCGATGCCGGTGAGCGCCAAGATGCGCCTGGGCCACCGCGACGAAGCGCGCATGCTCGACTGTGCGCTCGCCATCGAAGCCGCCGGCGCCGCCGAGCTGACGGTGCACGCGCGCACCAAGGCGCACGGCTACCGGCCGCCGGCCTACTGGGACCGCATCGCCGTCATCCGCAGCGCGGTGCGCCTGCCGGTGGTGGCCAACGGCGAAGTGTGGACGGTGGCCGACGCGCGCCGCTGCCTGGACATCAGCGGTTGCCAGGCGCTGATGCTCGGCCGCGGCATCGTCGCCGACCCCGGGCTGGCGCTGGCCGTCCGCGGCGAGGCGGCGCCCGACTGGCGCGCGCTGCTGCCGCACCTGCGCCACTACTGGAACCGCATCGGCACGCACGTCTCGCCGCGCCACCGCGCCGGGCGGCTCAAGCAGTGGCTGAACCTGTTGCGGCGCCGGTTTCCCGAGGCCCAGGCGGCGTTCGACACGGTGCGCACGTTCAGCGACCCGCTCGTGGTCGAGGCGCTGCTGTTCGGCGCGCCCGGCCGGGCCGCCGCGCGGCTCGAAGACCTCGCCTTGCCAGCGGCCACGGCTTCGTAGCCTGCCGACGCTTCGCCGCATGGCCGCCGGCTCCCTCTCGCACACGCTGCGCCACCCCACGTTCCGCGGCCTGTGGAGCGGCGGCGCGGTGTACTTCGTCGGCAACGCCATGCAGTCGATGGCCGCGACCTGGGAGATGGTGGAAGCGACGAACTCCGGCTTCCTCGCCGCGCTGGTGCAGACGGCGGTGTTCCTGCCGATGTTCCTGCTCTCGCTGCCCGCGGGCGTGCTGGCCGACACCACCGACCGCCGCCGGCTCATCGTCGCGGCGCTGCTCACGCAGGCGGTGTCGACGACGCTGCTGGCCGTGCTGCTGGCGCTGGACGCCATCGGCGCGACGGGCCTGCTCTTCCTCACCTTCGTCGGCGGCTGCTCGACGGCGCTGATCACGCCGGCGTGGAACTCCAGCGTCGCCGACAGCGTGCCGCGCGAGGAGCTGGGCGCCGCCATCACCGTCGTCTCGATCGCCTACAACGCGGCGCGCGCGCTCGGGCCCACGCTCGCGGGCTTCGTCTTCGCGCTGGTGGGCGGCGCGGTGGTGTTCCTGTTCGCGCTGGCCGGCACGCTGGTGATGCTGCACTCGGTGCGCCGCCATCCGCCGCGGCCGCATCCGCCCACGCGGCTGCCGGCCGAGCGGCTGTGGGGCGGCATGCTGGCGGCGCTGCGCTTCGCCTGGCACTCGGGGCCGATCTTCGCGCAGCTCGTGCGCACGGCCGCCTACAGCGCCGCCGGCTCGGCGCTGTGGGCGCTGCTGCCGGTGATCGGCCAGAAGCGCATCGGCCTCGGGGCATCGGGCTTCGGCCTCCTGATGGGGTGCCTCGGCGTCGGCGCGGTGGGCGCGGGCCTGGTCATCGGCCGCCTGCGCTCGCGCGTCTCGCACGAGCGCGTGGTGCAAGGCGGCTGCGTCGTCTTCGCGCTGGCCACGGCCGTGGGGGCGTGGTCGCCGTGGGTCTGGACGATCTACGCCGCGCTGCTGGCGGCCGGCGCGGCGTGGATGGCGGTGATGTCCACCTTCAACACCGCCACCCAGTCGAGCGCGCCGCCGTGGGTGCGTTCGCGCGCCGCGGCGCTGCACGCGCTGGCGGCGCTGGGCGCCTTCGCGCTCGGCTCGGCGGTGTGGGGCGCGGTGTCGGGGCTCGTGGGCCTGCAGGCGACGCTCAGCGCCTCGGCCCTGGCGATGGTCGCCGGCGTGCTGCTGGCGCGACCGCTGCCGCTGCGCATGGGCGCCGCGGAAGACGTGACGCCGGCATCGCCCTGGCACGACCTCTTCGTGGCCGAGGAACCGGCACCCGAGGCGGGGCCGGTGGCGGTGGAGATCGCCTATCGCGTCCGCCCCGGCGACCAGGAGGCGTTCCTCGATGCGCTGAGCCAGCTGCGCGCGCCGCGCCGCCGCGACGGCGCCACCTTCTGGCGCATCTACCGCGACCTGGCCGACCCGACGCGGTACCTCGAACGCTTCATCGTCGCCTCATGGGCCGACTACCTGCACCAGCGCTCGCGCGCGACGCTGGCCGACCAGGAACTCGAAGCGCGCGTGCGGGCCTTCGTGCCGGCCGACGAAGCGGTGACGATGCAGCACTACATCGCCGAGCGCTGAGGCGCGGCGTTCGTGCCCTGCGCCGCTCGGGTGCCGCCGTTGTCCACAAGGCGCTGCGAGCCTGCCGCGGTGGGGCATGATCGGCGCGTGCTGAAGACGTTGAAGGATCTCCTGGACAGCCTGCTGCCGCCGCCGGCCGGCCCTGCCGCGCCGGCGGCCGACGAGCATGCGCTGCAGCTCGCCACGGCGGTGATGCTGGTCGAGGTGATGCGCGCTGACGCCACGTTCCACGCCGGCGAGCGCGAAGCGGTGCTGGCGGCGCTGCGCGTCACGTTCGCGCTTGCCGACGACGAGGCGGCGCGCCTGGCCGAGCTGGCCGGGGCCACCGCGCGCGACGCGACCGACCTCTTCGCCTTCACCTCGCGCATCGACGCGCATTTCGACATGGCGCGCAAGATCGCGATGGTCGAGCACATGTGGCGCGTCGCCTATGCCGACGGCCACCTGAGCGAGCACGAACGGCACGTCATGTGGCGCATCGCCGACCTGCTGCATGTGCCGCAGGGCGCCTACCAGCACGCGCGACTGCGGGCGCGGGAGCAGGCCCGGTTGCAGACGGCAGCCAAGCCGTAGCCAGCACCCTGCGCGTTCCGCTGCGAGCTGTCGATGAGCGCCGCCGCGGCTTCGTGGGTGCCGTCGCCGCCGCGTTTCTTCAGCGTCTCGATGCAGTCCATCAGCCCGTACAGCTTCAGCGCCGCGCGAGTCGTCACCGCACGCTTCGGCCTGCGTCGGGCGCGGGAGCCGGTGCTCCCTCTGGAGCCCCCGCAGCGCGCCGGAGATTGCGCCGCGCGCGCTCTTCGAGCAGCGCATGGAAGTGCCCCGTGCCGTAGATGCGCGGCCGCGACAGGAACGAACCAAGGATGTCCCGCCGCCGCTGCCGGAACTGGGCCTCGGGCACGAAGGCGTACTCGGCGCGGATCTGCTGCTCGTATTGCGCAAAGCGCGGCGCCTCGGCGCCGAGAATGGCGAGGTCGATGTCGACCAGCACCGTCTCGTCGGCGCCGCGCGGCGGCGCCTGGTGCTTCGTGGCCAGCACGAGTGCGGCCACGCGCGCGGCCGCCGCCGCCGGGGCGCCGGCCGCCCGCAGCGCCGCGCGCGCCCACTCGGCGCTGGCCTCTTCGTTGTCGTGCCGGTGCACGTCGTAGACGGCATCGTGGAACCACAGCGCCATCTCCACCTCGGCGGCGTGCTCCGCGAGGTGCTGCACCGCCTCGAATGCGGTGAGGCATTCGTCGAGATGCTGCAGCGTGTGGTAGGCGCGGTGCGGCTCGGCATAGCGTGCCACGAGCGCCGCACGCACGTCGTCGCCGCTGCCGCCGGCGCCGGCGCCGGCCCAGGCGCGCTGCCAGCTGGCGGCGTGGAAGTCGGTGGCGTGGCGTGCGCGGATCATGCCTACTGGCGCGCGCGCAGCCGCCCCTCCAGCGA
>JAEUPF010000030.1 GCA_016790425.1 Rubrivivax sp.
TTCCTGCCCATCGGCTTCATGGGCGGCATCGTCGGCAAGTTCTTCCACGAGTTCGGCATCACCATCGTCGCCGCGGTGCTGATCTCGATGTTCGTCAGCTTCACGCTCGACCCGATGCTCAGCAGCGTCTGGCACGACCCGCAGGCGCACCACCGCTGGCAGGACAAGGCCGAAACGCTCTACGACAAGACGATCGGCCGCGTCACCGGGGCCTTCGACCACTTCCAGGAATGGCTGGCCGGCGCGTATCAGCGCATCCTCGCCTGGTCGCTGGCGCACAAGCTCGCAACGGTGGGCATCGCCGCGGCCAGCCTCGTCGCCGCCGTCGTCCTCACCGGCAGCCTCGGCAAGGAGTTCGTGCCCAAGGCCGACTTCAGCGAGACGCAGATCAACTTCTATACGCCGGTGGGCAGCGCGCTCGAAGTGACCGAGCAGCGCGCGCGCCAGATCGACGCGGCGCTGCGCGAGCTGCCCGAGGTGCGGCACACCGTCACCACCATCAACTCCGGCTTCGCGCAGGGCAAGATCTACGGCAACGTGTACGTGCGGCTGACCGACCGCAAGGACCGCCTGCGCAGCGCCAACGACCTCGTCGGCCCGCTGCGCGAGCGGCTGGCGCGCATCCCCGGCATCACCGTCACCAACATCGGCGTCGTCGACCTCGGCGGCAACAAGAGCATCGGCTTCTCGCTGCAAGGCGAAGACCTCGCCGAGCTGGAACGACTGGCGCGCACGATCATGGCGCGGCTGGCCAGGATCCCCGGCCTCGTCGACCTCGACAGCACGCTCAAACCCGACAAGCCCACGCTCGCCGTGGACGTGAAGCGCGACGCCGCCGCCGACCTGGGCCTCAACGTCAACACGGTGGCCGCGACGCTGCGCGTGCTGGTGGCCGGCACGAGCGTGGGCAGCTGGCGCGCCGCCGACGGCCAGAACTACGACGTGCGGCTGCGCCTGGCGCCCGAGCACCGCGTCGCCGCCGGCGACCTGGCGAACCTGCCGCTGGTGCTGGCCGGCGCCGACGGCAGCGTGCGCACGGTGCGCCTGGCGCAGGTGGCGGCGCTGCGCCCCGACACCGGCCCCAACCAGATCAACCGCCGCGACCTGAACCGCGAGATCAACATCGACGCCAATGCGCTCGGCCGCAGCCCCGGCGAGGTCAGCGACGACATCCGCCGCGTGCTCGCCGAGACCGCCTTCCCGCCCGGCTACCGCGCCGTCTTCGGCGGCAGCACGAAGAACATGCAGGAGTCGTTCGGCTACGCGGTGGGCGCGCTGGCGCTGGCGGTGGTGTTCATCTACATGATCCTGGCCAGCCAGTTCAGGAGCTTCCTGCAGCCCCTGGCGCTGATGAGCTCGCTGCCGCTGACGCTCATCGGCGTGGTGCTGGCGCTGCTGGCCTTCCGCAGCACGCTGAACATGTTCTCGATCATCGGCATCGTGATGCTGATGGGCCTGGTGACGAAGAACGCGATCCTGCTGGTCGACTTCACCATCCGCTCCCGCGAGGAAGGCATGGAGCGCACCGCGGCGCTGCTGCACGCCGCGCGCGTGCGCCTGCGGCCGATCCTGATGACGACGCTGGCGATGGTCTTCGGCATGGTGCCGCTGGCCTTCGCCCTGAGCGAAGGCGCCGAGCAGCGCGCGCCGATGGGCCAGGCGGTGATCGGCGGCGTCATCACCTCGTCGCTGCTGACGCTGGTGGTGGTGCCGGTCATCTACTGCTGGCTCGACGACCTCGCCGCCTGGGCGCGCCGGCTCTGGCACAAGCGCGCCGCCCATGGCCGCGCCAACCCGGTGGCGGCGGCCGGGAGTAGCCCCGCGGAGTAGCCCCCGGCAGGTTCAGCGCCGCGTCATGGCCGCTCACTAGAATCGCCGCCGCTTCGAGATGCGCCCTTCGGCTCGCACTTCCCCTTTTCCCCGACGGATACCCGACGGATACCCGACGCGACCATGAACAACGAACTCGCCCGCTTCAACATGATCGAGCAGCAGATCCGCCCCTGGGACGTGCTCGACCCCGGCGTGCTCGAACTGCTGGGCACGATGCGCCGCGAAGACTTCGTTCCGGCCGCGTACCGGGCACTGGCCTTCGTCGACACGCAGGTGCCGCTGCTGCCCGGCGCGCCGGCGGCGCACGAAGGCGCCTGCATGCTCGAACCGAAGGTCGAAGCGCGCCTGCTGCAGGAGCTGAAGCTGCAGCGGCACGAGCAGGTGCTGGAGATCGGCACCGGCTCGGGCTTCATGGCCGCGCTGCTGGCGCATCGGGCGATGAAGGTGCACACGCTGGAGTGCCGGCCCGAGCTGGCTCGCATGGCGCGCGAGGCGCTGCGCCGCAACGGCGTGCTCAACGCCACCGTGCACGAGGTCGACGCCGTCGCCGGCGCGCGCGGCCTCGCCGCCGAGGGACCGTTCGACGCGATCGTGCTGTCGGGGTCGGTGGCCGAGGTGCCAGCGGCGCTGCTCGAGCAGCTCAAGCCCGGCGGCCGCCTGGTGGCCATCGTCGGCAACGAGCCGGTCATGACGGCGCGCCTGGTCAATCGCAGCGGGCCGGCGGCGTTCGCCAGCCGCGACCTCTTCGACACCGTGGCGCCAAGGCTGCTCGGCTTCGCCGAGCCGACGCGCTTCGTCTTCTGAAGGCCTGTCCGCCGGTGCAGCACCGCAGCCTGTCGCACGAATCCGGCCCGCCGCCGCACGCGCGGTACGCGCCGTCGCATTGCGGCAGCCGGCGCTGCGGCCGCCGCCTATAACCGCCCGTTCACCTCTTCGTTCGCCAGGAGTGCCATGCCCGCGTCCGCCGACCTGCCGCCGAGCCTTCGCCACGCCCAGCCCGCGCAGCGGCCGCAGGCCCGCCGCCGGGAACACGCCCGGCGCTTCGCTGCTGCCACGCTGGCAGCGCTGGGCCTGGCAACAGGCGCCGGCAGCGCCTGCGCGCAGAGCCTGCAGGAGCTGTACGAGGCGGCGCGCGCCTTCGACGCCACCTACCTCGCGGCGAAGTCGCTGGCCGCCTCGGCCGAGTACCGCGTCGCGCAGACCGAGGCGCTGTCGTCGCCGTCGCTCGCAGCGACCGCGGCGGCGACGCTGGCCCGCGTCGACCCGCCCACCGCCGGCGGCGTGCTCGGCAGCCGCACCGGGCAGGCCGCGCTGAACGGCCGCTATCCGCTGTTCAACCGCGCCAACAGCGCCACCATCGAGCAGGCCCGGCGCAGCCTCGACGCGGCCAAGGCCGACCTCGACACCGCCGAGCAGGACCTCATCGTGCGCGTGGCGCAGGCCTACTTCGACGTGCTGGCCGCCCAGGACACGCTGGCCACCACGCGCGCCGGCAAGGCCGCCATCACCGAACAGCTCGCCTCGGCCAAGCGCAACTTCGAGGTCGGCACCGCCACCATCACCGACACGCGCGAAGCGCAGGCCCGCTTCGACCTCTCCACCGCGCAGGAGATCGCTGCCGACAACGACCTGCGCGCCAAGCGCATCGCGCTGGACCAGCTCGTCGGCCGCAGCAGCGTCGCGCCCAAGCCGCTGGCCGTGCCGGTGACGCTGCCGGCGCTGGCGCCGGGCAACGTCGAGCAGTGGGTCACCGCCGCCGACGATCAGCACCCGACGATCCGCCGGGCCCGCATCGCCGTCGACGTGGCGCAGCTCGAGACGGCCAAGGCGCGCGCCGGCGAACTGCCCACCGTGGACGCAGTGGCCAGCATCGGCGCCATCGACCAGCGCGGCAGCGCCATCGTGCCCACGTCGCGCGGCACCACGGGCAGCGGCAGCATCGGCGTGCAGTTGAGCTGGCCGCTGTACACCGGCGGCGCGACGCAGAACCGCATCCGCGAGACGCTGCTGCTCGAAGAGAAGGCCGGCAACGATCTGCAGGCGGCGCGCCGCGGCGTCGCCCAAGGCACGCGCGTCGCCTTCTTCGGCGTGCAGTCGGGGCAGGCGCAGGTGCTCGCGCTCGAAGCGGCCGAGGCCAGCTCGAAGCTGGCGCTCGAAGCGACGCAGCTCGGCTACAAGGTGGGCGTGCGCGTCAACCTCGACGTGCTCAACGCGCAGACGCAGCTGTTCACGACGCAGCGCGACCTGGCGCGCGCGCGCTACGACGTGCTGGTGGGCGGCCTCAGGCTGCGCCAGGCGTCGGGCCAGCTCGGCACCGGCGATGTCGAGGCGGTGAACCGGCTGCTGGCGAAGTAGCCCGCCGGGCGTCCTGCAGGGCCCGCAGCGCCGCGCCGGCCCGCGCTGGCTCGTTTCGCCGCGGCGCGCAACCTTTCTTCACCGGAGGCGCACGCGCCGGTCACGGCGGCGCGCGACACTGCGCGCGTGCACCGGCGCCGGCGCGCGGGCGTTGACACCGGCACCGCAGCAGCGACGGAGTGCCGCCGATGAACCGACCCTCTGCTGAACGTCAGCGCGGCGCCGATGCCGCCGCCATCGCCGCGCACCGCTTCGGCCTCGGCGAGCCCGACCTCAAGGTCATCGGCAGCGACGCCATCGGCTGGCTCGCCGCGCAGATCGGCCCGGCCGAGCCGCAGCGCGGCAGCAACCTCGCCAGCGGCGCCGAAGGGGCCAGGCGCTTCGCCGAGTTCCTGCGCGACCAGCGCGGCCGCGGCGCGAATGCCGGTGCGGCTGCCCCGGCGATGTCTGCCAGCGCGGCGGCCGACATGCGCCCGGCCGAGCAGCAGTTCGGCGAGCACTTCCGCGCCATCGTGCAGGCCGACGTGCGCGCCCGCCTGGCCACCGCCGCGATGAGCGCGAAGCCGTTCAACGAACGCCTGGCCGCGTTCTGGTGCAACCACTTCACCGTCTCGATGGCCAAGGCCAGCGCGCGCGGCATCGTCGGCGCCTTCGAGCGCGAAGCGATCCGGCCGCACATCGGCGGCAGCTTCGAGACGCTGCTCAAGGCCGCGGTGAAGCACGCCGGCATGCTGCGCTACCTCGACAACGACCAGTCGGCCGGCCCCGCCTCGCCCCTGGTGCGGCGGCTGGCGCGCCGGCCGCGCGCCGAAGGCGAGCCGGGCCCGCGCCTCACCGGGCTGAACGAGAACCTGGCGCGCGAAGTGCTGGAACTGCACACGCTGGGCGCGCCAGGCCTGCTCGGCGGCGGCGCGGCGTGGGGCGGCTGGGGCGGCTACACGCAGGGCGACGTCACCGAGTTCGCGCGCGTGCTCACCGGCTGGCGCGTGCCGCTGGTGCAACTGCTGCGCGAGGGCCACGGCGCCGCCGAGCCGACGCGCTTCGATGCGAGCTGGCACGACCCCGGCCCGAAGACGGTGCTCGGCAAGCGCTACCGCGCCGGCCCCGAGGCGCTGGACGAAGTGCTCGCCGACCTCGCGCGCCACCCGTCGACGGCGCGCTTCGTGTCGTTCAAGCTGGCCCGCCATTTCGTCGCCGACGAGCCGCCGGCCGAACTCGTCGCCGCGCTGGCGTCGGCTTTTGCCAGGAGCGGCGGCGACCTGCCGCTGGTGTACCGCACGCTGATCGAATCGCCGCTGGCCTGGACGCCGGCGCCCACCAAGCTGAAGACGCCGGAGGAATTCGTCGTCAGCAGCGCCCGCGTGCTGGGCCTGGGCGAACAGGCGTTCGCGCGCGCGCCCGATGGCGGCATCGGCGCGCTCGGCCAGCGCGTGCAGGCGGCGCCATCGCCGGCCGGCTGGCCCGACCGCGCCGCAGAGTGGCTCGGGCCCGACGCGGTGTGGAAGCGCGTCGAGTGGGCCACGCGCGTGGCCAACCTCGCCGGCCGCAACGTCGACGCCCGAACGCTCGCGCGCGCCAGCCTGGGGCCGTGGCTCAACGATGAGACGGCGCGCCAGATCGAGCGCGCTTCCGAAGGGCCGCAGGCGCTGGCGCTCTTGCTGCTGGCGCCCGAGTTCCAGCGCCGCTGAGAGCAGGGCGCCCACCGTGCCGCTGCGGTTGTTGTTGCCGATGCCGACGATATGCACGCCCTCAAGCAAGGGGACGACCATGATGAACACCACCCGTCGCCAACTCGTTCGGGCCATGCTCGCCGCGCCGGCGCTGGCGCCGTGGAGCGCGCTGGCGGTTGCACAGCCGGCCCCCGGCGCAGGGGCCGGCAGCGCCGCTCGGGCCGACGCGCCGCGCCTGGTCTTCGTCATCCTGCGCGGCGGCCTCGACGGTCTCACCGCCGTGCCGGCCCCGGGCGACCCCGCGTTCGCCGAAGCACGCGGCCCGCTCGCCCAGTTCGCTGCCGCGCCGCTGGCGCTGCAAGGGCCGTTTGCGCTGAACCCGCTGCTGCCGCAGTTGCACGCGCTGTACGGCCGCGGCGAGCTCGCCGTCGTGCACGCCACCGGGCTGCCCTACCGCGAGCGCTCGCACTTCGACGCCCAGCAGGTGCTCGAGTCCGGCGGTACGCGGCCCTATGAACTCGCCACGGGTTGGCTCGGCCGCGCCCTGGCCGCCAGCGGCAACGCCGCGCCGATGAAGGCGGTGGCGCTGGAGACCGCGGTGCCGCTGGTGCTGCGCGGCCCGGCCGAGGTGGACACCTGGGCCCCTTCGGTGCTGCCCGAGCCGGCAAGCGAGCTCGTCGCACGACTGGAGGTGATGTACCGCGGCGACCCGGCGCTGGCGCAGGCGCTGGCCCGCGCCCGCGGCCTGCACGAGACGCCGGGCATGGCCGCCAACCCCACCGGCATGGGTGCGCTGGGCGGCCTGGGCGGCGGCGCGCGCGCCGCCGTCACCCTGGCCACCAAGGCGGCCGAGTTCCTGCAGCGCGGCAGCCAGGTGGCCGTGCTCGAGATGGGTGGCTGGGACTCGCACACCAACCAGGCGGCGCCGCAAGGCGCGACCTCGAACAACCTGCGCGCGCTCGACGCGGCGCTGGCCGCGCTGCGCGAAGGCCTGCAGGCGGCCGCCCTGTGGAACCGCACCGTCGTCCTCGTGGCCACCGAGTTCGGGCGCGAAGTGGCGGTCAACGGGAACCTCGGCACCGACCACGGCAGCGGCGGCGCCGCCTTCGTGCTCGGCGGCGCCGTCGCCGGCGGTCGCGTGCTCGCCGACTGGCCGGGCCTGGCCCGGAAGGACCGCTACGAAGGCCGCGACCTGCGCATCACCACCGACCTGCGGTCGCTGTTGCGCCCGCTGCTGGCCGAGCACCTGCGCGTGCCGCGCGCGGCCTTGGACGCGACGGTGCTGCCCGGCTCGGCGGCGCTGCCCTCGCTGGCCGTGCTGCGCGGCTGAAGCGCCAGCCGGCGCCGCGGCCGCGCGACGCCCGGCTCGTGCGCACGGCCCTTCAGTTGTTCTTGAAGCGCCAGTACTGCCCGATCGCCGCGCGCACCGGCTCCAGCGCGAAGCGCGTGCGCTCCTGCGGCGGCAGGCTCTTCTGGATGACGTACATCAGGTCGCTCATCACCGTGGTGTTGTCGCCGAAGTACGAGTGGCCGAGGAACTCGGTGCTGACGTTGCTCGCGTCCACCGTGTCCAGGCCGCTCATCACGACGATGCCGTCGCCGCTTTCGCCCAGCCGCTTGTAGCCACCGTGCACCTTGCGCGAGGCCACCAGCGCCTTGTCGTTGGACGAGGCGTACAGCGTCACGCGCGGGCCCTTGCCGAGGATGGCCGGGCCGATCTCGCGGCGGAAGACGTCGGCGTCGATGTCGGGCGCGGCGAGCACGATCTGCCGGAAGGCGGCAAGCTTGCGCGGGTCCTGGTCGAGCAGCGACTTGAAGCCGCGCGTCAGCACGCGGTTGCCCATGCTGTGCGCGATCACGTACACCGGCGTGCCCGGCGCCACCGTGGCCAGCGACGCCAGCACGTCGCGCATGTCCGGGATCGACCACTCGGCCGACTGCTCGTCGACCGTGTAGTCGGTGAGGCCGCCGCGCGAGGGCCACGAGAACAGCACCGTCGGGCCGGCGAAGCCGAGGTCGTAGGAGAGCTGGCCGGCGCGCCGCGCCGCGTCGGCGAAGGCGACGTTGTAGCCGTGGATGAAGACCAGGATCCCGGCATTGCCCAGCGCCGTGGCCCGCTTGGCGATCTCGGCGCGCCAGGCGTCGTGCGTCAGCGCTTCCACCGTCGTCAGCACGACGTGCCTGGTCGGGTCGGGGCGGAACTCCAGGCGCAGGAGCGAAGGCGCCTCGAGCGCGCCGACGCGGTGCGTCTTGGGGATCGTCACCTGCGCCACGCCGAAGCTGAGCGAGCCGCGCTCGCCGCCGAAGCGCTCGTCGGGCACGGCGAAGACGCCGCCGTCCTTGCGGTTGGTGGCGTAGTGCACGCGCACGATCTGGTACTGCACGTTGCCGCGCGCGTCGCGCACGAGGCCGTCGGCGGGCGGGCCGCCGCGCGCCGGGGTTCCCGCCGCCGCGGCGTCGCCGCGCATGCTGCGCGTGGGCTGCGCGGGCTGCGTGGGCTGTGCCGCGGCCGCCGCGGCGCGCACAGGCCCGTCCAGAAGCTGCCGCACCTGGGTCGCATCGAGCGTCACCGCCAGGCGCAGCACCGGCGCGACCGCCTCGCCGCACAGTTCGGCGTCGAAGGGCGCGCCGAACACCTCTTCGGCCTCGCTGCTCCACAAGCGCTGGTTGGCGAGCAGCGCACCCAGGCGCGGCGCGTCGGCGGCGGCGACGGCGCTGCCGCTCACTTCGAGCGTCAGGCGGGCGACGCGGTTGACGCCGACGCCGGTGCCGCGCACGCACAGGTCGAACGTCGCCGCGGCGGCCCCGGCGGGCCCGGCGGCGAACGCGATGCCGGCGGCGAGCGCCAGCGCCAGCCGGGCGCGGCCGGCCGGGCCGCGCCGCCCGGGAGCGACGCGGGCGACGCGGGCGAGGCCGGCGAGGAGGGTGACGAGGGCACGCCCGAAGGCGCAGGAGCGGAGTCGGTGGGGCACTGCTTGCACGGGAACGGGCGAAGGCGAAGTTGAAGCGGGGATTCTGCCGCGCGCTCCCTGCCCGAAAGTCGGGCCGGCGCGCCGCGGCGTGACGCCTTGGGCGAAGGCGACTGGCGCGTGCGGCGTCGCGGCGGCCCGGCGGCGCGCCGCTGTCGACGGCAGCTCGCGCTACAACCAGTTGCCCATCAGTACGAAGCCGGCCCAGTAGTACGGGTGCCGGAAGTCCAGCCGCCCGCCGGGGTCGCGCAGTTCACCGGCCAGCATGGCGCGCTGCGCCTCGCGCAGCGCCTGGACCTTGGTGCGCTGGCGCTGCTCGCCGCGCGCGGCGTAGAAGGCGCGCATCAGCGTCGCGGTGCCCTGGTCCTGCACCTCCCACAGCGTTGCCATCACGGCGCGCGCGCCCTTCTTCATCAGCGTCGTCGCCAGGCCCTCGAACTCGGCCCCGGCGCGGTCGCTGAGCGCGCCGCCGCCCATGCTGGTGTTGCAGGCCGACAGCGTCACCAGGTCGTAGGTGCCGAAGGCGAGCGTCGCGTCGCTGCGCAACTGGCCCAGTGTCAGGAGGTCGCCGTCGCCGAGCAGCAGCTGCGATTCGTCCTCGCGCCCGGGCACCAGCTTGAAGTGCGTGGCGACGTGCAGCACCGAGAACGGCGCGCCGCGCCGCGCCACGCTGGCCAGGCGTTCGCGGGTGAAGGCATCGTCGAGGTGGCGCTCGCCGGCCAGCACCCCGGGCGGCGCGCCGGCGGGCGCGCTGGCTGGCGCGGCGGCTGGCGCGGCGGCGTCAGCGGCGCTGCGCACCACGCCGCGCAGTTCGCCGGGCACCGCGGGCAGCGCATCGAAGCCGGCGAGCGCACGGCTGACGCCCAGTCCCACCGCCGCCCAGCGCGGCGATGGCGGTTCGGCGATCGCATCGCGCAGCCCGCTGACGGTGTAGACCGCCAATGCGTAACGCTCGACGAGATGGCGGCCGCTCGTGCGTTCCACGAGCGCGGCAGCGGGCAGGTAGCGCAGGCTGCCCACGAGGTAGAGCATCAGCGTGTCGATGCGCGCGCGGGCCAGCAGCGGCGCGACGGGGGCGATGAGCGCGTCGTGCAGCGCCATGGCCGGCGCCCGGTAGTCGGGCCGGCGCGCCTCGATGGCCTGGCGCAGCTCGGCCACGAGCGTGTTCAGGCGCGCTTCCCCGGCGCCGCCGTGCACCCCGACAGCGCCTTGGGCGGTGACGAGGAGGAATGTCGTCTGCCGCTCGCCCGGCACGATGTACAGCGCCGCGGCGCGTGCGCCGCCACTGCGCTCGTTGAGCAAGGCCAGGCGCTGGCTGATGGCGTCGCGCTCGCCGGCAGCGGTCTCGAACGCCGCGGCGGCGCGCGCGCGGCCGGCCGCGGTGCTGCTGCCGCTGGCGCCGCCGCCGCTGCCCGACGACGCCAGCGCGCCGGCCGCGTCGGCCAGCAGCCCGTCGAGCGCTTCGCTTTCCGCTTGCAGCCGCGCCAGCACTTGCGCCCGCCGCGGCCCGGCCGCCTCGCCGAGCGCTTCCAGCTCGGCCTGCGCCTGCGACAGCGCCTGCGCATTGGCCGCCAGCGCGTCGGCCAGTTCGCGCTCGGCCGGCGACAGGGCGGCCTCGGCGCCGACAGCGCCGTCCTGCGCGTCGCCGCGAACGAACTCGCGCCGCTCGTTGTCCTTCAGCAGCGCCAGCACCTGCTCGGCTTCGGGCAGGCGGCCTCGGCGCACCAGCAGCTCGGCCAGGCGCCGGTAGCGCGGCTCGACGCCGCGCTTCAGCGAAGCCTGCGCGCCGCCGTCGAGCGAGGCCGCGCCGGCGCGCAGCCGCTGCGAGAGATTCACCGCCTGCTTCAGGTGGAGGATGGCGAGGTCGGTCCCGCGCCCGCCGCCGTTGGCTTGCTGCCAGCGCGCCATGCGCGAATGCACCGCCGCCAGCTCGGTGGGATGCGACGCCGCCATGCCCGGCGCCGGTTGCAGGATGGCCAGCGCGCGCCGGTACAGCGGCAGCGCGCGTGCCGGCTGTCCGAGCGTGTCGTGCAACGCGGCCAGGTTGTTCAGCGACACGGCCAGCAGCGGATGCCGCGCACCGAGCGCGCGCTCGCGCAGCGCGACGGCGCGTTCGAGCAACGGCCGCGCGGCCTGCGCGCGGCCGCCGTCCTCGAGCACCGCGCCGAGGTTGCCCAGCACCACCGCCTGCGCCGGATGATCGGCACCGAGCGCCGCGCGCAGGATCGCCAGCGCTTCCTCGAACAACACCATTGCCTGAGCGCGCGACCGCGGCGTGCCGCGCACGAGGTGCAGGTGGCCGAGGTTGTTCAGCGCCTGCGCCGTGTCGGCATGCGCGGCGCCGAGCGCTGCACGCTGGATCGCCAGGGCGCGCTCGAGCAGCGGCTCGGCGAGGTCGAGCTGGCCGAGCGACTTGTGCAGCGAGGCGAGATTGTTGAGGCCGATCGCGGTCTCCGGGTGATGGGCCCCGAAAGCGGCTTCGCGCAGCGCCAGCGCACGCCGGTGCAGCGCCATCGCGCGGCCGCTTTCGCCCATCGCCGCGTGCAGCTCGGCGACGTTGTTCAGCACCACCGCGACATCGGGGTGGCTGGCGCCTCGCTGCTGCTCGCGCAGCGCCAGCGCGCGCTCGGCCAGCGGCAGCGCGGGGCCGTACTCGCCGCGCTGCTGGTGGATGAAGGCGAGCCGCAGCAGCGCCGAGCTGACCGCCGGCGCGCCTTCGCCCAAGGCGCGCGTGGCCGAGGCGAGCGCGTCCTTGGCGAGCGCCAGCGCCTCGTCGCTGCGGCCGAGCGACGCCAGCAGGTAGGCGAGGTTGCCCTGGCTGGCCAGCGTGTTCGGGTGCGCCGGGCCGAGGCGCGAGCGCTGCATCGCCAGCGCCCGCTCCTTCAGCGGCAGCGCCTCGGCCGGCAGGCCCATCGTGTCGAGCAGCTCGCCGAGGTTGGCCAGGCTGATCGCCGTCTCGGGGTGTTCGGCGCCGAGGCGGCTTTCGCGGATGGCCAGCGCGCGCCGGTGCAGCGGCAGCGCCTCGCGGTAGCGGCCGAGCGTGCCCAGCGTCTCGGCCAGGTTGTTCAGCGCCGTCGCCGTGCGCGGGTCGTCGGGACCGCGCAGCCGCTCGGCCAGCGCCACGGCGCGCTCATGCAAAGGCAGCGCTTCGGCCGGGCGGCCGAGCAGGTCGTAGGCGGCCGCCAGGTTGCCGAGTGAACTCGAACGCGCCGGCGCCTCGGGCGGCAGCACCGCCTCGCGCACCTGCAAAGCGCGCGCCAGCAGCGCCAGGGCACGCTCGCCGTCGCCACGCGCGCCGCGGTCCAGCAGCGTCGCGCCGATGCCGGTGAGGCTGTCAGCCGTCTCGGCCGACGTGGCGCCGTGGTGCTTCTCGTTGAGCGCGAGCGCGCGCTCGAACGCGGCCAGTGCGTCGTTCAGCCGCCCGGCCTGGCGGTAGGTGTTGCCCAGCAGCTGCAGGATCGGTCCGAGCAAGGCATCGTCGGGCCCGAACGTGCGGGTGGCCGCGGCGAGCGCCCGCTCCATGGGCGGCACCGCCTCGGTGGGACGGCCTTGGCCGAGCAGCCGCTGCGCCTCGGTCAGGTGCGGCACCGGGCTCTCGGGTTCGGCCGGCTGTGCAGGCGCCGCGGAAGCCGCGCCGCTGGCGGACGCCGCGGCCGCCGCGGCCGCCGCGGGCTCGGGGGCTTGCGCCGCGGCAGCCGCGAGCGATGCCGCCAGCCACAACGCGAACGCTGCGCGCCGGCACGACGCGGGCGGCGGCAACGCCCTGTGCAGCGGCGCCATCGCCGCTACTGCGTCTTGAAGCGCCAGTACAGCCCCATCGCCGCTCGCACCGGCTCCAGCGCGAAGCGGGTGCGCTCCTGCGGCGGCAGGCTCTGCTGGATGACGTAGATGAGGTCGCTCATCACGGTGGAGCTGTCGCCGAAGTACGAGTGGCCGAGGAACTCGGTGCTGACCATGCTGGCGTCCACCGTGTCGAGGTCGCGCATGACGACGATCGCGTCGCCGCTTTCGCCCAGGCGCTTGTAGCCGCCGTGCAGGTTGCGCGAGGCCACCAGCGCCTTGTCGTTGGACGACGCGTACAGCGTCACGCGCGGCCCGCCGCGGCCGAGGATGGCCGGGCCGATCTCGCGCCGGAAGACGTCGGCGTCGATGTCCGGCGCCGCCATCACGATCTGCTTGAAGGCGCGGCGCTTCGTCGCGTCCTCGTCGATCAGCGCCTTGAAGCCGCGCGCCAGCACGCGGTTGCCCATGCTGTGCGCGATGACGTACACCGGCACCCCCGGGGCCACCGTGGCGAGCGAGGCGAGCACGTCCTTCATGTCGGTGATCGACCACTCGGCGGCCTGCTCGTCCACCGTGTACTCGACCAAGCCGCCGCGCGAAGGCCACGAGAACAGCACCGTCGAGCCGGCGAAGCCGAGGTCGTTGGCCAGCTGCCCGGCGCGCCGCGCCGCGTCGGCGAAGCGCACGTTGTAGCCGTGGATGAAGGCCAGGATGCCGGGGTTGCCGAGGCCGGTGGCGCGCTTGGCGATCTCGGCGCGCCAGGCGTCGTGGGTCAGCGGCTTCACGCCGGCCAGGACGACGTGCCTGGCCGGGTCGGCGCGGAACTCGAGGCGCAGGATCGAAGGCGCTTCGAGCGCGCCGATGCAATGCGAGCGCGGCACGGTGACTTCGGCGACGCCGAACGCGAGCGGGCCGCGGTCGCCGCCGAAGCGCTCGTCAGGCGCGGCAGTGGCTGCGGTCTCCTTGCGGTTGGTGGCGTAGTGCACGCGCACGACGCGGTACTGCACGTTGCCTTGCGCGTCGCGCACGAGGTCGTCGTCGGGCGCGCCGGCCGGCTGCGCCGCGCGCTTGCAGCCGGCATTCGGCTTGGCTGGCGCGGCAGGCCCCGCCGTGGGGGGCTTCGTCGTGCCGCCGCCGCTGCGCGTGGCCGAGGCGGCCAGTTCACGCGCTTCGGCCTCGCCGAGGTCGAGCGTCGCGGCGAGGGCCGGCGCCACCGCCTCGCCGCACAGTTCGGCGTCGTAGGGCGCGCCGAAGACCTCGGCTGCCTCCCCGTTCCAGTGGCGGCGATTGACGAGCGTGGCCCCGAGGCGCGGCGCGATGACCGCGACGGCGGCCACCGCAGCCTCGTCGGGCCCCTTCACTTCGAGCGTCAGGTGGGCGATGCGGTTGAAGCCGATGCCGCTGCCGCGCACGCACAGTTCGTGCGTGGCCGAGGCCGCTGCAGCGGCCGGCAACGCGGCGACGAGCGCAACGACGGCCAGCAGCAGGCGCGCGCAGGCGGCGAGGACACCGGGGATGGCATGCAGGGCGGCGGTGGGCATGGCGAAACCGGCGGGAGGCGAGCGGGCGGCGCTTTGGCTCATTGTGCAGTGCCCGGCGCCGCCACCCGCCGCGGCGGACGCAACGTCAGGCGCCCGGCAGCAAGGCCAGCACGGCAGCGGCCACGCGCGCCGCTGCGCCGCGGTGCTCGGCGGCGAAGGCGGTGGCGCGTCGCGAACGTTCGGCCAGCGCCTGCGGCTCGCCGAGCCAGGCGATGGCGCGCCCGACGGCGGCGTCGAGATCGGCCACGCGATCGGCGGCCCCGGCCGCCAGCGCCCCCTCGGCGGCCTGCGCGAAGTTGAAGGTGTGCGGCCCCATCAGCACCGGGCAGGCGCACGCTGCCGCCTCGATGAGGTTCTGGCCGCCCAGCGGCGCGAAGCTGCCGCCCAGCAGCGCCAGCGAGGCGAGCGCGTAGTACAGCGGCATCTCGCCCATCGAGTCGCCAAGCCACACGTCGGCGCGCAGCGCCGACACCGGCGGCGTGCCGGCGCGCAGCGCCGACACCGGCGGTGTGCCGGCGCGCAGCGCCGACACCGGCGCGGTGCCGGCGCCGGCAGTGGCCGCGTTCCAGTCGCTGCGCCGCGCCAGCGTGAAGCCGCGCGCCGCGACGAGCGCGGCCACTTCGTCGAACCGTTGCGGATGGCGCGGCACGACCAGCAGCAGCGGTCGCGCCGCAGCGGCCGCCGGCCCGGGCCCGGGTTCCGCCGCCGGCGCCAGGGCGCGCCGCCAGGCGTCGAGCAGCGCCGCCTCCTCGCCCTCGCGCGAGGCGGCGAACATCACCACGGCGCGGCCTTCGAGCGCCGCGCGCCAGCGCTGGCCGGCCTGCAGCAGCGCCGGGGCAGGCGCCATGTCGAACTTCAGGTTGCCCGGCACCTGGACCTCGCGCACGCCGGCCTCGCGCAGCCGCTTCGCGTCGGCTTCGGTCTGCGCGAGCGCCAGCGTCAGGCAGGCCGCGGCCGGGCGCATCAAGGCCGCGAAGCGTTCGCCCTTGCGCTGGCTGCGCTCGGACAAGCGGGCGTTGGCCAGCACCAGCGGCACGCCGGCTGCGGCCGCCTCGTGCAGCAGGTTCGGCCAGACCTCGGTCTCCATGATCACGCCTGCTGCCGGGCGCCACGCCGCGAGGAAACGCCGCACCGCGCCGGGCGTGTCGTAGGGCAGCCAGGCCTGCGCATCGCCTTCGCGCAACAGCGGCACGCCGGCGGCGCGGCCGGTGGCGGTGCCGTGCGTGAGCAGCAGGCGCAGGCCCGGCCGCTGGCGCCGCAGTTCGTCGACGAGCGCGGCGGCGGCGCGCGTCTCGCCCAGCGACACCGCGTGCAGCCACAGCGCGCCGGGCGCTCGCGCGGTGCCGTTGCCGGAACCGCCGGCGCCGCCGCCCGCGGCGAAGCCGAGCCGCTCGCCCAGGTGCATGCGGTACAGCGGCTCGCGCCGGCTGCGCCACAGCAGGCGCGCCAGGTACAGCGGCGTCGCCAGCCGCAGCAGCGTGCTGTACGCCGCACGCGCCAGCGCCGCCTTCAAGCGCTTCCTGCCGAGAGCCGCCGCGAGCCCGCGTCAGCGGGGGCCGTCTCAGTGCGCCGCGACGGCGACGGCCGCGTCGGGCTTGACGACGCGCAGCGCCGCCATCAGGTCGTCTTCGATGCGCTCGAGCGCCTGCTGGGTGTGGCCCTCGAAGCGCAGCACGAGCACCGGCGTCGTGTTGCTGGCGCGGATGAGGCCGAAGCCGTCGGCGAAGTCGACGCGCAGGCCGTCGATGGTGCCGACCTCGCCGCCGGTGAACGCGAGCCGCCCGTCGGCCACCCGCGCCAGCAGCTCGGCGACGACGCGGTGGTGCTCGCCTTCGGCGCACGGCACGTTCAGCTCGGGCGTCGAGAAGCTCGTGGGCAAGGCGTCGAGCACGGCGCTCGGGTCGGCGTGGCGCGAGAGGATCTCCAGCAGCCGCGCCGCGGTGTACATCGCGTCGTCGAAGCCGTACCAGCGTTCGCCGAAGAAGAGGTGGCCGCTCATCTCGCCGGCGAACGGTGCGCCGGTCTCCTTGAGCTTGGCCTTGACGAGCGAATGGCCGGTCTTCCACAGGAGCGGCACGCCGCCCGCTTCGCGCACGGCCACCGGCAGGCGCTGGCTGCACTTGACGTCGTAGATGATGGTGGCGCCGCGGTGGCGCGAGAGGATGTCGCGCGCGAACAGGATGATCTGGCGGTCGGGGTAGATGATGTGGCCGTCGCGCGTGACCAGGCCCAGGCGGTCGCCGTCGCCGTCGAACGCGAGGCCGAGTTCGGCGCCGGTGGCGTGCACGACCTTGATCAGGTCGGCCAGGTTTTCCGGCTTGCTCGGGTCGGGGTGGTGGTTCGGGAAGTCGCCGTCCACCGGGCTGTACAGGTCGATGACCTCGTTGCCCAGCGCCTTCAGGATGCCCGGCGCGCTGGCGCCGGGGATGCCGTTGCCGCAGTCGACGACGATCTTCATCGGCCGCGCCTGGCGGCAGTCGCCGACGATGCGCTGGCGGTACTCGGGGCCGATGTCCATCCGGGCGACGCGCCCCTCGCCGCGCACGTAGTCCTCGGCCTCGATGCGCTGGCGCAGCTTCTGGATCGCCGGGCCGTGGATGGCGGCGCCGGCCAGCACCATCTTGAAGCCGTTGTAGTCCTTCGGGTTGTGGCTGCCGGTGACCTGGATGCCGCTGGTGCAGCCGTGGCCGGCCCGCGTGGCCGCCACGTAGTAGAGCATCGGCGTCGTCACGGCGCCGATGTCGACCACGTCGAGCCCGGTGCTGGCGAGGCCGCGGATCAACGCCGCCGACAGCGCCGGTCCCGAGACGCGGCCGTCGCGCCCCACCGCAACGGCGCGTTCGCCGGCGGCGCGCGCTTCGCTGCCGAAGGCGCGCCCGAGGTGCTCGGCGAACCGCTCGTCGAGCGCCTGGCCGACGATGCCGCGAATGTCGTAGGCCTTGAAGGCGCTGGCTTGGACTTGCATGAGCGTGGCGCGGCCGCGGCGGGCCGGTGCGAAGAGGAGGAGGCAGGGACGTCGACGGTGAACGAAGGCGGCTGGCGACCGGGACGAGCCGCAAGGGCGACCGACGGCCCACCGGCGCGGGCGGCGGATTGTAGGCAGCGGCCCGGCGGCGCCCGGCACCGCGTGCCTTCGAACGGTGCGGCGTTGTGGCACCATCGAACGGCTTGGCCGAATCACAGTCGTTCCCGCAGCCCCATCCGACCTCGCACGCCCCAGCATGCCCTCAGCCGAGGCCGCCGCCCCGAACGCGTTCGCCCCCGTGCCCGTTTCGCTGCTGCGTTTGTCCGAGCTCGGCGCGCTCGAGATGTACGTCTACGCCGTCGCCGCGGCGATGGCGCTGATCGCGCTGGCGTTGTGGATCGCCTCGCGCCACACCGAGCGCCTGGCGCTGCGGCTGTTCTCGCTGCGCTACGGGCTGGCCTCGCTGGGGTGGCTCTTCGCGCACCCGCGCGCCCAGGGCGGTCCCGAAGACGTGCCCCTGGTCACCGCCTCCGTCGGCATCGGCCTGACGCTGCTGACGATGCTGGCGCTGGAGGTCTACGTCGGCCGCCTGAGCGGCCGGCGGGCGGCGGCACTGGCACTGGCCAGCGTGGCCGGGCTGGCCCTGGTGGCGCTGCTGCTGCAGGCGTTGCCGCGCGACCCGCGGCCGCTGTACGTGGTGCTCGCCGCAGGCATGGCCTACTGCTGCGTCGCGGCCTTCGGCGCGGCGCGGCGCGAGCGCAACGTCGGCCACGGGCTCATCGCGGCGGCCTTCGCCATCTTTCCGCTGCTCGTGCTGGCCGCGCTGCTGTCCGGCGCAGCGCTGCCGGGGCAGGAACTGGGCTACCTGTTCGCGCTGCCGCTGGTCGTCGTCGGCGTCGCGGTGCTGCTGGCGAGCCTGGTGCGCTTCGCCCACCGGCTGCAGGCCGAACTGGCGCAGCGCCAGGCGGCCGAGCGGGCCGTGCGCGAACTCAACGCCGGCCTGGAGAACCGCGTCGCCGAGCGCACGGCCGAGCTGCGCCTCATCGTCGAAGGCCTCGAAGACTTCGCGCGCAGCGTCTCGCACGACCTGCGCGGGCCGCTGTCGGGGCTGGCCGGCGTCGTGCGCATGGCGCGCGAAGCGCTCGCCCACGGCGACGTGGCGCGGGCCGAGACGTTGCTGGAGCCGATCGCGACGCAGGCCGACCGCCTCGTCGAGCTGGTGAACGACCTGGCGACGCTGACCCGCCTGCAGGACCAGTCGCCCAAGCGCGAAGCGCGGCCGATGAAGGCCATCGTCGACGAAGCGGTGGCACTGCTGGCCCTGGCGCCCGACACGGCCGAGATGCTGAGCCGGGTGCAGCTGAGAGTCGACGAGTTGCCCACGGTCGCCGTCGACGCCGGGCTCATGCGGCAGGTGTTCGTGAACCTGCTGGCCAACGCGTTGCGCTTCGCTTCGGTGGGCCACCCCAACGGGCGCAGCGGAAGCGCCGCGGCGGCGGCCTCGAATGCCTCGGCGCCGGTGGCGGGAAAAGCCTCGGTGCAGGCTGCGGGGCACGCTGCAGTGCAGGCTTCGGTGCATGTGGGCGCCAAGACGGACGGCGGCGCCGTCTCGTTCTTCGTCGCCGACACCGGCCCCGGCTTCCCGCCGGAGCGGGCCGGCGAGCTGTTCCGCCCGTTCGCGCGCATGCACGAGGCGGGCCTTTCGCGCAACGGCATCGGGCTGTCGATCGTGCGCCGCATCATCGAAGCGCACGGCGGCCGCGTCTGGGCCGAGAGCAAGCCCGGCAATGGCGCGACGTTCCGCTTCGCCTTCGGCGCCAACGGCCAGGGCGATTGACCGGCGCCGGGCGCCAAGAGGCCGCAGCGCAGGATGCGGAAACGGGCCCCGGACCACAGGTCCGGAAACGGCCAGTCCCGCTGCGGCCGCTGCCTATCATGCGCGGCATGGCGGTCAACGGCACCCACATCGACAGCGGCGAGCAGCGCAGCCTCTACGCGGCCGTGCGCTCGCGCGACGCGCGCTTCGACGGCCGCTTCTTCGTCGGCGTCACCAGCACCGGCATCTACTGCCGCCCGGTGTGCCGGGTGCGCACGCCGCTGATGCGCAACTGCCGCTTCTTCGGCAATGCGGCCAGCGCCGAGCACGCCGGCTTCCGGCCCTGCCTGCGCTGCCGGCCGGAACTGGCGCCGGGGCTCGCGTTCGTCGACTCGTCGCGCACGCTGGCGCAGGCGGCGGCGCGGGCGCTGTCGCAGGCCGTGCTCGAAGGCGAGCCGGTGCACCTGCCGCAGATCGCGGTGCGGCTGGGCGTGACCGACCGCCATCTGCGCCGCATCTTCGCCGCCGAGCATGGCGTCTCGCCGCTGGACTTCGTGACGACGCAGCGGCTGCTGCATGCCAAGCAACTCCTCACCGACACGGCGCTGCCGGTGACGCAGGTGGCGCTGGCCAGCGGCTTCGCCAGCGTGCGCCGCTTCAACGCCGCATTCGCCGAGCGCTACCGGCTCAACCCGAGCACGCTGCGCCGCGAAAGCGGCGGCGCGGGGGCCCGGCCGCGCGCCAATGGGACGGGCCCGGCGGCAGGAACAGGCGCGGCGGGCGCCCGGGGCGCGGCGAGCGGCAGGAACGCAACGCGAGCAGCAGCAGCGGGCGACAGCGCCGCTGCGGCGGCACCGACGGTGCGCCTGGCCTACCGGCCGCCCTATGACACGGCCGGCGTGCTGCGCTTCCTGGCCCGGCGCGCGATTGCCGGCGTCGAGGTGGTCGACGAGGCGCGCGGCAGCGTCGCCTGCACGATGGCCTGGTCGCAAGGCGCACGCCACCTCGGCGGCTGGTGGTCGGCCCGCTTCCTGCCTGGGCGCAACGAGGTCGAGGTGCAGGTCGCGCCGGCGCTGCTGCCGGTGCTGGGCGCCGTGCTGCAACGGCTGCGCCACGGCCTCGACCTCGACGCCGACCCCGCATTGATCGACCCGGCGCTGGCCGCGGTGCCGGGGCCCGGCGTCGCCGGGTTGCGCGTGCCCGGCGCCGTGTGCGGCTTCGAAGCGGCCGTGCGCGTGGTGCTCGGCCAGCAGGTCACGGTGGCCGCGGCGCGCACGTTGACGACGCGGCTGGTGAACGCGCTCGGCACCCCGGTGGTCACGCCGGTCGCCGGGCTGGAGCGGTTGTTTCCCACCGCGGCTGCGCTCGCCGGCGCCGACCCCGAAGTCATCGGCCGCCTGGGCGTCGTTCGCCAGCGCGTGCGCGCGCTGCAGGCACTGGCCGCCGAGGTGGCTGCCGGGCGGCTGATGCTCGAAGCGAGCGCGCCGCTGGACGAAACGCTCGAGCGCCTGCGCGCCCTGCCCGGCTTCGGCGAGTGGACGGTGCAGTTGGTGGCGCTGCGCGCGCTGCGCTGGCCCGACGCTTTTCCGGCCAGCGACATCGGCGTGCTCGACGCGCTGCGCCATGCGACGGGCGCCATCGGCAGCAAGCGCGACGCCAAGGCGGCCGAGGCAGCCTCGCAGGCCTGGCGGCCGTGGCGCGGCTACGCGGTGATGAAGTTGTGGCGATCGCTGGAGAACGCAGCATGAAAGCATGGAACGCCGAGGGCGCATCCAGACCCGTGGCGCAGGCGCGCATCGACACGCCGCTCGGACCGTTGACGGCATTGGCCACCGCGCGCGGCCTGGCCGGCTTGTGGTTCGACGGCCAGAAGCACCACCCGGGGTCGCTGGCCGCCCCGGTGGACGAGCGCCACCCGTTCATCGTGCAAGCCAGGCGCGAACTGACCGACTTCTTTGCCAGCGCCAAGCGGCGCCGCGCCGGCTTCGCCGTGCCGCTCGACCCGCAAGGCACCGCCTTCCAGCGCGCGGTGTGGCAGCAGCTCAGCGAGATCCGCTGCGGCCGCGTGACGAGCTACGGTGAACTGGCGCGCACGCTCGGCCTGCCGAACGCGGCACGCGCCGTCGGCGCGGCGGTGGGGCGCAACCCCTTGTCGGTGATCGTCCCCTGCCATCGCGTCCTGGGCAGCGACGGCGGACTCGCCGGCTACGCCGGCGGGTTGGCGCGCAAAGAGGCGCTGCTGGCACTCGAAGGGGCACGGGCGCAGCCTTCGGCCACCTCCGCCGCGCCCGCTCGCCGCGCCCAGGCGGCGGTGGCCTGAACGCTGCCGGCCGGCCTCGCCGCTCCGCCTCGCCGCCCCAACTTCGCGCCTCGCTGCTCGACCCCGCTGATGAAACGGCGCGACCTCGCCGAACTGGCACTGCTCGGCGCGCTGTGGGGTGCGTCGTTCCTGTTCATGCGCATGAGCGCCGTCGAATTCGGCGCCATCGCGCTCGTGTTCGTGCGCGTGGCCGGCGCGGCGCTGTTGCTGCTGCCGCTGCTGGCGCTGCGCGGGCAATGGGGTGCACTGGCCGCGCACTGGCGGCCGATCGCCGCCGTCGGGCTCATCAACTCGGTGCTGCCGTTCCTGTGCTTCGCGCTTGCCGCCTACGTGTTGAGCGCCGGGCTGATGGGCGTGTTCAACGCCACGGCGCCGATCTGGACGGCGCTGCTGGCGTGGTGGTGGCTGGGCGAGCGGCCGCCGGCGGCACGCAGCATGGGTCTGGCGGTCGGACTGGCCGGCGCCATCGGCCTGGCGTGGAGCCGCGCCACGTTCAAGGAAGGCAGCGCCGGGATCACCCCGGCGATGGGCATTGCCGCCTGCGTGGCCGCGACGTGGCTGTACGGCATCAGCGCCAACTACTCGCGCCGGCGGCTGGCCGGCGTGCCGCCGCTGGCCACGGCCGCGGGCAGCCAGGCGTTCGCCGCCGCGATCCTGGCCGTTCCGGCGGCCTGGGCCTGGCCGGTGCAATCGCCGCCGGGCGCCCTCGCCTGGGCCGGCGCGCTGGCGCTCGCGTTCGCGTGCACGGGGCTGGCCTACAACCTCTACTTCCGCCTCATCGCGCACACGGGCGCCACGAACGCGATGACCGTGACCTTCCTGATCCCGGTGTTCGCGATGCTGTGGGGTTACCTCGCGCTCGGCGAGCGGCCCGAGCCGGACATGCTGCTGGGCGCGGCGGTGATCCTGCTCGGCACCGCGCTGGCGGTGGGCGTGCTGCGCTGGCCCAGGCGCGCCCGAGGATGAGCGAGCGCGGGACCGCGGGCGCCGGCGCCGCCGGGCTTTTCAGCGGAAGCGGTGCAGCGGCACCGTGTGCAGGTCGCCGTTGAGCGTGGCGAGGTACCGCGCGATCGCCTTCAGTTCGGCCGGCTTGAACTGCTTCACCTGCGCGCTCATGATGGGGTTGGCGCGGCCGACGTTCGGGTTGCGCTCGGTGCCGTAGGCGCGCAGTGCGGCGAAGAGGTAGTCGTCGTACTGCCCGGCGATCTTCGGGTAGGCGGGGTCGATCGGCTTGTTGAAGTTGGCGCCGTGGCACGACGTGCAGGCACCCTTGTTCAGCAGCGCAGCCACGTCGGCCGGCGGGCTGGCGGCGCCGGTATCGGCCACCGGCTTCACCGAAGACGCCTCGTTCTTCTCGTAGAAGGCGGCCAGGTCGGCCATGTCCTGGTCGGTGAGCGAACCGGCGACGGCGCGCATCGTCGCGTGCCGGCGCTCGCCCTTCTTGTACGCGGCCAGCGCACTGGCGATGTACTTCGCGCCCTGGCCCGAGATCAGCGGCACCTTGTAGACCTCGGGGAAGCTCGCCTGGTAGCGCGGGATGCCGTGGCAGCCGATGCACATCGCCGCCTTCTTCTCGCCGGCGGCGGCGTCTTGCGCCAGCGCGGCGGGCACCGCGGTGAAGGAGATTGCGCTCGCCATCAACGGCGCGGCCAGGGCGGCCAGGAAGGGCTTGATCGCTTGCTTCATTGTCTCGGTGTGTTGTCGCTCGCCGATGCGGCGGGCTGTTGTGCGGGGCAGCGCCTGCGTGGCGAGGCAAGCGGGGCCCTCTTCGGAGCGCGGCGGATTATAGGGGCCGCTTATACTGGCCCGGACCCTCGCGGGGCCTGCGCCGCCTCTGCCACTGGCCTCGCCGCCCTCGCAGCGGGCGCCCTGACGGCGGCGGGCAGCGGCCACCGTCACTCACCTCCCTTCACAGCCCCGAGAGCCCGCGGCCCGTCGAGGGCTGCGCATCGCATGAAGTTCAAAGGCACCGACACCTACGTCGCCACGCAAGACCTGATGCTGGCGGTGAACGCCGCCATCACGCTGAAGCGGCCGCTGCTCGTCAAGGGCGAGCCCGGCACCGGCAAGACCATGCTCGCCGAGGAGGTGGCCGGCGCACTGTCGATGCCGCTGCTGCAATGGCACGTCAAGAGCACGACCAAGGCGCAGCAGGGCCTGTACGAGTACGACGCCGTCAGCCGGCTGCGCGACAGCCAGCTCGCGCAGCACGAGGATTCGGCAAAGGTCAAGGACATCCACAACTACATCGTCCGCGGCGTGCTCTGGCAGGCGTTCACGGCCGAGCAACCGGTGGCCCTGCTGATCGACGAGATCGACAAGGCCGACATCGAGTTCCCCAACGACCTGCTGCGCGAACTCGACCGCATGGAGTTCTACGTCTACGAGACGCGCGAGCTGGTCAAGGCGCGGCACCGGCCGGTGGTGTTCATCACCAGCAACAACGAGAAAGAGTTGCCCGACGCCTTCCTGCGCCGCTGCTTCTTCCACTACATCAAGTTCCCCGACGCCGAGACGATGAAGACCATCGTCGACGTGCACTTCCCGGGCCTGAAGAAGGAACTCCTCGGCGCCGCGCTGAAGACCTTCTACGACGTGCGCGGCCTGCCCGGCCTGAAGAAGAAGCCGAGCACCAGCGAGCTGCTCGACTGGCTGAAGCTGCTGGTGGCCGAGGACATCCCCCTCGAAGCGCTGCACAGCAAGGACGAGAAGGTGAGCGTGCCGCCGCTGGTGGGCGCGCTGCTGAAGAACGAGCAGGACGTGACGCTGTTCGAGAAGCTCGTGTTCATGCAAAGGCACAACCGGTGATGCGTCGCGCGCGCCGCTGCCGACCGCTGCGGAGCCGGCATGCCCTGGCCTGAGCCGGTGACGCTGGCCGGCCGGCACGCGACGCTGCGGCCGCTGGCGCGCGAGCACCTCGAAGGCCTCGCCGCGGCGGCGCGCGACGGCGAACTCTGGCGCCTGTGGTACACGAGCGTGCCCGCGCCCGAGAGCATGGCGCGCGAGATCGAGCGCCGGCTGGACCTCCAGGCCAGGGGCTCGATGCTGCCGTTCACCGTCTTCGACGCCGGCCCGGGGGGCGATGCCGCCAGCGGCCGCATCGTCGGCATGACGACCTACATGAACATCGACGCGGCGAACAGGCGCGTCGAGATCGGCAGCACCTGGACGGCTGCTTCGATGCAGCGCACGGCGCTGAACACGCAGTGCAAGCGCCTCTTGCTCGGACACGCGTTCGAGGCGCTCGGCTGCATCGCGGTGGAGTTCCGCACGCACCGCCTGAACACGCAGAGCCGGCGCGCCATCGAGCGGCTGGGCGCGCAGCTCGACGGCGTCCTGCGCGCGCACATGGTGATGGCCAACGGCACCGTGCGCGACACCGCCGTCTACAGCATCACCGCGGCCGAGTGGCCCGCGGTGAAGGCGCACCTGGACTGGCAGCTCCTGCGGCCGCGCTGAGGCGCGCGCTTCGCCGACGGGGCCGCCGGGAATGGCCGAGAACAACGGAGGCGACAGGACGATGGCCGACAAGAACGCGCGCAAGCCGATCGACGTCGAGGCCCTGTGGCGCGTGCAGCGCCTGGGCGCGCCGAGCCTCGCGCCCGACGGCGCGCAGGCGGTGGCGGCGCTCACGCGCTACTCGATGCGGCACAACAAGGCCAGCAGCTCGCTGTGGCTGCTGTCGACGCTGGGCGGGGCGCCGCGGCGGCTGACCACCTGCGGCGACAAGGACGCGCAAGCGCGCTGGAGCCCGCACGGCGACCGCATCGCGTTCATCGCCCGGCGCCCGCAGGTGGGGTTCGCCGCCGACCTCGGCGACGGCACCGATGACGACGATGCGGGCAGCGCCGGGAACGGCGGCGCGGCGAGCAGCGCCGGCGCGTCCGCCCAGCCCGACGACGAGCCGCAGCTGTACCTCATCGCCCCCGACGGCGGCGAAGCCGAGCGCGCCGCGCAGGTGGCCACCGGCGTCGCCGACTTCCGCTGGTGCCCCGATGGCCGCGCCATCGTCTTCGTGAGCTGGGTGTGGCCGCAGCTCAGGGGCGCGCGGGCGCAGGCGGCGCAGGCGAAGGCCTGGAAGGAGCGCAAGGAGACCGGCTACGCCACCAGCGAGGCACAGTACCGGCACTGGGACCACAACCTGCCGCAGGGCCGCGAACCGCACCTGCACCTGCTGACGCTGCCGCGCGAAGCGGGCGGCAAGCCGCAGGTGCGTGACCTCTTCGAAGGCAAGGGCGTCGAGTTGCGGCGCACCGACCCCGGCGCCACCGACTTCGACATCTCGCCCGACGGCAAGCGCATCGTCTTCGCTTTCGACCCGGCACACGAGAAGAAGCAGGACGGGCGCTACGCGCTGGCCGAGCTCGAACTGAAGAGCGGCCGCATCACCGTGATCGCGCAAGACCCGGGCTGGGACTTCGGCGCGCCGCGCTACAGCCCCGAGGGCGATCGCATCGCGTTCACGGCCAGCCACCAGGCGGTGAAGCACACGATGCCGGCACAGCTTGCGCTGTGGGAGCGCGGCGGCTCGTCGTGGGAAGTCGTCAGTGCCGAGTGGGACCACGAAGTGGGCTCGCCGTTGCAGTGGGAAGACGACGGCCTGGCCGTGCTCTTCACCGCCGAGCAGCGCGGCCGCCAGCACCTGTGGCGGTTCGAGCTGCAAAGCCGGCGCGCCGAAGTGGCGGTGGAAGGCGGCTGGGTCGGCGCGTTCGACAAGGCTGCGGGGACGCTGGTGACGCTGGCCGATTCGGCGGCGCACCCACCGCGGCTGACGGCCCATGTGCCGGGGCAGCCGCCGCGGCGCATCGAAAGCTTCAACGACGCGTTGCTCGGCCGGTTCGCCAGCGGCCGGGTCGAAGAGCACTGGATCACCGGCGCCGGCGCGCTGCCGGCCCCGAACGGCGGCGCTGCCGGCAGCCGCGGCAAGCGCAAGGCTGCCCCGGTCGAGGCGGCCGGCGACCCGGTTCAGGTGTGGCTGGTCTACCCGCCGGGCTTCGACGCGAGGAACGGCAAGGGCGGCAGGAACGGGAAAGCCCGGCAGACCGCGAAGAAGTGGCCGCTGCTGCACCTCATCCACGGCGGCCCGCACACGGCGTTCGGCGACGCCTGGCACTTCCGCTGGAACGCGCAGGTCTTCGCCGCTCAGGGCTACGTGGTGGCGATGGTCAACTACCACGGCAGCTCGGGCTTCGGGCACGCCTTCCTCGACAGCATCACGCACCGCTGGGGCGAACTCGAGCTGCGCGACGTCGAGGCCGCCACCGACTGGCTGCTGGCGCAGCCGTGGTGCGACCGCCGGCGCGTCTTCGCCAGCGGCGGCAGCTACGGCGGCTTCATGGTGGCGTGGATGAACGGGCATGTACCGTCCGGCCGTTATGCCGCCTACGTCTGCCACGCCGGCTGCTTCGACTGGGTGGGCATGTTCGCCGACGACGCCTGGGCCTGGCACGCGCGCGAGCTGGGCGCGTGGTACTGGGACGACCTGGCGCAGGTGCACAGGCAGAGCCCGCACGCCTTCGCCGCCGGCATGAGCACGCCCACGCTCGTGGTGCACGGCGCGCTCGACTACCGCGTGCCCGATGCGCAGGGCCTGGCCTACTACAACACGCTGAAGGCGCGCGGCGTCGACGCGCGGCTCCTGTGGTTCCCCGACGAGAACCACTGGATCCTGAAGCCGCGCAACAGCCGCCTGTGGTACGGCGAGTTCTTCGACTGGCTGCGCCGGCACGACGCGGGCCGGGCGCCGGCGAAGGCGCACAGCAAACCCGGCAAGGGCGCCGCGGCGAAGGCCGGGAAGCCCGTGCCGGCCGACGAGGCCGTGCAGGCTGAAGCAGCAACCGGCACGCGACGGCGAAGGCCATGACCGCCGGCCCCGGCTTCGAAGGCGACGAGTACTTCGGGGCGCACACGCTGCGGCCGGGGACGCGGCTGCGCGAATACCGCATCGACAAGGTGATCGGCGAAGGCGGTTTCGGCATCGTCTACCTCGCCTTCGACACCGCGCTGGAGCGCCGGGTGGCGATCAAGGAGTACCTGCCAACGTCGATGGCGGCGCGCGCGACGGCCGGCCATACGGTGGTGATCCGCTCGCCCAGCCATGCGGCGACGTTCGCGGTCGGTCTGCGCAGCTTCGTCAACGAGGCCCGCCTGCTGGCGCGCTTCGAGCACCCGGCGCTGGTGAAGGTGCACCAGTTCTGGGAGGACAACGGCACCGCCTACATGGCGATGCCGTACTACGAGGGGCCGACGCTGCGCGCCGTGCTGTCGGCGCTCGGCCGCCCGCCCACCGAAGCCGAGGTGCGGCGCTGGCTGGACCCGCTGATGGACGCGCTGGCGGCGCTGCACGCCGAGCGCTGCTGGCACCGCGACATTGCGCCGGACAACGTGCTCATCACCGCCACCGGCCCGCTGCTGCTGGACTTCGGCGCGGCGCGGCAGGTGATCGGCGACGTCACGCACACGCTCACCGCGGTGCTCAAGCCCGGCTACGCGCCGATCGAGCAATACGGCGAGATGCCGAACCTGGCGCAAGGGCCGTGGACCGACATCTACGCGCTGGCCAGCGTGCTGTACGGCGCCATCGGCGGCGCGCGGCCGGCGCCCTCGGTGGAGCGGCTGATGGAAGATCGCCTGAGGCCGCTGGCGCAGCTGGCGGCCGGGCGCTACCGGCCGGGGTTTCTCGCCGCCATCGACCGCGCGCTGGCGATCAGGCCCGAGGAGCGGCCGCAGTCGATCGCCGAATTCCGCGCGCTGCTCGACGCCGATGGGCCGCTGCCGGCGTCGCTGCCGGCGGCGACGCAGGAGCCACGGCCGATGCCGGCCACCGTCGTCGTTCCCGCGGCGGCGGCGCGGGCGCGCGACGTCGACATCGGCCTCGACGACTGGGCCGCCGCGCCGGCGGCGCCGGGGCCAGGCACCCCGGCGCGGCCGCCGTGGCAGCCGGCACCCCAGCCAGCGCCACCGCAACCGCAGCCACCGCAACCACCGCCACCGCGGCAGCCGCTGCCGCAGCCGGCTGTGCAGCAGCCGCCCCCGCAGCGGCCGTTGGCGCAGCAAGCAGCGCAGCGACCACTGCCCAACGCGCCGCTGCGCCAGCCGAGCGGGCGCAGCTACCAGGCGCCGCGCGGCACGGCGGTGCGGCCGCCTGCGCCAGCACAGCCGTCATCGCAGCGGCGCCTCGTCATCATCGGCCTGGCCACCGCCGCCGCAGCCGCCACCGGCTGGGGCGCGTGGCGCCTGTTCGGTACGCAGGAAGTGCAAGGCGCCCAGGGACGAGCGGCCGCGGCAGGCGCCGCCTCGCAGGAAGCGCCGCGGGACGGTGCAACGGCCGCCGCGGCGCCGCGCGAAGCCGCAGCGCGGGCATCCGCACGGCCTGCGGCCCCTGCAACGGCCGGCACCGGCGACGCGGCCGGCCGCGCCCGCGACCAGCGTGCCCGCTGCGCGGCCATCCGCGACAAGGCTTCGCGGCAGACGATCAGCCGCGAGGAAGCCGAGTTCCTGCGCCGCGAGTGCCGTTGAGTTCGCCGGCGGTGCTCGGCGGGCGCCTGCGCCGATCCCCCTCCGCGGCCTCGGGCTCGCTGGCGTCGGCCTTCAGGCGCAAGCCTCAGAATCGGCCCTGCAACCAAGCCGCGGGCCCGCCATGCTGATCCAGTTCTTCTACACGCTGCGCTCGGCCAAGCTGAAGGTCACCGTCAAGGAGTACCTGATGCTGCTGGAGGCGCTGCGCGCCGGCGTCATCGACGACGACTCTGGGCCGCCGTCGATCGACAAGTTCTACTACCTGGCGCGCAGCGCGCTGGTCAAGGACGAAGCGCAGTTCGACAAGTTCGACCGCGCCTTCTCGGCCTACTTCAAGGGCGTCGAACTGCTGACCGACTTCACGCAGGACATTCCGCTGGAGTGGCTGAAGAAGACGCTGGAGCTGGAGCTGTCGCCCGAGGAGAAGGCGGCCATCGAGAAGATGGGCTGGGACGAACTGATGGAGACGCTGAAGAAGCGCTTCGAGGAACAGAAGGAGCGCCACGAAGGCGGTAGCAAGATGATCGGCACCGGCGGCACTTCGCCGTTCGGCGCCTACGGCGTCAACCCGCAGGGCATCCGCATCGGCCAGGACAAGGGCCGCAACAAGAGCGCCGTGAAGGTGTGGGACCAGCGCGCCTACAAGGACTACGACGACACGAAGGAGCTGGGCACGCGCAACATCAAGGTGGCGCTGCGCCGCCTGCGCCGCTTCGCGCGCGAGGGATCGGAGCTCGAGCTCGACCTCGACGACACCATCCACAGCACGGCGGCCAACGCCGGCATGCTCGACATCAAGATGGTGCCCGAGCGGCACAACAAGGTGAAGGTGCTGCTGCTGATGGACGTGGGCGGCACGATGGACGA
>JAEUPF010000093.1 GCA_016790425.1 Rubrivivax sp.
CATCGTCTCGCGGTCGCGGATCTCGCCCATCAGGATGACGTCGGGCGCCTGGCGCAGCGTGTTCTTCAGCGCCATCTCCCAGCTGTCGGTATCGATGCCGAGCTCGCGCTGTGTGATGATGCAGTTCTTGTGCGCATGCACGAACTCCACCGGGTCCTCGACGGTGATGATGTGCCCGTAGCTGTTCTCGTTGCGCCAGTCGACCATCGCGGCAAGCGACGTGCTCTTGCCCGAGCCGGTGGCGCCGACGAAGATGCACAGGCCGCGCTTCGTCATCGCCACGTCCTTCAGCACCGGCGGCAGGCCGAGCCCGTCGATGGTGGGCAGCTCGCGCGGGATCGTGCGGAACACGAGGCCGATCTGCCCTTGCTGCAGGAACGCGTTGACACGGAAGCGCCCAACGCCCTGCGGGCTGATGGCGAAGTTGCACTCCTTGGTCTTCTCGAACTCGGCCGCCTGCTTGTCGTTCATCACCGCGCGCGCCAGGGCCACGGTGTGCTGGCCGGTGAGCGGCTGCGGGCTCACCTTCGTGATCTTGCCGTCGACCTTGATGGCGGGCGGGAAGTCGGCGGTGAGGAAGAGGTCCGAGCCGTTGCGGCCCACCATCAGCCGCAGCAGGTCGTTGACGAACTTCGATGCCTGGTCGCGTTCCATGTGAGTCCTAGCCCGGGAAGTTTTCGGGGATCTTGGCCTTGGCCCGCGCCTCGGCCGGCGTGATGAGGTTGCGGCGCACGAGGTCGGACAGGTTCTGGTCCAGCGTCTGCATGCCCATGCTCTGGCCGGTCTGGATCGAGCTGTACATCTGGGCGATCTTGTTCTCGCGGATGAGGTTCCGGATGGCGCTCGTGCCGAGCATGATCTCGTGCGCGGCCACGCGGCCGGTGCCGTCCTTGAGCTTGCACAGCGTCTGCGAGATGACGGCGATGAGCGACTCCGAGAGCATCGCGCGCACCATCTCCGTCTCGGCCGCGGGGAACACGTCGACGACGCGGTCGATCGTCTTCGCCGCACTGCTCGTGTGCAGGGTGCCGAACACGAGGTGGCCCGTCTCGGCCGCCGTGAGCGCCAGGCGGATGGTCTCGAGGTCGCGCATCTCGCCCACGAGGATGGCGTCGGGGTCCTCGCGCAGCGCCGAGCGCAGCGCGTTGGAGAAGCTCAGCGTGTGCGGCCCCACCTCACGCTGGTTGACGAGGCACTTCTTGCTCTCGTGCACGAACTCGATCGGGTCTTCGACGGTGAGCACGTGGCCGTACTCGTTCTCGTTCATGTGATTGACCATCGCCGCCAGCGTCGTGCTCTTGCCCGAGCCCGTGGGGCCGGTGACGAGCACGAGGCCGCGCGGCTTCAGCGACAGCTCGGTGAAGACCTTCGGGCAGCCGAGCTGCTCGAGCGTGAGGATCTTGCTCGGGATGGTGCGGAACACCGCACCGGCGCCGCGGTTCTGGTTGAACGCGTTGACGCGGAAGCGCGCCAGGCCCTGGATCTCGAAGCTGAAGTCGCACTCCAGCGTGTCCTCGTAGTGCTTGCGCTGCGCATCGTTCATGATGTCGTAGACCATGGCGTGCACCGCCTTGTGGTCCAGCGCTTCGACGTTGATGCGGCGCACGTCCCCGTGCACGCGGATCATCGGCGGCAGGCCCGCCGAGAGGTGCAGATCCGAGGCCTTGTTCTTGACCGAAAAGGCCAGCAGTTGGGTGATGTCCATGCAGGGGGGCGCGGCGGGGGCACCACCACACGTAAGCTTCGGGGATTATGGGCAGCATCGGAAGCAACCTGCAAGGCGTGAAGGGGCGCATCGAGCGGGCCTGCGCCGCGGCCGGACGCGGCGCGAACATCTTCACACGCGTGCCTGCGCCGCACGGGCCGGGCGGCGACCCCGGCCGCACCGACGGCGGCATCACGCTGCTCACGGTGAGCAAGACCTTCGGCGCCGAAGCGGTGCGCGAGGCTTTCGCCGCCGGCGCGCGCGCCTTCGGCGAGAACTACGTGCAGGAAGCGCTGGCCAAGATGGAGGCGCTCGCCGACCTGCGAGCGCAGATCCAGTGGCATCTGATCGGCCCGGTGCAAAGCAACAAGACGCGCCCGGTGGCCGAGTCGTTCGACTGGGTGCACACGGTGGACCGGCTGAAGATCGCGCAGCGGCTGGCGGCGCAGCGGCCGCCATCGCTGCCGCCGCTGGACGTGTGCCTGCAAGTGAATGTGAGCGGCGAAACGAGCAAGAGCGGCGTCGCGCCGCCGGAGCTGCCGGCCCTGGCCGCCGCGGTGGCGGGGCTGCCGCGCGAGCGCCTGCGCCTGCGCGGGCTGATGTCGATTCCCGAGCCCACCGACGACGTGCGGCAGCAGCGCCGCCGGCACGGCCTGCTGCGCGAGCTGCTTGAGGCGCTGCGCCGCGAGGGCCTGGCACTGGACACGCTGTCGATGGGCATGAGCGCCGACCTCGAGGCCGCCGTGGCCGAGGGCGCGACGCTGGTGCGCGTGGGCAGTGCGATCTTCGGCGCGCGCGGCTGAGGCGTCGACGCTTGCCTTGCGCGGCTGCCGGCCCGGCGCCGTCAGTTCAGGTACATGCCCAGGTAGCGGCGGCCGCGGCTGACGGCGTCGACGTCGGGGCAGACGGCGAACCACTCGACAAGCTGCGCGCGCGCGCGCTCGCGCTGCTCGCCCTTGTCGCGCAACACCACTTCGAGCAACTGGTCGAAGGCGCCGTTGAAGTCGCCCTCGTATGCCAGCAGCGCCGCGAGGCCGAAGCGCGCCTCGAAGTCCTTGCCGTTGGCAGCGATGCGTGCGCCGAACTCGGCGGCGTTGCCGGCCGGCCGGTTCTTCGCCAGCTCGATGCGCTTGCGCAGCGCCGCGTCGCGGTCGCCGCGCTCCTCGGCCTTGACGCGGTCGAGGAACCGCGTCGCCGCATCGAACTCGCCGCGGCCGATGCGCCGCTCGGCGAGGTCCATCAGCGTCTGGGCGTGCTGCGGATCGACGTGCAGCACCTCCTCGAGGATCTGCTCCGCCTCGGCCGGGTCGGCCGATTCCGCCGCGGCCTTGCGCAACTCGTCGACCGGCGAGCCGGGCGGCGCCATCTTCGCCAGGTGCTTGTCGAGGAACTGGCGCACCTGGCCTTCGGGCAGCGCGCCGACGAACTGGTCCACCGGCCGCCCGCCGATGAACAGCACGACCAGCGGGATCGAGCGGATGCGCAGCGCCGCCGAGATGTTGGGCGCCTCGTCGGTGTTGATCTTCGCCAGCAGCACGCGGCCGCCGAGGCTGGTGACCACCTTCTCCAGCACCGGCCCGAGCGAGCGGCACGGGCCGCACCACGGCGCCCAGCAGTCCAGCAGCACCGGCACGTCGAGCGACGCTTCGAGCACGCGCGCTTCGAAGTCGGCTTCGGTGACATCGAAGACGAGGTCGGCCGCATCGAGCGGCGCGGCGCCGCCGGCGCCCATCGAGGCCATTGCGGCCGGCGCGCCGGATCCGGGCCGGCCGGGTGGCGCCGGTTGCGCCGCGCCCGGCGCGGGCGCCTGAGGCGAACCTTGGGGCGCCCCGATCTGGTAGCCCATGCCGAACGACGCGTCGGCCGAGAACGGGCTCTTCTTGGTGGCCATGCCGCCCTCCGTCAGTCGAGCTTGATGTTGAGACGCGTGATCAGCGGCCCCCAGCGCTTCACGTCGGCATCGATGGCGCGCCGGAAGTCGGCCGCGCTGCCGCCGACGATCGTCAGCCCCTGCGCTTCCAGCGCCTGGCGCACGGCGGGATCCTGAAGCACGGCGTTGGCGTCGGCGTTGACGCGCGACACCACCGCCTCGGGCGTGCCGGCGGGCATGAACAGGCCGTTCCACGCCAGCGACTCGACGTTCGGAAAGCCGCTGGTCGAAAGCGGCGGCAGGTCCTTCAGGCTCTCGGGCCGCTGCGTGCTGCTCACCGCGATCAGGCGCACCTTGTTGTTGCGCACGTGCGGCATCAGCGCCGGCGCCACCATGAACGTGGCGTCGGCTTCGCCCTGCGCCACCGCCATCGCCGCCGGCGGGCTGCCGTTGAACGGCACGTGCGTCGCCGTGAAGCCCGCTTCGGCCATCAACAGTTCCATCGTCAGGTGCGCCGAGCTGCCGTTGCCGAGCGACGAGTAGTTCACCTTGCCGTGTTGCGCCTTGGCCCAGGCCACGAACTCGGCCGCGGTCGACGCCCGCACCTTCTCGGCGTTGACGGCCAGCACGTTCGGCTGGCTCGTCGTCATGATCACCGGCACCAGGTCGCGGGCCGGGTCGTAGGGCATCTTGCGATAGAGGAACGGGCCGAAGGCGATCGGGCCGTTGAAGCCGATCGCCAGCGTGTGTCCGTCGGTCGCCTTCGCCGCGACGTCGACGCCGAGCATGCCGCCTGCGCCCGGCTTGTTCTCCACCACCACCGGCTGGCCCCAGCGCGCGCCGAGCTTGTCGCCCATGGCGCGCACGATGAGGTCGAGGCTGCTGCCCGGACCGGTGGGCACGACGATCTTCACCGGCCGGCTGGGCCAGCCCTGGGCCGACGCCGCCGCGGGTACGAGCAGCGGCAACGCGAACGCGGCTGCAACAACGAACAGGGGACGGCGACGCATGGTTCTTCCTCGCAGGCGCTGGGCAGGATGGACAGCCTGCGATGGTAGCGGCGGCCGCAGCCGGCGGCCGCCCTCGGGGGACTCAGGGGTACAGCCCGCGCTCCTCGCGCGCCGCCAGGATGCGCTCGCACGCCACGGCGAACGTCGCGGTGCGCAGGGTGATCTTGTGGCGGTCGGCGGTGTCCCAGATCTTGCGCAGCGCGTCGACCATGATCTTGTCCAGGCGCACGTTGATCTCGTCTTCGGTCCAGAAGAAGCTGCTGAAGTCCTGCACCCATTCGAAGTAGCTGACCGTCACGCCGCCGGCGTTGCAGATGACGTCGGGCACGACGAGGATGCCGCGTTCGGCCAGGATGTCATCGGCTGCGGTGTGGGTGGGGCCGTTGGCGCCTTCGAGCACGAGGCGGGTCTTGAGCTTCTTCGCGCGCGCGGTGTCGATCTGACCTTCCAGCGCCGCCGGAATGAGGATCTCGCTTTCGACGTTCCAGAAGTCCTCGTTGCCGATGCGCTCTGCGCCCTTGAAGCCGGCCACGCCGCCGGTGTTGCGCACATGCGGCATCAGCTCGGCCAGATCGAAGCCGTTGGCGTTGTAGATGGTGCCGGTGTGGTCCTGCGCCGCGACGATCTTGCTGCCGGCCTGGTGGAAGAGCTCGGCGGCCGAACTGCCGACGTTGCCGAAGCCCTGCACCGCGACGCGCGCGCCCTGCAGGTTCAGGCCGAGACGTCGTGCCGCCTCGCGCCCCGTGACGAAGACGCCGCGGCCGGTGGCCTTCACGCGGCCCAGGCTGCCGCCCAGGTGCAGCGGCTTGCCGGTGACGACGCCGGTGGCGGTGGCGCCGACGTTCATCGAGTACGTGTCCATCATCCACGCCATGATCTGGGCGTTGGTGTTGACATCGGGCGCCGGGATGTCCTGCTGCGGGCCGATGATGATGCCGATCTCGCTGGTATAGCGGCGCGTCAGCTTTTCCAGCTCTTTGAGAGACAGCTTCTTCGGGTCGACGCGGATGCCGCC
>JAEUPF010000146.1 GCA_016790425.1 Rubrivivax sp.
GTGTTGAGGATGTCCTGCGTGCCGGTGGCGCTGGTGTAGCCGTTCTTCATGATGACGAGCACCGCGTCGTCGCCGTTGAACAGCGCCGCCTGCACGCCGGTGAGCAGGCCGTTGTGCCAGAAGCCGCCGTCGCCCATCACGGCGATCGAGCGCCGCGCCAGCATCGGCGACACGCCGGCGCGGCTGGCCAGGCTCATGCCGTAGCCGAGGATGCTGTGGCCCGAGTTGAACGGCTCGAACGTGGCGAAGGCGTGGCAGCCGATGTCGGCGGCCACGTGCACCGGCCCCACCTGCTGCTGCGCCAGCTTCAGCGCGCTGAACACGGGCCGCTCGGGGCAGCCGATGCAGAACCCCGGCGGTCGCGGCGGCAGCGGCCCGGAGGCCTGCGCCACTTCGGCGCGGCTGGCGTCGATGCCGGCGAGCCAGGCGCGCGCGGCGGCGAAGTCGCGCCCGGCGAGCATGCGTTCGAAGAACGGCAGCAGGCCGCGCACGAGCACCTCCACCGTGTACTCGCCGGCCGCCGGCAGCACGTCCTTGCCGTGCACGGGGGTCTGAACATCGAGCCGGCGCAGCGCCTGCACGACGTCCTTCTCGATGTACTCGGGGCTGCCTTCCTCGACGACGAGGACGGCGCGCCTGCCGGCGCAGAAGGGCGACAACTGCGCCGGCGCCAGCGGGTAGGTGACGTTCAGGCACAGCACGGGCAGCGCCGGCTCGCCGGAGTCGGCCGTGAGGCCCAGCTGCAGCAGGGCGCGCGCCAGCGCCGGGTAGAGGCCGCCCTGCACGACCAGGGCGATGTCGTCGAGCGCGGCATCGCCGCCGGCATCGCCCTCGCGCCGTGCGTCGACATCACCCTCGCGCCGAGCGTCGACATCGCCCTCGCGCCGTGCGTCGACATCGCCCTCGCGCCGCGGACCGAAAACCTCGTTCAGCCCATGCTCGACGATGAACCGCTGCGCCGCCGGGATGCGCGCCTCGACCTTGAGCTTCTCGTGCCGGAACGTCACCGGCGGGTGCGCCAGGCGCATGTAGTCGAAGGCGGCCGGCTCGGCGATCAGCTCGCGCGTCGAGAAGCGCGGCGCCACGTTGTCGCCGGCGACGAAGCTGCCGCGCATGTGGCAGGCACGGATGCGCAGTTCCATCATCGCCGGCATGTTCGTCGCCTCCGACAGCGCAAACGCCTCGCCCACCAGCCGCACCATGTTGCCGAGATCGGGCCGCGGGTCGAACAGCGCCAGCGTGCTCTTGGCCGCGTAGGCGTGCGTGCGCTCCTGGATGACGCTGGCGCCTTCGCCGTAGTCCTCGCCGACGACGACGAGCGCACCGCCGGTGACGCCCGGCGAGGCCAGGTTCGACAGCGCATCGGCAGCGACGTTGGTGCCGACGATGCTCTTCCACGTGACGCAGCCGCGCAGCGGATAGTGCAGGCTGGCGCCGAGCATCGCCGCGGCGCTGGCTTCGTTGCTGCACGCCTCGACGTGCACGCCCAGCGTGTCCATCAGCGGCCTGGCCTGCACCAGCACGTCCAGCAGGTGCGACACCGGCGCCCCCTGGTAGCCGCCGACGTAGGCGACGCCCGCCTGCAGCAGCCCCTTGGTGATGGCGAGGATGCCCTCGCCGTGGAAGGTGGCGCCGGCTGCGAGCTTCAGCTGCTCGATCTGTTCGGTGAACTGGACTTCCAAGCTCGACTTCCGGAAGGGGCCCCGGCCTGCGCTGCGGCTCTCGCGCGCCACCCGCGCGGCCCGCCGACCGGAGCGCGAATGTAGGGGCACGGCGCGGCATCCGTCCATGCACGGCACGCTACGAATATCATGCACCGCGTGCATGTTCGCGACCTCGACCTGAACCTGCTGCACGTCTTCGCCGCGGTGCACGAGACCCGCAGCGTCAGCCGCGCCGCCGAGCGCCTGGCGCTGTCGCAGCCGGCTGTCAGCCGCGCCGTGACGCGGCTGCGCCTGGCGCTGAAGGACGCGCTCTTCGTGCGCGGCAGCGGCGGCGTCGTTCCCACCCCGAAGGCCGACCGCTTCGCGCGCCAGGTGGTGCAGGCGCTGGAGACGCTGGACGTGGCGCTCAACGAGAGCGAACGCTTCGTCGCCGCGCGCTCGATGCGCCGCTTCGCGCTGCACATCAGCGACATCGGCGCCGACGAGTTCCTGCCGCGCCTGATGGCCGACGTCGGCCGCAGCGCCGGCGGCGTGCGCATCGAGGCGACGCAGCTGGCGCCCGCGGAGATCGCGCCGGCGCTGCACGACGGGCGGCTCGACCTGGCGGTGGGCTTCCTGCCCAACCTCAACCTCTCGGGCACCGAGAGCGCGGTGCTGCTGGAGCACGAGCGCTACGTGCTGCTGGTGCGGCGCGGCCACCCGCTGCTGCGGCGGCTGAAGGGGGCGAAGGGGCCGCAAGGGGCGAAAGGGCCGCAAGGGCCGCAAGGACCGCAAGGACCGCCTGCGGCCAATGATCGCGCCGCCCTCGAGCAGCTGGAGTTCATCCTGGTTTCGAGCCACATCGAGCCGGCGCGGGCGCTGCACCTGCTCGGGTTGCAGTCGCGCATCCGGCTGACGCTGCCGTACTTCACCGTGGCGCCGGCGATCATCGCCAAGACCGACCTGGCGATGGTGGTGCCCTCGTCACCGGCCGAGCGCTTCGCGCGCCGCTACGGGCTGACCGTGGCCGAGCTCGACTTCGGCCTGCCGCCGATCACGGTGACGATGCACTGGACCTGGCGGCACAACAACGACAGCGGCCACCGCTGGCTGCGCGAACGGCTGCTGGCTTCGCGGCCGCTGGCCCGCCGCTGAAGGGCGGCCGGCGCGCGCGGCCCAGCGCGACGGCTGCGCCTATTCCACCTCGCCGCCGAAGGTCTGGCACAGGTTCTCGATGTACTTCTCGACCAGGCCCTCGAACTCGCTGGTCACCACCGGGCCGACGACGACCTTCATCAGCGCCGGCAGCGCCACGTCGACGGTGCCGCCGGTCTTGAGCACGATGTTCGTGCGGCCCTTGCCCTCGGTGATCTTCCAGCTGCCGCTGATCTTCGCGTTGCTCTTGTCGTCGGGGTGCGGCGCCCAGGTGACGCTGCCCTTCTTCTCGTCGCTCTTGTACTTGCAGGCGTAGATGGTCTGGATGCCGATCTGCGCCGTGCCCACGCGCTGCATCTCCCAGCGGTAGGCGTTGTCGCCCAGGTCGTGCAGCTTCTTGACCTTCGGGAAATGGCTGGCCGACTTCGGCACGTCGGCCAGCACCGCGAAGACCTCCTTCGCGCTGGCCTTGACGGCGAATTCGTAGCCGAGGTCGATGTCGACGCTGACGGTCATGGTGCGGGTTTCCCTTCGTTGGCTGGGTTCGGTGGCTGCTTCGGCCGGCGCACGGCGGCATTGCTGGCCGCCTTGTTCTTCGGGCGCGCCGCCGGCTGCTGCGCGGGCGGCCCGGCTGCCGGCGTCGAAGCGGTTTCGCCCGCCGGCTCGCCCGCCCACGGCAGCATCATCGCCACCAGCAGCAGCTGCTCGAACTCGGGCTCGAAGCGGTCGATGATCTCCTGCGGCCGCGGACACAGCTTCTCGTCGGTGATGAGGCCGAACTGCACGCCGCCGCCGTAGCTGAGCACCGACACGCCGACGCCGATGTCGCCCGACGAAGGCACCCAGAACATCGTCTGCCGCAGCGTGCTGCCGCAGAACAGCAGCGGCTTCGCGGGCCCCGGCACGTTGGTCATCACCGCCGTCGTCTTCTTCGCGAAGAGCCCCAGCACCATGTCCTGCACCGGCTTGATGAGCAGGCCCGAAACGGAAAGGATCGCGAAGGCCAGCAGCGGCTGGTAGCTGCCCTTCATCTCGGCCATGCGCGCGTGCACCGCGTACATGCGCTGCACCGGATTGGCGATGCCCACCGGCAGCACCAGCGGCGCCAGCCCGAAGCGGTTGCCCAGTTGCCACGCCTTGTCCAGCGGGCGCAGGTTCACCGGCACCATGGCGCGGATCTCCTTGCCCGCCAGGTCTTCGCCGCTGGCGCGCAGCCAGCCGCCGATGGCCCCGGCCACGCACGACAGCAGCACGTCGTTGACGGTGCAGTTCATCGCCTTGCCGATGGCCTTCACCATCTCCAGCGGGATCGGCTCGCACCAGGCCACCACCTTGCGGCCGCTGCCCTTGCCCTTGAGCCTGGTCGGGCTGTCGTCGTCCAGCAGCGCCAGCGCCGCCGCGTCCTTGGCCACCTGCAGGCCGGCCTGCGCGAGATCGACGCCGCCCATGCCTTGCGTCAGCGCCTGCGGGTTGGCCAGCACTTCCATGCTGCGGCCGATGCCGCTGCCGGTCATGCCGATGGCCTTCACCGTGAGGTCGGTGAGCGGCTTGAGCACGGCGTCGCTGAGCCAGTCGCCCTCGTGCCCATCGCCCGCGCCGTGGTGCGCCTCGGCCGCCGCGGCCAGGTTGCGGCGGCGCCGGGGCGGGTCGGCGCCGCCGTCGGTGATGCTGAGCATCACCGTCATCAGCGCGATGCCGTCGCCGATGCAGTGGTGGATGCGCATCAGGATCGCGCTGCCGCCTTCGTAGTGCTCGATGAGGTGGAACTTCCACAGCGGCCGCTCGGGATCGAGCGGCTCGGCGGCCAGCCGCCCGCACAGCGCCTGCAGTGCGGCGCGCTCGCCCTGGCCCTTCTCGCGCGGCAACGGCGTGGCCACCACGTGGCGGTCGAGGTCGAACGACTCGTCGTCGACCCACATCGCACCCAGTGCATCGTGCACCGCCTTCTGGCGGAAGCGGTCGTACTTCAGCAGCTTGGACTCGATGCGCTCGCGCAAAGCGGCCAGCGTGATGGCCGGGGCGAGCAGCCACACGCCGACGATCATCATCAGGTTGACGTCGTTGTCCATGCGCAGCCACGCGGTATCGACGCGCGACATGCGTTCGCTGGCCATGGTGGGTGTGCTCCTCGTGCCGTTCTTGTCGATGCGGCGCAGGGCGCCGCCGCTGCTGTCGATGCTGGGTAACATGCCGGTGCGAGTCAAGTTGAGATCAACCCGATCGCAGCATGTTCGCCATCCCTTTCACCCGCGGAGGATCCAGGCCATGGCCGACCTGAAAGCGACGTTCGAGAAGGCGGTTGCCCAGAGCAAGCAGTTGCCCGAGAAGCCCGACAACATGACGCTGCTGAAGATCTACTCGCTGTACAAGCAGGCCACCGAAGGCGACGTGGAAGGCAA
>JAEUPF010000148.1 GCA_016790425.1 Rubrivivax sp.
ACCGCCAGCCCCTCGGCGGCCAGCGCTGTGACCGCGGCCGCCGCGTCGAGCGCGCCGTCGGCGCCCAGCAGCCCCGGCACCGGCAGCACGCGCGCCGCGACGCCGCCGCTGCGCGCCCGGTCGCACCAGCGTTCGTCGACGAGCCACAGCGTCGGCGCATCGTCGCCCCGCAGCACGCGCGCCGTGCGCGGCACGCGCGCGAGCGGGTCGAGCACGGCGCGCGCCGGATGGGGCCCGGGCACGCGGCGCGTCGTCAGCAGCGGGTCGTCGATGGCCACCGTGCCGGCACCGACGATCACCGCGTCGGCCAGCGCGCGCAGCCGGTGCATGTGGTCGAGATCGGCTTCGCCGGTGACGTAGCGCGAGTCGCCGCCGTGGGTGGCGATGAAGCCGTCGAGGCTCTGCCCGAGGTGGCCGATGACCCAGGGGCGCGCGGCAACGGGCCGGTGCTCGACGAGCGGCCGGTACAGCGAGGCGAGTTCGCGGCCGGCGGTGTCCAGTGCCCCAGGCAACACCCATCCGGACCGTGCCTGTCCTTCGCGGCGAAGCGCCGCCTGGTGCAGCGCTTCGCTCCAGGCCTGCTCCCACGCCGCGGCCAGGTCCTGCGGCTCGCCGCCGGAGAGGGGTCTGGAGGCGGGGGCGAGCATGGCGCCGCGCAGCATAGCGGCTTGCTTCATGGCGCGCTCGCAGCCGCCTACACCTCGAGCCACTCCTTGCGCACCTGCGCGTCGGCCTGCAGCGACTGCGGCGTGCCCTCGAAGACGATGCGGCCGTGCCCCATCACGTACAGCCGAGCCGAGATGCGCAGCGCGATGGTCAGCTTCTGCTCGACGAGCAGGATGGCCACGCCGCGCGCGGCGATGCGCGTCAGCAGCTCGGCGACGAGTTCCACCATCCGCGGCGCCAGGCCCTCGGTGGGCTCGTCGATCATCATCAGGTCGGGGTCGCCCATCAGCGTGCGGCAGATCGTGAGCATCTGCTGCTCGCCGCCGGAGAGCACGCCGCCGGCGGTGTCGGCGCGCTCGCGCAGGCGCGGGAAGAGTTCGAACATGTCGTCCATGCTCCAGCGCGCCTTGCCGTTGCCGGCCCGGCTGCCACCGCTCTTCTGGCCGAGCAACAGGTTCTCGCGCACCGTCAGCGAGGGGAAGATGTCGCGGTTCTCCGGCACGTAGCCCAGGCCCGCGTGCGCGATCTGGTGCGACTTCAGGCCGACCAGCTCGCGGCCCTTGAAGCGCACCGACCCTTCGCGCACGACGTCGCCCATGATCGCCTTGATCGTCGTCGAGCGGCCGACGCCGTTGCGCCCGAGCAGCGAGACGATCTCGCCCTCGCCGACGCGGAAGTCGACGCCGTGCAGGATGTGGCTCTTGCCGTACCAGGCGTGCAGGCCGCGCACTTCAAGCATGCGCGGCTCCCGGGGCCGCCGGCGCGGCGGCGCCTTCGGCAGCGGCCTGGCGGTCCTCCTCGGCGCTGCCGAGGTAGGCCTTCTGCACCTCGGCGTTGGCGCGGATCGCCGCAGGCGTGTCGGTGGCGATGACCTGGCCGTAGACGAGCACCGAGATGCGGTCGGCGAGGTCGAAGACGACGCTCATGTCGTGCTCGACGATGACCAGCGTGCGCCCTTCGCTGACGCGGCGGATCAGCGCCACCGCGTGCTCGGTTTCCGAGCGGCTCATGCCGGCGGTGGGCTCGTCGAGCAGGATGACGTCGGCGCCGCCGGCGATGGTGATGCCGATCTCGAGCGCCCGCTGCTCGGCGTAGGAGAGCACGCCGGCCGGCGTGTCGCGCCGGCCCGAGAGGTTGATCTGCTCGAGGATCGCCTCGCTGCGCTCGCGCGCGTCGCGCGCCTTCTCCACCAGGCGCCAGAAGGCATAGCGGTAGCCGAGCGACCACAGCACGCCGCAGCGGATGTTCTCGAACACCGACAGGCGCGGGAAGATGTTGGTGACCTGGAAGCTGCGCGAGAGGCCGCGGCGGTTGATCATGAACGGCGCCAGGCCGGTCACGTCGTCGCCCTTGAGCAGCACGCGCCCCGAACTCACCGGGAAGCGGCCGCTGACGAGGTTGAACAGGGTCGACTTGCCGGCGCCGTTGGGGCCGATGATCGCGTGCCGCTCGCCGGTGCGCACCTCGAGGTTGACGCCGCGGATGATCTGCGTCGCGCCGAAGCGCTTGTGCACGTCTTGCAGCTGCAGCGCGGCGGCGCTCATCGCGAACCACCCGGCGCCGGGCCCGCCTTCAGGCGCAGCGCCTCCTGCACCGCCCCATGCCAGGCCGCCGAGACGCGCGGCGCCACCCAGCGCAGCGCCGCCAGCCCTGCGGCGAGCACGGCGGCGATGACGGCCCACGCCAGCGGGCTGTCGGCGGCGTAGGCGATGCCGAACAGGCGCATCGCCGGCCCTTCGGTGGCCTTGACGAGCAGGTGGTGCGCGGTCTCCACCAGCGCCACCAGCCCCGCGCCGAGCAGCGCCGTCGGCACGATGCCAAGCGCGTACACCGGCAGCACGCGCTTCCAGGCGCCGCCCACGAACAGCGGCCTTTGCATCAGCAGCAGGCCGCCCAGGCCCCACGGCACGAACATCACCACGCCGACGAACATCAGGCCCACGTAGAGCAGCCAGGCGCCGGTGTAGTCCGACAGCGAGATCTGCAGCGCCGTCATCAGCACCGCGCCGATCACCGGGCCGATGAAGAAGCCGACGCCGCCGATGTAGGCCATCAGCAGCACGAAGCCCGACGGCACGGCGCCGACCATCGACGCGGTGACGATCTCGTAGTGGATCGCCGCCAGCCCGCCGGCAACGCCGGCGAAGAAGCCCGAGGCGCAGAAGGCCAGGTAGCGCACCATCTGCGTGCTGTAGCCGACGAACTCGGCGCGCTCGGGGTTGTCGCGCACGGCGTTGCACATGCGCCCGAGCGGCGTGCGCGTGAAGGCGTACATCGCCGCCATGCTGAGCAGGCACCAGGCGGCGATGAGGTAGTACACCTGCACCTGCGGGCCGAAGTTCAGGCCGAGGAACTTCAGCGTCGCCGTGCGGCTGGTGGAGATGCCGCCTTCGCCGCCGAAGAAGCCGCGCAGGATCAGCGAGCAGGCGGCAACCAGCTCGCCGATGCCCAGCGAGATCATCGCGAACGCGGTGCCGGCCCGCTTGGTGGAGACCCAGCCGAACACCAACGCGAAGGCGAGGCCGGCGAGCCCGCCGACGAGCGGCATCACCGGCAGCGGCACCGGCCACTGGCCGGCACCGACCGCGTTCAGCGCGTGCGCGGTGATGAAGCCGCCGAGGCCGTAGTACACGGCGTGCCCGAACGACAGCATGCCGGTCTGCCCGAGCAGCATGTTGTACGACAGCGCGAAGACGATCGCGAAGCCCATCAGGCTCATCATCGTCAGCGACGCGCCGCTCGTGAACACGAACGGCAGCACCGCCACGACGACCACCGCGCCGCCCCAGGCGAGCCAGGGCCCGCGCGACAGCGCGCCCGCCGCCGCAGGCGCGGGCGCGGCGCGCCGGTCGGGCGCGAGCGCTTCGCTGCCGCTCGGCGCGTTCATTGCCGGCCTCCACGCTGCGCGCTTCGGCATGAGCCCCTCGGGCGGCCGGGCCGGCTCATGTGTCGCGGTCCCCGAGCAGCCCCTTGGGCCGGAAGATCAGCACCAGCACCAGCAGCAGGTAGGGGATGATCGGCGCCACCTGCGCGACGGTGGCCATCCAGAGGTCGCCGCCGAACGACTCGCGGGTGACGGTGATGCCCAGCCGCGCCAGCACGTCGGCCAGCGAGACGTTCAGCGCCACGGCGAAGGTCTGCACGAGGCCGATCAAGAGCGAGGCGACGAAGGCGCCGGCCAGCGAGCCGAGGCCGCCGACGACGACGACGACGAACAGGATCGGCCCCAGCGAGGCGGCCATCGCCGGCTGCGTCACCAGCGCCGGCCCGGCGATGACGCCGGCCAGCGCCGCCAGCGCGCAGCCGACGCCGAACACGAGCATGAACACCAGCGGCACGTTGTGCCCGAGCATGCTGACCATGTTCGGGTGCGTCAGCGCGGCACGGATGACGAGGCCGACGCGGGTGCGCGTCAGCAGCAGCAGCAGGCCGATGAACACCGCCACCGACATCAGCAGCATGAACATGCGGAACGCCGGGTAGGTGGTGGCGAAGAGCGTGAAGGCGGAGAAGTTCAGCGCCTCGGGCACGCGGTAGTCCACCGGCACCTTGCCCCACACCATCTGCACCAGCTCCTCGATGATGTAGGCGATGCCGAAGGTGAACAGCAGCTCGGCGACATGCCCGTGCTTGTGCACCGTGCGCAGGCCGTAGCGCTCGATGAGCGAGCCGATCACGCCGACGAGCAGCGGCGCCAGCACGAGCCCCGGCCAGTAGCCGGCCCAGCGGCTGATCTGGTAGCCGAAGTAGGCGCCCAGCATGTAGAAGCTGGCGTGCGCGAAGTTGAGCACGCCCATCATGCTGAAGATGAGCGTCAGGCCGCTGGCCAGCAGGAACAGCAGCATGCCGTAGAGCAGGCCGTTCAGCGTCGAGAAGACGATCAGTTCGAGCATGGTTCAGCCGCGACCTTCGCCCCCGGGCCCTCCCGCGCAGGCGCGGGAGGGCCGCAGGGAACGGAACGGAACGGAACGGGAACGGAACGGGTGGCGAAGATCCGGCCGGAACGCCGCCGGCCGGTGCCGCGCCTGGGGTCGCTCAACTGGGCGTGACCATCTTGCAGGTGGTGGGGATCACCGTGTCCTGCCCCTTGATCACGCCCACCGTCTTCCAGCCCCAGCCGGTCTTTTCCTCGTCGTGCTTGGTGCCCGAGCCGAACGACGAGATGTACATGTCCTGGAACAGCGAGTGGTCGCCCGGGCGCATGAACACCTCGGCGCCGAGCGAGTTGCGCCACTTCATGTCGGCCAGCGCCGCGGCCACCTTCTTCGGGTCGGCCGACTTCGCCTTGTCCAGCGCCGCGGCGAACATGTCCATCTGGTTCTTCATGCGCAGGTACCACCAGCCCTGCTGCTGGGCGCCGCCGTGCTTCTTCAGGAACGCGTCGGCGAACGCCTCCATCTCGGGCGCCGGCACGTTGGTGTGCCATTCGCTGATCTGGAACACCTGGTGGTCCAGGCCCGTCTGCTTGATCGCGGTGGGCGCGCCGGCGCCGCCGGCGTAGTAGGTGTACCAGCCCACCTTGAGCCCGGCGTCGGCGGCGGCCTTGAGCAGCAGCGCCATGTCGTTGCCCCAGTTGCCGGTGATCACGCTGTCGGCGCCCGAGGCCTTGATCTTGGCGATGTACGGCGCGAAGTCGGTGATCTTCAGCAGCGGGTGCAGCTCGTCGCCGACGATCTGGATGTCGGGCCGCTTGGCCTTGAGCATCTCGTTGGCCGCCTTGCGCACGGCGTGCCCGAACGAGTAGTCCTGGCCGATGATGTACACCTTCTTGATCGCCGGCTTGTCCTTCATGAAGTTGGTCAGCGCCGCCATCTTGATGTCGGAACTGGCGTCCCAGCGGAAATGCCAGTAGCTGCACTTCTCGTTGGTGAGCGCCGGGTCCACCGCGGCGTAGTTGAAGTACAGCACCTCCTTGCCGGGGTTGCGCTCGTTGTACTTGGCGATGAACTCCGAGATGGCGATGGCCGCGCCCGAGCCGTTGCCCTGGGTGATGAAGCGCACGCCGGCGTCGATGGCCTTCTGCACCTGCACCAGGCTCTCCTGCGGGCTGCCCTTGTTGTCGTAGGCCACCGCCTCGAGCTTCTGGCCGCCGATGACGCCGCCGCGCGCGTTGATGACCTCGACCAGGTACTGCAGATGCTTCAGGCCATGCTCGCCGATGGTGGCGCCGCCGCCCGACAGCGGGTCGACATAGGCGATCTTGATCTGCGCCCAGGCGGGCAGCGCCGCCAATGCGGCGGCCGCGACAACGGCCAGGCGCGCGAGGGTACGTCGATGACTCATGCGGAACCTCCGGGTTCGTCGGGGAGACGGGAAGACGGAAAGGCGGGACGCGGGAAACCCCGGCAAGGTAGTCGAATCGGCTGCGTTGCGGGACGGTACCTTCCCGGAAGGCCAAGGGCCGCGGGGTGTCGCCTGGGTGACGCGCCGCCGCCGTGCGCCGCCGGGCGCCGCCGTACGGGGCAGTCGGCAGGCCGGCGCTTGACCCGCCGGCGCCGGTGGGCAACCCGGCGGGCCCCGGTGCCGCGGGCGGCCGGCTCCTACACTGTCGCGCCCCCATGCACGACACCCTGCGCTGGCGCAACCGCTTCGCCGAACTCGGGCCGCGCTTCTACACCGAGCTGCCCGCGCAGCCGCTGCCCGACCCGCATTGGGTGGCAGTGAGCCCGCAGTGCACGGCGCTGCTCGGCTGGCCGGCCGACTGGTGGCGCTCGCCCGCAGCGCTGGCCGCCTTCAGCGGCGGCGCGCCGTGGCCGGGCATGCGGCCGCTGGCCAGCGTCTACAGCGGCCACCAGTTCGGCGTCTGGGCCGGGCAGCTCGGTGACGGGCGCGCGCACTGGCTGGGCGAAGTGGAAACGCCGGCCGGGCCGCTGGAGATCCAGTTGAAGGGCAGCGGCCTGACGCCGTATTCGCGCATGGGCGACGGCCGCGCCGTGCTGCGCTCGTCGATCCGCGAGTTCCTGTGCTCGGAGGCCATGCACGCGCTCGGCATTCCCACCACGCGGGCGCTTTGCATCACCGCCGCCGCGCTGCCGGTGCAGCGCGAGACGGTGGAGACGGCAGCGGTGGTGACGCGCGTGGCGCCCAGCTTCCTGCGCTTCGGCCACTTCGAGCACTTCACGCACACGGCGCAGGACCTGGCGGCGCTCGCGGCGCTGGCCGACGCGGCGATCGCGCAGCACTTCCCGGCGCTGGCCACCCTGCCCGAGAGGGCCGAGCGCGTGGCCGCGATGCTGGAAGAAGTGGCCCGCCGCACGGCGCGGCTCATGGCGCAGTGGCAATGCGTGGGCTTCTGCCACGGCGTGATGAACACCGACAACATGTCGCTGCTCGGCCTGACCATCGACTACGGCCCGTTCGGCTTCATGGACGCGTTCGACCCCGGCCACATCTGCAACCACACCGACCAGCAGGGCCGCTACGCCTATGCGCGCCAGCCGCAGGTGGCGTTGTGGAACCTGCACGCGCTGGCGCATGCGCTGCTGCCGCTGATCGACGGCGAAGCCGGCGCGGCCGCCGATGCTGGCCCGGCCGGCGCTGCCGACGCGCAGGCGCAGGAACAGGCGCAACAACGGGCGCAACAACGGGCGCTCGCCGCGCTCGAACCGTACAAGGCCGAGTTCGCCACGGCGATGTCGAGCGGCCTGCGCGCCAAGCTGGGCCTGGCCGATGCACGCGCCGAAGACCGCGACCTCTGCGACGACCTGCTGCGCCGCATGGCGGCCGACCGCGCCGACTTCACGATCACCTTCCGCCGCCTGGCCGCGTTCTCCACCGCGCCGGGCGCCGGCAACGAAGCGGTGCGCGACCAGTTCATCGACCGCGAAGCCTTCGACGCCTGGGCCGCCCGCTACGCCGAGCGCCTTCGCAGCGAAGGCCGCAACGACGCCGAACGCGCCGCGGCGATGAACCGCGCCAACCCGAAGTTCGTGCTGCGCAACCACCTTGCCGAAACGGCGATCCGGCGTGCCCGCGAAGGCGACTTCACCGAAGTGCAGCGGCTGCACGCCCTGCTCGAGCGCCCGTTCGACGAGCAGCCCGGCAACGAAGCCGACGCCGCCCTGCCGCCGGACTGGGCGACGCAACTCGAAGTCTCCTGCTCCTCCTGAGCCCCCGCCCGCCATGAACGCCAAGGACATCGAATCACGCCTGCGCACGGCGCTTGCCCCTGAACGCCTGGAAGTCCACGACGACAGCGCGGCGCACATCGGCCATGCCGGAGCGCGCGAAGGAGGTCACTTCACGGTCCGCATCACCAGCGTTCGCTTCACCGGTCTCACGAGGGTGGCGCGGCATCGCCTCGTGTATCATGCCCTCGGTCCGCTCGGTCCCCAGCGCGTGCATGCGCTGGCCATCGATGCCAGGTCGCCCGAAGAGGACCGCGGCGGCGCGTGAAGCCCGTCAAGCCCTTTCATCACGTGCCGAACGTGTTGATCGTGCCGGCCGCACCGGGCCGCCGCCTCTCCCCCCTCTCCCTGCTTTTTCTCCCCACCGAAGCCCCGGCCGGCGCGGCGCTGCAAGCGCGCCCGGCCTTTTCACCGCAGAGTGCCCTGTCATGAACCACTTCGACCTGCGCGCCCCGCTGCGCCTTGCCGTCATCGCTGCCGCCGCGGCGGCCTTCCTGCCGCTGGCCGCGTCGGCCCAGAACGTCGCTATCGTCAACGGCAAGGCGGTGCCCAAGGCACGGGTCGATGCGCTGGTCAAGCAGGCGCAGCGCGCCGGCCAGCAGGTCGGCCCCGAGGTGATGCAGCAGGCGCGCGACCAGGTGGTGCTGCGCGAGATCTTCGCCCAGGAAGCGTCGCGCCTGGGGCTGGCGGCCAGCGCCGACTACCGCGATGCGCTGGAGATCGCCCGCCAGAGCATCCTCATCCGCGAGCTGTTCGACGACTTCCGCAAGAAGAACCCGGTCACCGACGACGAAGCCCTGCTCGAATACAACAAGTTCAAGGCCCAGGCCAGCGGCACCGAGTACCGCGCCCGCCACATCCTCGTCGAGAAGGAAGAAGACGCGGTGTCGCTGATCAAGCAGATCAAGGCCGGCGCCAAGTTCGACGAGCTGGCCAAGAAGCACAGCAAGGACACCGGCTCGGGCGAGAAGGGCGGCGAGCTCGACTTCGCCAAGCCCGACAGCTACGTGCCCGAATTCGCCAAGGCGCTGACGGCGCTGAAGACCGGCGAGATGACCGACGCGCCGGTGAAGAGCCAGTTCGGCTTCCACATCATCAAGCTCGAAGAGACGCGCGAAGCGCCCTTCCCGGCCTTCGAGGACGTGAAGGGCCAGATCAAGCAGCGCCTGGAGCAGGTGAAGGTGCAGCGCTACCAGGAAGAGCTGCGCAGCAAGGCGAAGACGGACTACAAGTTCGGCGGCTGAGGCGCTGCGGCCGGCGCGCCGGCCGTCGGCTGGATCTGCGCTGTCCGGTCCCCCTCCCGCTCAGCGGGAGAGGGAGGAACAGCGCGGCGCCGACTACTTCGCGTCGGCACTGATCACCTGGCCGAAGAGCACCCAGGTCTTGCCGTCGAAGCGCGCAAGCTGCACGGCCTGGATCGGCGCGAAGTCGGTCGGGCTGGTGTTGATCTTGATGCCGGGCAGCGAGGTGCCGGGGTCGAAGTCCTTCAGGCTGGCGGCCTGCTTCATGACGTTCTCGCGCGTCAGGTTGTCGCCGCACTGCTTGAGCACCTGCACCAGCGTGCGCGCCGCCCCGTAGCCGTAGACGTTCGAGGCGTCCTTCGTGTCCCCGTCAGGGAAGTACTTGGCCATGAAGGCCCGCCATTCGTTCATGCCCGGGTCGTTGGCCCACTGCGGGTCGGTGGGGTCCTTGCCGTACTGCGCCGTGATGAGGCCGACCGACTTCTCCAGGCCCGCCGGCGTCAGCACCGAGCCCACCGACAACGACACGTTGTTCAAGTACTGCACCGGCTTCCAGCCGATGTCGTAGGCCTTGCGGATCGCCTGGGCGGCGAACTTGGGCGTCGTGATGTTGACGAAGACGTCGGCGCCGGAGGCCTGCAATTGCACGATCTGCGAGTCGACCGTCGGGTCGCTGGTCTCGTAGGAGGCGCGCGCGACGATCATCGTCTTGGCCTTGTCGCCCAGGCCGTCCTCCAGCCCCTTGAGGTAGTCCTTGCCGTAGTCGTCGTTCTGATACAGCACGGCGATCTTCGCGTTCGGCTTGGTCGCCAGGATGTGCCTGGCGTAGATGGTGGTTTCGGTCTGGTAGTTCGGCTGCCAGCCCATCGTCCACGGGTTGCCCTTCGGATCGTTCCACTTCGTCGCGCCGGTGGCCACGAACAGCTGCGGCACCTTCTTGGCGTTCATGTACTTGTGGATGGCCGTGTTCGAGGGCGTGCCCAGCGTGTTGAACAGCAGCAGCACTTCGTCCTGTTCGACGAGGCGGCGCACCATCTCCACCGTCTTGGGCGGGCTGTAGGCGTCGTCCAGGCTGATGAAGGTGATCTTGCGGCCGTTGATGCCGCCTTCGTCGTTGATCTTCCTGAAGTAGGCCGCCTCGACCTTGCCGATGGTGCCGTAGGCCGAAGCCGGGCCGCTGTAGGGCATGGTCTGGCCGATCTTGATTTCCTTGTCGCTGGCGCCCGGGTCGTACTTCTTCTGCGCCAGTGCGGGCGACGTGGCCAGCACGAGGCCGAGGGCCAGGCCGCCGAGGAGGGGTTTGAAAGCCATGGTGGGTCTCCGCGCGTGACAACGAGAGGGTGGCGGCCAGGCTCTACGGCGATGCAGGCGCGCCGCGGCGCCTGCGCTGGCGGAACCGCGCCCAGCCGAGGCGGACCGCACCGTTGATGCCGGCAGGCATCAGGTACATGAAGCCGATCAGGAACAGGCCGTAGATGGCCCACGGCGCGGCCTTGGAAATCTGGTCGGCGACGTTGGGAATGAACTGCACGAAGAGGGCGCCGAACACCGCGCCGGGAATCGACGCCAGACCGCCGACGACGATGCCGACGACGAGCACGATCGACAGCCACAGCGTGAAGCTGTCGGGGGCGACGAACTGCACCGCGATCGCTCCCAGCGCGCCGGCCACGCCGGTGTACATGGCGCTGACGCCGAAGGCGAGCGACTTGTACCAGGCGGTGTCGATGCCCATTGCGGTGGCCGCGACGTGCGAATCGCGGATGGCCACCCAGGCCAGGCCGACGCGGCCGCGCAGCAGGTTCCACGCCAGCCAGAACATCAGCATCGTCACGGCCAATGTGAACAGGTACAGCCATTGGTCGGCACTGAGCTTCATGCCGAACAAGGTGAATGGCGCCTCGGGCTTGACGATGACGACGCCCTGCACGCCGCCGGTCCACGGCTCGAGCGCCTTGTACTTCAACAGTTGCGGTATCGACACACCGAGTGCGAAGGTCGCCAAGGCGAGGTACAGGCCTTCCAGGCGCAGCGCCGGCAGCCCGAACAGGAAGCCCACGCCCAGGCACAGCGCGCCGGCCAGCAGCACGGTGAGCCAGTACGGCACGCCGAACTTCTCGATCAGGATCGCCGCGGCGTAGGCGCCGATGGCATAGAAGGCGCCGTGCCCGAGCGAGATCTGGCCGTTGTAGCCGGTGAGGATGTTCAGGCCCAGCAGCGCGATCGCGTAGACGAGCACCAGCGTGAACTGGAAGCTGCGGTAGTTGCTGACGACGAAAGGCAGCACCAGCGCGGCCACGACGAGCAGCGCCAGCGCGACGGTCCTAACCCGCGCCGCGCTCCAGGCCCGCTCGCCCGCGGGGCGCGCCAGGGCGGGAGTGAGGGCCTCAGACACGGCTCACCTGTGCGCGCCCGAAGAAGCCCGAGGGCTTGACCAGCAGCACGCCGACGATCAGCACCAGTGCCACCACCAGCTTCAGCTCGTTGCCCACGACGTAGGCGCCGAGCACGTTCTCGAGCACGCCGACGAGAAAGCCGCCGAACACCGCGCCGCCCGGGCTGTCGATGCCGCCGATCAGCGCCGCGGCGAATGCGTACAGCAGCACCCCGGCCATCATGTTGGGGTCGAGGTAGACGATCGGCGCCACCATCATCCCGGCCACCGAGCCCACCGCCGCCGCCAGGCCCCAGCCGAGCATCAGCATCGAGTTGACGCGGATGCCCACGAGGCGGCTGGAGACCGGGTTCTGCGC